>JBBQVV010000074.1:0-20097 GCA_038211235.1 Chthonomonadales bacterium | reverse complement strand
GGCGAATCTTCTTCGTCGCGGCGACGGCATCGCACATGGCGACGGCCTCCAAAATGAAGTCCGACATGTTGTCCGGCTGCGCTAGGAATTTGGCCGTATCTCCGTCGGTGTTGCCATAGTAGGTGTGAAGGGAGAGATAGTCGGTCTGTTCATAGGCCTCGTGTAGAGCCTCCCACTCCCAGCGGCCGAAGGTCCTCATCGTCCGCCCCGATGAGCCGCACAGGACCGTCTCGATACTCGGATCCGTCCACTTCATCAGCTTGGCAGCCTCCGTGGCGATCCGTCCGTACTCCCATGCCGTCTTCTGACACATCTGCCATGCGCCGTCCATCTCGTTTCCCAGGCACCAGAGCTTGACGGCATGAGGCTGAGACCAGCCATGGCTTACACGCAGATCGCTCCAGTATGTGCCGGATGGATGGTTGCAATACTCGACCAGGGCCTGCGCGGCCTCGGGACCGCGCGTACCAAGGTTCACCGCAAGCATCGGCGCCGCGCCCACCCTGCGGCACCAGTCCGTGAACTCATTGGTACCGAACCGGTTTGACTCCAGGGCGCCCCAGGCGAGATCGAGCCGGCTGGGGCGCTGGTCTTTCGGCCCGACGCCGTCCTCCCAACGGTAACCGGAGACAAAGTTGCCGCCCGGATACCGCATGACGGGCATCTGAAGTTCGCGGACTAGTTCGACTACGTCGTTGCGAAATCCCAGTCCGTCGGCGGTCGGATGCTCCGGCTCGTATATTCCCGTGTAGATATGCCTGCCGATGTGCTCCGCGAAGCCGCCAAATAGCCGTGGATCTACCTCCGCAACGATAAAGTCGGCATCCAACGTCAGCGTGGCCTTTTTCATGGATCTCCTCAAGTTTACGAATCAGTTGCCACGCTTGGACGTGGCGAAAACAAGGTCTCGCCGCCGCATCGAGTGGATGCAGCTTGTCGAGATCACGTATGCGAGCACGATGAGCACCCATCCCAGCGCAATGAAGGCGAACCACAAAGACGTGCCCTGCAGCCCCGCCGCGACCAGCGCGAGTGATATCATCCCATAGACCCACAGGAGCGGTCCGCTGCCGAACCAGAACAGAAGCATCCAGACCCAGGCCGATCCGGACATCGAGAGCTTCGGGAACATCGCTGAAATGGTGAAGGTAATAGAGTTCACCATCAGGTAGAACGTCAGAGCGCTCAGCACAGCATAAAACCAACCGAGCAGCGCGAGCGGACCCACCAGGGGCATAAACAGTATCGTCAGGAGCAGGGTCCACGCCGATATGGAACCGAGGACGCAGATGCTCGGGCCAAGAATGCCCAGAGCCTTACCTAGGACGATCGAGCGGGTACTCATCGGGGTGGACAGCAGGAATCCAAGCGTTGATTTCTGCGTTTCGGAGTAGAAGGCCCCGCTGGTGCTGAACGCGCTGCAAAGCGTCATCACGAAAAGCACAATGTACCAGCAGCCCAGGATTCCAGCTGCCGTGTTCGTTATCGCGCTGCTCATCGAACCCATAAGCGCGTATGCGACCCAGCCCCCTAAGATCACCGGCCACGTTGCCAGCATGGGGTGAAAGAAGACGAACGAAAATGCCGCTGCCATGCACAAAGCCGTCCATAAGACATTGGCCTCCCAGTGCCCCCGAAGCCGAGCGCGCAGCTCGCGCGTGACGATGGCATTGTCCCAGATACGCTGTAGTCGCGCGATGAGCGCCTGGGCAGCGGGCGTATCGATGCGGCCGACCCCTTCGCGCTTTAGGTGAACTGGATCGCTGAACACCTCCCGGCCGAGCACGGTGGGGTTAAAGACCAGCGTAACTGCCGCCGATTCCGCTGCGTTTGCGCGCCTGCCGAGCAGGTGCGCCAGCAGCCAGAGCGCTCCTCCCAGGGCCAGGCTTGTGGCGACCCACGCGGGCCATGTCGGTGATCCAGGAAGGAGCCTGGATACGGAGCCGGTCCGAGTTGCCGTGGAGTGCACGATGCCAAGGAACGGACTGAATATCTCCAGTCTCCTGAGATGAGGAATGAATGCGAGCGAGTGCGCAATCCGCGGAAAAGAGGTGAGCCAGGCCTGAATCTCGGTTGACTCGCTGTAGTAGACGGCGATGCCGATCATTGCCGGTATCGCGAAACGAAAAGCATAGCCAAGTGGGCCGAAGAAGCGAGAGACGCCAAAGCTGAACACAGCGCCCGACAACCCGATCAACCAGGCCTGCAGGAAGAGCGAGCCGAGATTGCCGGCCGTGGCATTCACCAGCGGAGGGAACGGCACCGTACGCCCTAGCAGGCAACAGGTAAGATAGAAGGCCGCCGCGAAGAGGAATGGCTCTAGGAGATAGCGCGCCACGTCGACCAGCGAATTGCGGCATAGTATGTACCGCTCGCCACGGATCAGCGGGCGCTGATGCCACTGTCCGAGAGACACTCCACGGATGATGCCCCAGGTCGCCGCGAATAGAAGCACCAGTATCGCAAAGCCGCCAAGACCGGGGGGATTCGCTCCACCGACCGGTGGCGACAGGAAACCCAGGGCTCCGTTTACGACTGCCAACTTCCAGAGATAACCGGTGACGACGAGTGCCTGTGCGATCCTCAAGCCCGCAACGAGCCGGAGTCGCGGCAAATAGGTGGACTGGATGGGCAGATCGCGGTACGCCCCAACGCTGAGGAATTCGCTGGCGCGCACCAGTTGGACATATCGACTGAGCAGAAAGAACACAAGTGCGAACGGCAGAGGGATGATACCAATCCCAAACCAGTCAAGCGGAGTGATCAGTAGTCGTGCGCACAGCAGCGGCCAGGAGATAATCACCGAATCCAGCAGCGATATGATAGAGTTGGGGAGGTACTGGTGCAGTGTCTCCTGGGCGGCGGACATGCCGCCGAGCCTCCAGATGAAGATCCAAGAAAGCATTACGGGAATCAAAAACAGCCGAAACGCAAGGGCTCCGGACGTGCCGGCGCTCCTTGAGGCCGTGTCCTGTCCAACGGAACCCTGTCGCGACGCGCCGCCAAACACGCCTCTCTTCGGCGGCGCAAGAATGGCGATGTTTTCACTAAGAGCCGGGCGCTTCCAATAGGGAACCGATAGAGCTGCCATTGCGAACACCAGGTAGAGCATCGCCAGCTCTAACCAGTTAGGCCCGTCTATTCCCACACAGAGGACATACACCGGCAGCAGTGCGACGGCCATTCTCATCGCAGCTGCCCATGGATAAGCCATCGTCTGCACTAGAATCTGGAAGGGTGATACCGGTAGCATCAGGAGGCTGCTCAGCGTGTTCTGGTTCGACTCCTCTGTGAACAGCCGGGTCGTATGCTTCCGGGCGGCGCCGACTATGAACCAGATGTGAACCCCGCTGATTATCACGCATAGCCCGGTGCCCAGGTCTCCGCCAATAAAGAGCGGCGTGCCGTGCATTGCAGCCTGAACGGACCAGAGAAGAGATGTCGCCCACGCCGCGAGTATGAGGACCCCGGACATCCAGCAAAAGGAGATGAACGGCTGGCGCTTTTTGATGTCGCGGCGCAGGTCGCGCGTTACAAACGGGTTGTCTTTCCAGGTGAGCGGATCGGTAAGTGTTGCGGTATGGTCTGGAGACAGAAGCAGGCCCATAGTGCTCCTCTCACAAAGCGCTTCGCCGCCGCGGCGAGGTCGCGCGGACAATTCGCTATCGCCACACGATCGGTCCCGGCCACACCGCGTTGGATCGAGCACTCGCCCGCGGAAACACGCGTCGTCGAACCGTGGTTATTTCGGGCGCAAGCGCCTACCTCGCACCCGCCAGGCGCTTTAGCACGTCGAGCGTCTGCTCGACCTCCTTCATCGCGGCGGCGTAGCCGGCAAGGTCTCCCCCCGAGAGCTTTCGACGCGCCGTATCGTACTGAGTGGTAAGCTTCCGAACAGTCGCTTGAACCTGTGGTGACACCACGGTATGCGGACCGGTCGGCGGAGAAGGCTGTGCCGTTGAACCTGCGGTCGGTGGCGGAGAAGCGCGGTCGGCGGGGAACAGATCCGCGAGCGCTTCGGTGAGCGTGTCCTCCATGGCGACGCGGTCACCGAAGGCAACCACAACTTTCTGCAGCTTCGGCAGGCTCGTGGCGCCGGTCGTAGATTCGACGTAGAGAGGCGCAACGTACAGGAGCGACTTCTCGACAGGGATCACAAGCAGGTTGCCGAACGAAGCGCTCGATCCGCCAAGCCGCAGCGGCGTCAATCGTGATGAAATGCTTGGATCGTTATTGACGAACGCGATCACCTGGGACGGACCGTTGACCGAGACCTGTTGCGGGAACCGATAGAGTACAAGCTCGCCATAGTGATCGCCGTCGCACCTCGCGCACATCCAGCCGAGGATGTTCTGTCCCTCGCGTTTCGCCGGAGCCAGCGGGCTCATCAGCAGAAACTCTTCGGAACCGCGTCCACCCGGCACGGACCTCTTGTCCGCCGCATCCGGCAACCGCATGATCACGTAATACGGTTCCATCTGTTGCGGCGCGTTTCCTTCTCTCGACGCGCTGGGGTCCGCGTTTGGCTCGGTGGGAATCGCCCACGAATCCTCGCGGAAGTAGAATATCCTCGGATCGTCCACATGGTACGCAGCGTAGACCGATCGCTGCAGCCTGAACAGATCCTCTGGATACCGGAGGTGGGCGCGCAGGCCTGGTGACATTCGATCGAGCGGCTGCAGCAGGCCGGGAAAGATACGCCCATAAGTTTGAGCAATCGGATCCTTCGGGTCTGAGACATAGAGGCCTACCGTGCCATCGTATGCGTCCACAGTTGCTTTAATGCTATTGCGAACGTAGTTTGCGTCGATGTATCCGGCAGCGTTGATGTCCATTTTCACCGGAGTCGAATATGGAAGTTGGTCTGTAACCGTGTAGCAGTCGACGATCCAGATTAGACGTCCGTTGTCTGGATTGACGACCAGATAGGGATCCCCGTCCTGTTGAACGAACGGGGCAACTGTCTGGATTCTGTCGCGGATGTCACGGCGAAAAAGAAGGCGTGTATTGGGAGTAAAGCTATGCGTCAGGAGGATGTTTGCATCGCCCAACCGCAGGCTGAATGCCCAGCGCGCAAGCGCTGAGTTGCCGATGGGAATGCCGCCCCTTCCCTGATACCGCGCCGTATGGTCCTGTGCCGCTCCGGACGCTGAGCCGCCCGTGGACGGATAGTCGAACTCGGGCTGTTCCGTATTCGCGAAAATGTAGCTGTGTTCGATCTGCCCGTAGTAGATTCGCGGCTCCGTTACACGAAGCTCGGGAGCCTCCGCGGAGCTCGTCACCGGTATCCCGGAGAGAAAGTAGTCCGGGAGTCCCTGAATGGTCTTGTTGACCGGGCTCATTACCACGCCGTAACCGTGCGTGTATGATAGGCGTTGATTTTGCCAGCTCTGGGCAAATTCAGGCAGGCCGCCCGTGTCCATCTCACGTGCGCCCAACATGACCTGACGCTGTCTGCCGCCGATCAGGTAGCGATCGACATCGATGTTGTTGGTACGCTGACCGTTGACGCCCTCGCGCTCAAACTTGTAGTAGTTCTTTACAGCCTGGAGTTGAGAATACACCTTACTCAGGTAGGGATGATCCCAAAGCCGCACATTGTCCAACGTATCACGATTCGTCGCAATACCCGCGGCGCTTAGGCTCTCATCCGCCGGAAAATCATCGATTCGTTGCACAGTCTCAAGGTTGAACCCGCGTCGCGTGAACTCTATATTGCGCCGGATAAACTCTTGCTCCATCGAGAACTCGTTCGGCTCGACCGATGTCTTCTGAACGATGCCGGGAACAACATTGCCAAGCAAAACCACCGCAGCCAGCCATGCCCCCGCGGCGAGCACCGGCCAACGGAAGCCGCTGCCTCGCCAGATCGGCACGAGGCATGCGATCGCCAGCGCTACCAATAGCGCTGCCTGCGCGCGAATTGCGAACAGTCTGAAGTGCACATCGACGTAACCCGCGCCGTTGAATTTGCCGTTGTCCGCCGTCAACAGGTCATAGCTTCCCAGGTGTGTTCCGTAAGCCTGTGCCAGGGCGATGACGGCAATCAGGATCAGGAGTTGCGCGCGCACGCCTGGGGGCGCCTTCGGCAGACCGGCGAATGTCTCGACCGCGCGATTCGCGAAGTGGTAGAGGACGACTGCCAGTAGGGTAACGAGCAGGGTTCCGAGGCAGAAGGCCCAAAGCGAGTGCAGGAAAGGAAGCTGAAAAACGTAAAAGCTGACGTCGACTCCGAAGACCGGATCCTTCACCCCAAACGCGGTGGCGTGAGTGAATTCAAGCCATGCGGACCAGTTTTCGGAGAAGATGCGACCGGCCCAGAGACTCAGGAAGGCGGAAGCAGCCAGTAAGATCCATCCAAACCATCGCTGGAGCGATCTTCCGATCTGCGGTCCGAAGCGATCCATCAGAAACCGCTTCGCAGTGTCTGGAGTAACGCGGCCCGCAATGCAAAGGTTGCCGAAGAAGCAGACGAAGAAGAATGCACCGAATATAAGGTAAAGAGCTGTCTTAGCGGCGATCGTGGTGGTGAAGACGGATGGATAGCCAACCTCTCGGAACCAGAGCCAGTCGCAATAGAGCGGCGCTCCGTTGTGAACCACGATGAACAGCGCGAACAGAATACCCAAGCCGATCAGTAGGCGCCACGGACGGACGGGTCTCATAGGGATCCCGTCCTGACCGACAATGATCGGCCGCCTGCTTCCCTTCGCCATTTTACTCAACCTGCTTCCTGCTTGCGCGGCGCCGGCGATCGAATCGATGCCGTCCTTCGTCGAGCCGTCGCCCACCCGAACGAAGTTCTCCGGATGCTGTCAGTATAGCATACAGACAGTAGGACGATCCCGACTGATAGTCTCGACGCGCTTCGCTGAAATCGGTTTCACGCTGCTGCCTGGAAAGACCTGCCCGCCGAAGAAGGTAAACGCGTTGGCTGGCCGATCGCGCGCTATCGGCAACGCTGCAGACACGAAGACACGCCCGATGGTAGAATAACGGTAACCACACGGTAGGCAGTTTCGTCCCAATCGACGATAGCAAAGAGTACAACAGCGATAGCTGAGCGGCATCGCTGCGCCTGGATTTCAGCCAATGCGTTTCCGAAGGAGGATCTGACATGAAGACAGAGGTTCGAAGCGCGCAAATCCGTCGATTCGCGGCGGCGGTGCTTTGCCTGGGATCGATACTGGCCGGTATGTCCCTCTTTCGGATTGTCCCTGTCGAGGCACAGGAGCAGGCGAAACAGAAAACGGACGCGGTCGCGGTCGTCTCCGATCTCGATGACATTGAGCGTCTTCGAGTCATCAACCCGTTACAGCTCCAGCCTGATCAGATCGACAAGCTGGTCGCGGCGCTAACGAACGCGCAGGCAGACTACGACAAGAAGGTTAATGCACTTGGCGCTTCAATATTTGTGGCGTCTGCGTCGGAAGTGCACGAGGTTCGGAAGCGGGCGCTTGCCGGCGTGGCAATTCCCAGGGATTTTGACGATCGAATGAAGAAGCTGCAGGCCGACTTCCTGAAGCAACGCGACGATCTCAATACGGCAAACATCAAGATCGTGGCAGCCGCGTGCCGCGGAATCCTCAGTACTAAACAGATTTCAATCGCAACGAAGATGGAGCGCGACCAGTACGAAAAAGACCATCCCGATATAAAGACAGCGACCGACGCACAACTGTTCAACCTCTATTGTGTGGACGTATTCATCTCCAATTTGCGATCGATTCCACTACTAAGAGACGTGCGCGCGGCCGCAAAATAGGCCGCCCGGAACTCGATTCACAAGAGCCGCCCATTTGGGCGGCTCTTCTTCATAAGTCATCTCTATATGGTCAAAAACAGCGTACGAGGCGTTGCATCCTCCCGTTCGCATGAAGCGCCGGCATCGCGGCGGACTACGCAGCCTGGATCAGGTTGTCCAGCCGGCTGGTAATGTCCTTAGGCGGCCGCGCACCGATCAACTGGTCCACCAGCTTGCCGTCCTTGAAAAACATAAGGGTAGGAATGGATTCCACGCGGTACTTCTCTGCCAGTCCGCGCTCTTCATCGATGTCTACCTTGCGGATCCTGATCTTGTCGCCGTAATCTTCGGCAATCTTATCCAGGTGCGGGGCGATCATCTTGCAAGGGCCGCACCACTCCGCCCAGAAGTCCACAAGCACCGGGACCTCCGATTTTAGAACTTCCTGTTCAAAGCTTGCAGTTGTCACTGCCTCTGCCATACTCATTATCCGTTCTCCCTGTGTCTGTTCATAGGCTGAAGGCTGCATGCTATCGCAGCAGTTCCGGGTCGCTCGTCTTCCTCGACGGAGCGATTGTTCGCGTGGACTCGAGTTCGTACAGTGCTTTCGTTCGCTATCCGCGCTCGTAGTTGGTACGCGTGGTGGAATCCGGAAGTTCCTCTCCAGTCTATTTGCATTCAGCGCAATGACTGCTTGCAGCCGATCAACTGCTCCTGCAATACTCTCGTCTGCGTAGCAGCGTTCGCCCATTGGCACAGCGTCCACCACCAGATTAGGACCAGGAGCATCATGACCGTCCCGTAGCCGAACCCGGGTCCGCCCTCCTTCGTCGCGGGCCGGACCTTTCGAAAGTCTCCCTGACCGGCTCTACGGCACGCAGACAGGAGTTGACATCGCAGGCAGTCCCTGGGCGGCTCCGGAACCTTGCCGTAGTCGTAACAGTCCGTGCAGAACGCGGATTGGACCTGGCGCTCCTTGTCCACGATCTCCATTGCCTGCCGGGTCACCAATCGAAGGAGTAGATCCTTATCCGGACCCTGCCATTCAAATGACTCATCCGCTTGGTACTGTTTGCGATATCGGACACTCAATTCCACTGCATGGGTGCCATCCTTGCATGGCATGACGCCCAGCAGATCTTCCTCTTCGATGTAGAGGCGGCCCGACTCACCCACCTTCTCAATTTCGTACTTCATGTTCACCTCACCGCCCGGCCAATGCGCCGGCAAACTGGATATCCGTTGGCTGTCTCGCCGAGATTGCGTCCGAGCGTCGGGCAGACAGTGCGTTCCGAAATCGAGCAGTAACGGACAGGACCGCCCCTGCGACCGAACCGGCGCTCCTGCCGGCTCGTGCCGCATACGACTCGAACATCCGAGTACGCTCATCGAGAGCCGCGATCGAATTCACCATCTCTCCGAGTAGGCGATCGCAACCGTCCAGATACTCCGTGATACGCTCCAGCTCTTGCTTGAGAACGTTATGCTGGTAAAGCAGCGCGTTGAACTGTGAATATGGAACGGTCGGAGGAGTTATGATCGGAACCGCATCGGGTGCGATAGACGGCATCTCACTTGTCTCGGCCTCAGAATTCGCGGTATCGCAGCAATCGGCAGTAGCGAGGGGCATGTACGCCTGGGAAGGCGTCGCTTCGGAGGCACAGTCTACAGGAGGTTCGAATCGCGCTCGCAGTAGCGCAATGACGTTTGGCGCGAGTACCGTGGTCTTGCGAACTCCCGTTCGGGTCTTGCGAAACTCGAAGAGGGTTGGAATCGCGCTCTCGGTCACGGCTCTTCGCAATCGCGTCTCGGAGACTCCCAGATCGGCAGCGGCATCGGGTATGCTCAGGTTCATACGATCCTCCTCGTCCGACGAGCGCGGTTTTCTCCTCGGTGCGGTCACCGCCGGACACTTGTTATAGTGGACTAATGTTTACTTTGTCCCTCAGGATAACACATTAGTGATACGTTTGTCTAGTTATGTGATGAGTGGTTTTTGTGGGAACTCGTTTGCCCGCATCCCTATGGCTGGTAAGTTGTGAAAGGGTTCGTGATCCGATGAATCGATCCGCCGGACGACTGCTCTCGGCCGAGTTCTGGTTTGCGTTCTGGCGCCACTCGACAGAGACTGCATTGCAGTCGCTCGTTCAGATCGCAGCGATACTCCTGGCGTACCTGGTGCTGAGGATCGTGGTGAACCGCCTTATCGACAGCGTCCTCGGACGCGTGATGATGCGCGAAAACCTGCTCGGGCTGACCGAGGAGCGTACCGGTCGGCTGCAGACGATGAGGAGTCTTTGCAAGAGCATTGTTTCGTATGTCCTCCTCTTTGTATTCGGAGTGACTATGTTGAAGGCGTTGGGCTTTGATATCATGCCATTCATAACCACCGCCAGTGTCATTGGGCTGGCCGTCGGTTTCGGCTCCCAGAAACTCGTCAAGGATGTGATCTCGGGGTTTTTCATCATCATCGATGACCTGTTCATTGTCGGAGATACCGTTACAATCGGAGGAGTTACCGGACGCGTTCAGGAGATGGGAATGCGCGTTACGCGCCTCATCGACACAACGGGTAAACTGGTAATCTTGTCGAATGGCGACATAGGCACGATCACCAATTTATCGAGACACACGGTTGAGGAGTTCGTAGAACTGTCTCTTGGCGCCGCAGCCGACCTTAACCGTGCTCTCGAGGTGATCGCTCAGGCGGGCAAAGCGCTTTTCGCGAGCGAATGTCGCCGTTTGAAGGAGCCGCCCAGGCCGCTGGGGGTTACGGGCCTGACTGCTGCCGCCGTAACGATCCGTGTCGCCATCGTATGTGATCCTCGCGACCTTCCGTCGGAACAGATGCGATTGCGAGCTGTCCTTCGCGACGCGCTGGCGAAGGCGGATGTACCACTGGCGTAGGCGGTATCCGCGAAGAATAGGAACTTTAGACTGATGGCGAGACACGCCGATCAACTGTTGGCTGAGGCTCAGCGCCTGACAGACCAGGCCAGCGTACTCTGGAATGTTGGGTCGTACCCTCGCACCGAGGCGCTGTGCCGAAGGGCGCTCAAGCTTACACGCGCGGCAGCCGGCAACCGTGACCCGCGCGTGGCGGAGCGCCTCTATAACCTGGCGACGCTCTATCACTTTCAGCGTCGCTTCGAGGAGGCAAAGCCCCTCTATCGTGAGGCGATCCTGATCCATCATGCGCAGCCACAAGTCGACGAGCGCGCGCTCGCGTTCTGCCACGCCTGGCTCGCCAAGACTTTGTTCGAAGCTTGGAGACATGACCCCGGAATTGACGGCAACGATGAGAACCACTCCTTTATCGGGGCCGAGGCATCCTATCGCGAGGCGCTGACCCTGCTGCAAAAGGCGGGCGGAGGCGAAACTCCGGAATATACGGGCTGCTTGATGCAGCTCGGGTTTCTCTACTACTATCTGGATCGCTTTGCCGCCGCCGAACCCCCCCTGCGTCAAGCGCTCGTGCTCTGCGAACTGCTATTCGGACCTGACCACCTCGAAACGGCCGAATCGGCCGGCCGTCTGGGAATCCTGTACTGGCATGATAATGACGCAACCGTCGATCCCGAGCCGTTCTTGCGCAGAGCTCTCGATATACGGCAGCGACTGCTCGACTCGACCGATGCGGAAGTTTGGGAATGGACCTACCGTCTCGCCGAATATTGCCTAGCGTTCGGGCAATCAGAGGAAGCCGATCTCCATTTTGATAGGCTCACCGAGATGCTGCTTGATGGCGCCGCACCGATACACGACGACGTGGACTGGATCGTGACCGGTTGCCGCGAGTATCTTCTAGAAACCGGTCGAAAGGATACGGCCGCCCGGATCGACGCGCGCTGGAACCAGGAGTCGTCGGCGCTGCGATCCAAACGCCTGGACCTCCGGCATTGCGAAACCATGTTGGGAGCGGATCACCCGCGGGTCGCGGACGCACTTTTTGCTCTCGGCGAAGAGCTGCGGCTGGACGAGAGAAATGAGGAGGCGCTTAAGCTTTATCAGCGGGCACTTACAGTTCGCGAGACTGCTGACGGTCACAATGCTTCCAGCCTGCTGCCAATTCTCAATGGCATCGCGATGGTCCGGCGCTGCCAGGACCAGATGAAGGATGCTCGCGCCGTTCTGGAGCGAGCGTATCGCATTCCCGTCGCGAAGGGCGTGCATGAGGAGCGACTGCAGCATGCCCGGGCTGTAGAACAGCTCGCCTGGGTCTGTGCCGCGGAGGATGACGTCGACCTCGCCGAAACGCTCTTCCAAAGCGCCGTCTCCCTCGTTGAGACGACCGATCCCTGCGACTATCGGGAGATCGCCGAGATGCGATACCGGCTGTCGATATTCTACGCTCAGGAGAGCCGCTATGAGATTGCCGGAGCAAACGTCTCGGCGGCGCTTCACGCCGCGGAGCGGACCGCCGACCTGGATGAACTCGAAATGGCAGATTTCCGTGAGCAGTATGCAACCATTCTCGTCGAGTTGGGACGACGCGACGAAGCCGAGGTCCAGCTCTCCGAGGTGCGGCGGATATGGGAGGAATCGGGGGTCCCTCGCGGCGACCTCGCGGCGTCGCCTTACGAAGGATTATGACGTTACTTTGTCGTATTGACTGAACTCAATCGTTAGCTCGCCGTGCGAACTGTCGCCCAATGACGATCGAGTAGGACGTGGCGATGGCGAATTTCATTCTAGCCCTCGACCAGGGCACGACCAGCTCCCGGGCGATCTTGTTCGATTCCGACGGCGTCGTACGTGGTATCGAACAGCAGGAGATCGAGCAGCGTTACCCGGAACCGGGCTGGGTCGAGCACGATCCCGAAGATATCTGGACCAGCCAGATCGATGTCGCGAAACGCCTGCTCCAGCGGCTCGGAACTGCCGCCACCGATATCGCCGGCATCGGCATAACGAACCAGCGCGAAACGACGATACTCTGGGACCGCGCCACCGGCTGTCCCGTGTCCAATGCAATCGTTTGGCAGGATCGGAGGACGTCCCCACGCTGCGCGGAACTGCGGGCCGATGGGTACGGTCCAATGATTCACCAGCGAACCGGGTTAACGCTCGACCCGTACTTTTCCGGTACAAAAGTGGAGTGGCTGCTGCGGAACACTCCGCGGCTTCGCGAACGCGCGGCCGCGGGAGAGATCGCGTTTGGCACGGTCGATAGCTTTTTGATATGGCGTCTTTCCGGCGGCGCTATTCATGCCACGGACGTTTCAAATGCCTCACGGACGCTTTTGTACAACATCCAAACCGGCGACTGGGACGATGAGATTCTCGCGATTTTCGACATTCCCAGGGCCGCGCTGCCGTCCGTTCATCCCTGCAGCGCAATGTATGGGGTGACCTCCCCGGACCTGTTCGGGAAGCCAATTCCGATTGCCGGCGTTGCAGGGGACCAGCAGGCGGCCACCTTCGGACAGGCGTGCCACGCGGCGGGAAGCGTTAAGAACACGTATGGAACGGGCTCCTTCCTGCTGATGAACACGGGTACGACACCGCGTTTCTCTCAGCAGGGACTTCTGACGACAATTGCCTGGCAGCTTCAGAATCGCTTAAGCTCTGCAGAGCAACCTCCAGCATATGGCGAGGCATGCGGAGCCGTGTCCAAATCGCAGCCGGTCTGTTACGCCCTCGAAGGCAGCGTGTTCGTTACGGGCGCGGCGGTGCAATGGCTTCGGGACGAACTTCAGATCATCCGAACCGCCTCCGAGATCGAGCCGCTGGCACAGTCCGTTCCCGACAGCGGTGGAGTCTTCTTCGTACCGGCCTTCGCGGGCCTGGGGACACCCTATTGGGACCCAAGCGCGCGCGGCGCGATTCTCGGCCTGACGCGAGGTGTCGGGAGAGCGCATCTGGCACGCGCGACGCTGGAGTCGGTCTGCTTTCAGACGGCCGAGGTGGTACAGGCGATGCAGACCGACGCGGGAATCACTCTTCCGGAGCTCCGCGTCGATGGCGGAATGACGGTCAACAACACTCTGCTGCAGATGCAGGCGGACGTACTGGGTGTCCCGGTCGTGCGACCGAAGGTTACCGAGACAACCGGACTTGGCGCGGCCTACTTCGCAGGGCTCGCCGTAGGCTTTTGGGACAGTCCGGAGCAGATCGCCGCGCAGTGGGCCGTGGACCATGTCTTTGAACCAACTATCGGCAGCGATCGACGCGGGGAAATGCTCGCGGCATGGAGGCGCGCGGTAACTCGGACGCGCGACTGGGCACGGGATTAGGAGGTTCAGTGATGATCGACGAATACGTTATTTACATAAGTAATCGTGATCTGCTGTCTAACTCGCGGATCCGGCACGCGGTGGAGGGCGCGAAGGTCAATTTCTTCGCGGAAGACGATGGACACACGGAACACGCCAGTTGGATTCGGTGCTCGATTCGGTGGCCCGACGCGGTCGCGACGATCGACCGACTTGACGCGCGATCACCTGATCTCGCCGCTAACCTCCACCATACCTGCAGAATTGTGAACGAATCTGCTGACGGAGACGTGGATGTCCGCCGCGGATTGATTCACGAAAAGCTGTTGAGGTCCCATAACGTTCTCAGGGTCTCCGGCCCGCCCGAGACTTCCGATAGGTTGAAGATTCTCTCGCGCGCGATCGCCGCCGGGTCAAATGGCCTGTTATTGCACGAATCTTCCCTATCGGATCCTCACGGCAGGCTGTGCCTCGGACCTGACGGCGCCTTCGATGCGGAATCGGGCTGGGAGACGCTGCCGTCCGCCCACGAGCGAAAGGCTCGCACCGAAGAGCGCATGCGCAGCAGCGGCATTCCCGTGTCGGATCCGCTGCCGCCGATCGAATCGGACGAGGAGGGCCTGTTACGTCCGCCCTGGGAGGTCGCCCGTCGTGCCTCCGCGCTTGTCACCGTGGCCGCTCGCGCGGAGGGCCTCGAGCAGCAGCGGGCCATTCAGTTCCTGCAGGCGTGGGGCTTATGGGAGGCGGCCAGCCCGAGAGAGCAGGCCTTTCTTATGAACCCTCATCCCGCCGAGACCGAGCGGATCCAATTCTTGTGGAGATACGAATGCCTCTGGGTAATGCTCTGGGCGCTAGGCCACATCGAGAAGCTCAACGTGCCGAGCAGCATCTGCGACGTGCGCAGGGCGGTGAAACTGGTTACAGGAACAAGTACCGACGTGTTTATCGGCAAATCGCAGCTCCGCCCGCTTGAGGAGGTTCTTGACGAGGCCGATTTCATCTACCGGTGTCACGGGGCCGTCAAGAACGCGCAGGTGCGCGGAGAAACCGTGCCTGGGGGCCTCGACTCGAGTGTGGTGATCGAACGATTAGTCGCGCTCAGCTGGCTGAGAAACTATCATAGCCAGAGCTGGGATGACGTTTCGCCGGACAGGTAAGCGGTCAGCCGCTCAGACGGCATACAGGACAGAGAGTCGGCCGAGTCTGATGGAGGCCGTTGCATCCGGGACAGACTTTCCAGTCGCGCTCGATCCGCCAGTGGCGAAGCTTGGCGTCTCGTGTCATTCGCGACGCGATGACCTCGCGGATCCTGGCTGATTGAATCGAGGTCAGCCCATGTAGACTCTGTTGTAGCTCGGCAAACTCCGGCGGCTCGAGAACCACCGCATCCAGGGCGCTTACATCTGGAGCTTCGGGATCAGGCTCCTTCGCCGGCTTCTTCCTAACTCCCTTCGCCTTATACACGATTTCCGTGATAACCCTGCCACCGAGCATCCGGTTCAATCCACCAATCAACTGCTGCTTGTGCAGCGTAAGCTCATGGGACCAGACGCTGCTCTTCGTGCGAACGAATAGAATTCCGCCACGGACGGCCTCCACTTCCGTCGCCGCTGCCGCCTGAGGACCAGCCACGCGCGCCCAGTAGCCGTACGCGAGGCTCTCACGCACCTTGGCGGCGCTCTCCATCGAGGTGATCGTCGATAGAAGCAGACGGGTGAAGAATGATCCACTTCCAATGGGATTGCTAACACGAACCACCGGAGCCTCCCGTTGCGGCTTCGTCGGCTGGTCGCCTTTCGAGTCCTGTGACGTCATCTTCTTTTACCGTTCCGGCGACCACATGGAATCGCTTCGCCGCGTCTAGAATCGACTTGGGAAAGGCGCGCAGGTTGGTACACGTCAGGAAGGTCTGGCCACGTCCCTGCACCCATTCTAGCAGATGGCGCCTTCGAGCATCGTCGAGGTCGCTCATCACGTCGTCGAGCAGCAGTACCGGCGGCTCCCCAACGTAGTCGTCGATCAACTGGAACTCCGCCAGTTTGAGAGCGAGCGCCACCGATCGCTGCTGTCCCTGCGATCCATATGCCCTCGCCTCTGCGTCGTTTACGAACAAGCATAGATCGTCGCGCTGAGGACCGAGAAGTGTTGTGCCTCTGCGAGCCTCGTCGGCCTGTACTCCGGACAGCTGGCGCCGAATGGCAGCCGCGATGCTGTCCGTGGCGCTGGAAGCCATTTCAGGCGGTTCCGCTGAGCCTGATTGCGCTTCGTTTCCAGTGCTGTCCCGCGTCTCGACAGCCAATCGCTGGTCGGTAGATCCCTCCGGAACTACTCGTCCATGGAGCGGCGCGGGAAGTTGTACGCTCGGCACGTATTCGATCCGCAGACTCTCTTTACCATCCGTCAACTCCTGATGAATTTGATTTGCGAGCGGCGCGAGTCGCTCAATATAGAATTTGCGCTTCTCCATCAATGGTGCACCGAAACGAACGAGTTGATCGTTCCAGACCGATAGGCCGCTGTCTTCGATCGAGCGCGGCCTGTCTCTCAGGTCTCGCAGCAGTCGATTCCTCTGCTCGAGGACGCGCTTATAGTGACCGAGATCGTACACGTAGCGCGGGCTAATCTGCGATATTTCAACGTTGAGGTAGTGCCTCCGGTCCGAGGGCTCGCCGATGACGATCTTCAGATCTATAGATCCGAAAAAAACCGCGTTAAACTGTCCGAGCAACTCGAGCACTCGTGGCCGCTTCAACCCGTTGATCCGCACCGATTTCTTGTCGCCCTGAAAAATCGAGACCTGAAGCTCGGTATCGCCCTCGCGCTCTCGCGAAACCTCTGCGGTAACGTGCGCGGATTCCGCATTTCGGAGAACCAGTTCCGATTCTCGGGTTGCTCTTAGTGATCGTGAAGTGGCGAGCAATGAGAGCGCTTCCAGGACGTTGCTCTTGCCCTGTGCGTTCTCGCCATAGAGTATATTGAGCCGGTCTCCCGGTATGAGATCCAGCTCTCGAAAGTTCCGAAAGCTGTTGAGTTGCAGCCGGCAAACCCGCATTCGACTTCCTGCCTGCCTGTTTCGGTGGCGTCCGCATCGGCCCCGTTGGATTGCACGCGGGATTCGGTCAGTGTTCTTATACATATAGAATCTTATGCTTATTATTATGCTGTGGCCAGGTCGAATAACTGCAAGGCTTTGGAAGTTATTCGACGCTCTCGCATATGGCGGCGGCGGCAAAATCGAACGGTCCGCTCGCTACAAAGCTTTGGAACCTGCTCTATTCAGTACCGTTACCGGCCTCCGAAGTATTCACAATCGACCTGAGCAAATGTGGACAACTCCCCGGATCATACGGCTGTTGTCCCCTGTTGTGCGTTGACAGAATCGTTGCGCAGGGATTATTCACCGAATTGTTAAGAAGCGGATCGTGTTATGTGGAAAACTCACCGCAGCACGCCGCGGGAGCGCGCAATGGTCACCTCCATCTAGAGTCAGCATTCGACCTCGATCTCATATCGGATGATATTCGGACTCGATATCGACGGAGACAACCAAAGCGGCGTCACCGTCCTTTGGGGATAACCTGAGCGGCCCGCTGGTCGGAGGACAATTCGGCGGATAGGGCAGCGACCAGGCTTCGCAGCTCGATGTCGATGTTGAGCATCGTGCGGACACGCTGGCAGCCGTGTAGAATTGTTGTATGGTCACGGCCGCCAAACGCCGTTCCAACGTGGACACTGTTAATCTCTGGCAGCAGTTCTCGACACAGATACATCGCGACATGGCGGGCAAGCGCGATGTCCTTATTCCTTGCGGGACCCTTGATGACGGCTGACGTCGTTCCTAAGCTCCGGCAAACAGCGCCGATAACTTCGTCGATTGTCACTTTCCGACTGCGGATCGGCTTCGCAATGAAGTACTCGCCGAGTACCTCCTGAGCCAACTCGGCGGTTATCTCCGCGTTCATAATGGACGAGTATGCGACCAGCCGCGTAAATGCTCCTTCGAGGGTGCGCATGTTCGACTGTATCGCGTCCGCGACATAGTGCAAAACATCGTCATCGATCTGGGTCGCATTGTTATCGCGGAGCTGCCGTAGAAAAGCCAGACGTGTGTCGATGTCGGGAGGGTTGATGTCGGCGATCAGTCCGCTCTGCAGGCGCGAGCGCAGCCGCTCATCAAGGGCGTGCAGGTCGCGCGGGCTGCGATCGCTGGCGATCACGATCTGCTTGCCGGACTGATACAGCGAACTAAACGTATGGAAGAACTCCTCTTTTGTATGGTCCTTCCCGACGATGAATTGAACGTCGTCGACGAGCCAGAGATCGACTCCTCGATATTGCCTCCGGAATGTTTCGGTCGAATGGTCGCGGATGGCGGCATAGTAGTGCTGGGTGAAATACTCGGCGGAGATATAGGACACGGACAGTGCCGGGGACGTCCGTTTTACCTCGTGTGCGATGGCCTGAAGAAGATGTGACTTGCCCAGGCCCGGG
The DNA here is from genome assembly GCA_038211235.1 of Chthonomonadales bacterium. Taxonomy (GTDB): domain Bacteria; phylum Armatimonadota; class Chthonomonadetes; order Chthonomonadales; family Chthonomonadaceae; genus DATGJU01. The sequence goes on along the minus strand of JBBQVV010000074.1, from coordinate 1,647 downwards.
CCTCCGTAGATGAACAGAGGGTTGTAGACCTCTCCCGGCCTGGCTGCCACCGCTGTGGCGCTCACTTTCGCCATCTTGTTGGATAGTCCGACCAGGTAGTTCTCGAATACGTGCCGCTCGTTGAGCGCCAAACTCGGGACGGTGACGTCTCTGCGGTTCGATCGGGTAGTACGCGACGACCCCGTTCGGCCCTGGGCAGGCGAGTCGGGGCTGGAATCGTAAAACTGTGGGTCCGGAGGGGGATCCTCAGCCGGCTCCAGCATCATCGATGTCTGGAGTGGGCAATCCTTGGAGCGTGGGCGCCGCGAGGCAGTTGTTTGCGCGGATCCACTTCGCGGCTGAACGACAAACACCACCTCAAGATCAGAGGCGTCAAGATGGAACTCCAGCGCGCAGCGGATCTGATTGGCGTACTTCTTCTCAAGCCACTCTCGAGCGAACGAGCTTACGACTCCGAGCGTAATGACACGGCCGACGTAGCTAATCGGAAGTGCTGACCGTATGTACGAATCCAGAGTCACTTTACTGACTTTGGCGGCAAGCAGGTTTAAGCACAGGTCCCACGCCTGCCTCAAAGAGGCAGAGTGATCCCCATCTCCGAGTTCAAACTGTCCGCTCACCGCGGCCTCCTGCCACTGACCGCTTGCTCGCCACTAGGGGCGGTTGCGGCTCTCATGGGCACAACTCGCCGGCTGCCATTTAGCTCCGTGGCGCCGGCGAACGGGTCGATTATAGCGTAATCGCGGTTCGATTCGCAATGAACAAAAGTTCGATTTTGGACTTGTTAAGAAAATCATTTTTCTACACAAAACCGTCGTGCGAAGGAGTTCTACCAGCGTTCGACGAACAGTCGCGTGACGGAGCAGACGGGCATAGAATCTCTCGAAGGCGGGAAGCCGAATCCGCCGGCAGGCCGGCGGCGAATGATGAAACAGGGAACCTACAACGCGCATTCCACGTCCGCTGCACAACGCATAGCACCATGTCCGTCAGGCAGCTGCTTGGGCACGAAACCGTTTGTATTGTCAGGCTGGTCATTACCCACCGCGAACAGGAGATCTCACCGAATGCAACGACGATACTCTCTCAGGGCCGAAAGGGGAGTCTCCGGCATGTTTGCCTGCGTCCTGTGCTTCACTACGGCAGGCCTGCTGCTGGGAAGTTCCGCGCATGCGGATCGCGATCTTTCGGAGCGGGCTAACGAAACCGCGCGCACCGCGGGTCCGCAGTCGTACGCCCGGCGCGGTGGCCTCAGCGACTATCAGCCTACTTTCGGCATCAACTACCTGCGCACCGCTGCGACCGACTGTCAGGTGCCGCTGCCCCCGGTCGGAGCGATCAGTCCGTTCCCGCTGGCTCTGCGATTGGGCGCGATGGTATCTCCACGCCTGAAATTCGACGGCGGGGTCGATGCAACCATTCCCGGCCTGCACCTGCTACCTGGACTGGCAACGCGATTCGATGTTGATGCTATCGTATCGGTGAATTTCGGGGGAGTGAGCACGCTCGTTCCCGTGACCGTCGATCAGATCTATAACCTGAACCTGCCGATAAGCAGCCGTGTCTACATTGGCGGCGGGATAGGTCCCTACTTCGGGGATGTAACTCGATTTGGGGGCAAACTGATTGCAGGCGCCGAGTTCAGCC
>JBBQVV010000073.1:0-20112 GCA_038211235.1 Chthonomonadales bacterium | reverse complement strand
ACCGAAGAGCAGCGATGCCTGCCGGAACCCCTTGCGCCGCGCTGCACGCTGCCTGCGCGCCTCCGCGTCGGGCACGTGCCGCGCGATCCACTCCGCGCCGAACACCGTGTGGTAGATCCGGTTGCGAACCGCCAGCATGCCCGCGATCGGCAGCGCAAGGCCCGAGAGCTTCATCAGGGCGTGCCAATGGTTCTTCGGATCATCGTGCATGACGGAGTCCTTGTCGAAGCGCCGATAGATCGCTTCGTAGACCGCAAGCAGCCCGGCGGGGTCCTTCTGGAAGCTCGGGTCCTCCTCGATTCGACGGTTCATGAAAGTCAGGTGCTGTCCATCTTCCGGATCTCGCCCGAAGTAGAGATCCGATATCAACTGATCCACGCCGCTCGGAGTGGTCGCCTCCTTATCGAGAACCGCCTTGCAGACGCGCTGCGTCAGGTAGGGATGCCCACTCGTCCAGTAGAGAACGCGTTTGAGAAGCGCGGCGCCATCTCGGTTGCTGCCGGCAAACGCGGCGGCGAACGGCTGGGTTTCGGTGAGGGCGAAGTCGGTCGGCACGATCCGCTTGCCGATATTGAAGGGCGTGACGGCCACGTTCTGGATAAGCGCGTCGGGCGTCGAGGAGCCTGCGAGGCAGAAGGTAAGCCTGCGGAATGCGGGGTCTTCGGCGCGGTCGGTGAAGAAGGAGCGGATTCCGACCAGAAACTCGTCGGTGTCGAATGCCTGACGTCGCAGCAGCTCGATCTCGTCCACTAACACAACCAGAGGCGACTCACTCTCCGCCAGCGCGACATCGTGGAGCGTGGTACGAAACCGGGCGAACGGCGGCTCGGCCTTATGCGCCTGCCACGAACGCAGCATCTCCCGCTCCAGGCCGATACCGCGACCGATCTGGACGAGAAGTCCCTGGTAGAACTGGTCCGCCGTCAGGCCCGAGCCGAGTCGCTGCAGGTCGCAGGAGCCGACGCGGACGCCCTCCGATCGGAGCACGGCCATCGCGCGGATGAGCATCGAGGACTTGCCGACCTGCCGGGAGTCTAAGACGTAGCAGTACTCGCCCGCCCGGAGCGCCGCCTGCAGGTCGCGGTCGGCCTGGCGCTCGACGTAGGAAGGTGAATCGACGGGCATGGTGCCGCCGGCGACGAAGAAGGGGGGAATAAGTAGATCTGCGGAGGCCATCGACCTGTCCGCCTAACTCGACACGACGCGACCAGAGTTTTCACGCATGAATGTTAGACCACGTGTCTGCCGCCACGTACCGGGACAGGTCCTTGACGTTGGTTGTGGCAACGATCAACCCAGGCGGGGGAATACCTAGGCTCAGTGCCTGCGCTGCCAGAATTACGTCACCATCCATCGCGTGGCGATCAGCGGCGGGCAATCCCGAACGGCGGGCGGCGCCCCACATTCGCGCCGCTGTTTCCAGGTGCTCGGTTGTCAGGGCGAGGAACCGCTTCGGCTGCAAACAGAACATTCGTAGGCGGACGATCTGGTGGACCGCTTGCCTCTGTTCCAACTTGCGCAAAGCTTCGTAATAAGCTATCGCTGGAACCAGAACTCTGTGGCCGGCTACTTCACAGTCGTTAATCCACTGATGACATTGATCCGATAACGTAAGTAGTGTTCGTCCGGGTCGCCTGGATACGCTGCTTGTGGGAAATGTATCAAGAACAACTACCATCAGCTGAGCTGTCTCAACTGCAAGACGCGGCCGTTTTCGGCCAATCCTTGCTCTATATCCTCCCAAAGGCGATCTTCGGATTCTCGCTCGTCATCGGTCATTTTCGTATCTTCTTCCGCCCACTGTGCAAAGAGCGTTCGCGTTGGAATGTCAGGCAGCAGCTTTGTACCGTCGAGTTCCTGCAACTTTCGGAGCTTGGCATCAACGTCGTTTCGGTCCATTACTGAGACGGATGGCAAATGCTCCTTGATCCACAATTCGACTAATTCAACTGCGGACAGACCGGTCTCTCGCGCGGCGGCAGAGATCTGTGCTTCTTCAGATGGTGTCAGGTCAATTATCATGTGCGCGGACTAACCTCCGTAGTGAAACTGGCCTACATTGTCCATATTATACGTAGACTCGCCGTCAAGGTCAAGTTTGATCCTATGCACACGTCCTCGCTGAACCATAGCTTGACGCTCCTGAGCCATGAGCTGAGAAAATCAAATGGCCGGTGTCTGAAGATCGCAGGAGCCGACGCGGATGCCCTCGCCGCGCAGCACGGCCATGGCGCGTATGAGCATCGATGACTTGCCGACCTGGCGGGAGTCGAGCACGTAGCAGTACTCGCCCGCTCGCAGCGCCGCCTGCAGGTCCCGATCCGCCTGCCGCTCGACGTAGGAGGGCGCATCGGCGGCCATCGTGCCGCCGACTACGAAGAATGGAGTGGTGGGCGGTGTGGATTCCGGCATGTATTGGTAACTTGCCTCTTGGCCGAGTTCGTCTCTATTCCCAGGACGAGCCAATTGACGAGAACACGCTCGCGGAGCGTCCCATACGATCAAAACACGACACGTCAGTGCGTCTTATACAGATTCCGAACGCCTATGCTGATCACTTTCAGCTGGTGACCATTCGCTTGGTGCTACGGGAGGTGTTCCAAATCGCTTAGATCCTTGTGGCGCCCGCTCGCCCTCTTGTTGGTCTTGAGGTCGGACAAGCTGATAATAGGGATTTCAACCCCATCGAGGAGACCCATCGTTCGCGCTGCGTAGCATTTGTCAAACTCAACACCGGAAACGCTGGTCAGGATTTCGATCCGTAGCGGCGCAACACCCATTCGGATGATCTGTCCCTCGATCAAGAAAAGTTCCGGCCCCAACTCTGGCACCGCGAAACCAAATTCCCGCAGCGCGGCAACGATCTTTGTCGCGTTATCACGTGTTCGTGATATCCAGACGTCGATATCGCCGGTTGTACGAGGATAGCCATAGTATCCGACCGCATAGCCGCCGATCAGTAGGTACTCAACCTTCCACGAGAGGAGTAACTGTAAGAACTCTTTGAAGTCGTTCGGTAGTCGGGTCGTAGCCATAGCTCACTTGTCGCATCCATTCGAGCGCCTCCAGGCGCTCTTCGATTGACCGTGAATGCCAATAGTCGGTGTCCTCGACTATATCGTCGAGTGCGACAACGGAAAACGCTGTCCTATCGAGTTGCTTCTCGGATACAAGATTCACTACCATTTCCTTGTTAAAATTGTACTCCAGCCGATCTATTCACAGACCTGATTTCGATGCCCTGCATACAGACGCGACTTACGGGACGCCGATCGCCCGCTCGCGGAGCGGAATGCAGGTCTCGGTCGGCCTGGCAGCGGAAGCGAATTCCCAGTCGAAACGGCGACCGATCCCATGCAAACACTATCCAGTAAGTCCCAGTTCATTGAGCGAGTTGGCAGTCAGAATGTCTTTGCCGAGCTGATCCAACTTTTCCTCCGTGAGATGGTTGATGGCGACGATAGAGACGTCGGTCAATGGACCGAACTTCACCGCTACCTGATCCAATAACAGCTCTCGACGTCCCTCTACCTTGCCCACTATGCGGCCTTCTTCGCGGCCAATCTCACGACCGATACGCTCCGCTGTCGATAGATGTGGCATACCTCATGCCTCCGCAAACTGTGTCATGGTTCTATGATACCGCAGAGCCAGCGGGTCCGGCAGAGCGAGAAGCCAGTCAAAGTCGTGGCCGAGCTGCCCAACCTCGTCATCGGGAAGCCCCAGGTCGTATAGACCCTGGATGAGACGCAGCTTCCACTCCAGCCGGGTCTCGTAGTCTCCACGGGTCTCGACCGTTTTTAGATGCGCCACCACAAATCGAGCGAAGGGATTGTCACTGCGCTCCAGATCGTCGAGCCGATCCGCGAAGTCGAGTAGCTTTACCACGCGAAACTTGAAGTCGATCTCCGTTCCCCAGAACTCCAAAGCGTAAACCGTTGGCCTCCACGCCTTATCGGCATCGCCAAGCACGGCCAGACAGGTGAGCGGTCGCTCGCCGAAGAGATCGAGGGCGCGATACCGGTACTGGAACATCCGAAGCGGAAAGCCGGCATCTTCCTGCGACAGGATCTCCACGTGAACCAGCACCCACGTTTCTAAGCCATCTTTCAGCCAGACCTTCACTAATCGATCGACCGAGCGATGGCCGCGCCTGGATTTGCGTGTGATCGCTCGAAGCTCCTGCTCCAGAAACTCTGTGCCGCGTGTCCAGTCGATCTGATCGTAGATGTCGGATATGAAGAACCTAACGAAAGCGTCAAACCGTCGCTCGCTGAGCATGTTCTTCCACGCACCATCGAAGTCATCGCGAACACGTTGTCGTGACTGGCGGCGACTGCTGTCCATTGTGCTCCAGTGTCCTCAGGCTCAGTGAAGCAAGCGCTCTAAACTGGTCTAGCGCATTATACCGCAGGCATGATAAGTCACCTTGGCGCGCTCCAGGCCGCTGCCGCGACCGATCTGCACGAGCAAACCCTGGTAGAACTGCTCCGCCGTGAGACCAGAACCGAGCCGCTGGAGGTCGCAGGAGCCGACGCGGACGCCTTCCGCTCGGAGGACGGCCATGGCGCGTATGAGCATCGATGACTTGCCGACCTGGCGGGAGTCCAGGACGTGGCAACACTCGCCCGCTTGAAGCGCCGAAGGCAGGTCGCGGTCCGCCTGGCGCTCTACGTAGGGGGGCGAGTCGGCGGGCATGGCGCGACGGGCTACGAAGAATGGAAGTGTGGTGGAGGGTGGTGTGGTATCGGGCATGTGCTGCGTGATCGGAGGTCTTCTGCTTCAATGCCGGAACGCCTCGTAATCGGCCAAACTGATCTGCAGGAGGTAACAGTCGAGATGCGGCTTCCGCCGTCATCGTGTCCCGTCGTCGCACTGGGCCGAACTTAATCGCCAGCAGATCCAATAGTACCTCCCTGCGACCCGCTGCCCGACCGATACGGACCGCAGTAGACAGATATGGCATGTCTCTTGTGCCGACGTGCCGACGATTCCATTGCATTGTTTTGGCAACACCGTCCATGACAGAACGCATCGCGTAATTGGGCATCTCACACTGGACCGACGACGGAGGGAGCTAGCGGAAGGTCCAACGCTTCTTTCAGTCTCTTAGAACGCCGTTCCCGCGTGGTTGACGTGTCCGCAGTATAGACAGTGGTTGTGCCGCCGGCTGTAGGTGCGGCTGCACTCTTCGCAGACAGTCGCCGGCTGGGTAGGCTCCTTACCGTCTAGTTTTCCGTCCCGCAGATCGATCTCGTTCATCTTATTGAGCAAGTCGGTCTCCGTGATCCCCAGGCGCTGCGATGCCAACTCGAAGAGGGCGTGGTTGACCAGCATCAGCTTGTTGACCTTCCACTCCAACTCCTGGACACGACCGAGGGCGTCGTCCGCCGCCATCTTGCTGTCTTCCGCCTGCACCGCGGCCTCGTAAGTGCGCTGCGATCTCGAGCCCATCCAGATTGGTCCCATTCTGTCCTCCTCGCACGGCCGAATCACGACGCTCCTACTTATCGAAGTTCGAGTCAAATGCGATGGCGGAGGGTTTGAAGTCGGATTTCTTGACGAAGGCGGCGGCTTCCGTTGCGCCGTGCTCGCGATCCATGCCGCTGTCTTCCCACTCGACCGAGAGAGGCCCCTGATAGTTGACATAGTTCAGGGCGCGGATGATCTCCTCGAATTCGATGGAGCCGTGGCCCAGGGATCGGAAGTCCCAGTAGCGCTCCGGGTCGCCGAAGTTGATGTGCCCGCCGAACACTCCGACTCGCTTCGGATGGGGCGACCAGTATACGTCCTTCATGTGGACGTGGAAGATTCGGTCCGCGAACTCGTAGATGAACCGGACGTAGTCCACTCCCTGGTATCCAAGGTGGCTGGGGTCGTAGTTGAAGCCGAACGCGGGATGGTGATCGAGGGCTTCGAGCGTGCGTTTCGCGGAGACGATGTCGAACGCGATCTCCGTGGGATGCACCTCCAAAGCGAACTTGATGCCGTTCTCCGCATAGACGTCCAGGATGGGCTTCCAGCGCTCTTTGAGGAGCGCGTATCCCGCTTCGATCTGACCGGGCGTTACCGGTGGGAAGGAGTAGAGCAGGTGCCAAATTGACGATCCCGTGAATCCATTGACGACGCCGACTCCCAGGTTCTTCGCCGCCACCGCAGTCCGCTTCATCTCGTCGGCGGCGCGAGCATTCACGCCGCCGGGTTCGCCATCGCCCCAGACATAGGGTGGCAGTATCGCCTTATGGCGCTCGTCGATGTTATCCAGGACGCCCTGCCCTACCAGATGGTTGCTGATCGCCCAGGTCTTGAGGCCGTTTCGGGCCAGTATCTCATGGCGTGTCTCGCAGTAGGCTTTCCCGTCCGACCCGGCAGCCTGTGTCACATCGAAATGGTCGCCCCAGCAGGCAAGCTCAATGCCATCATATCCGAACGATCGGCACTTCTTCGCAATGGTCTCGAAGGGCAGATCGGCCCACTGTCCGGTAAATAGCGTTACGGGTCGTGCCATGGTAACGGTGTCTCCTCCTTAACTGCAATCGCACCTGGTTCCGGACATTCGTGAGCGGAAGCCGACGGCACCCTTCATCCCGTCGCTGCGCGACAGTGCCGATTCATCGAACCTTATCATCGATCGGCGAACGACGAAGCACTCAACCCCGGTCCGTTACTGCTTCTTCGCTGCTCCGTCGCCGACCGGGGCCGCGCTGGTGGTCGAAGCGGCCGGCCTGCCGGCTGCGGGCGCCCCGGAAGCCGGCATCGTCCCCGTTTTAGCGTCGGCGGCCACGCTTTGGGCTGCGGAAGTCGGCGTCGTCACAGCACCTTTCCCGTCGGCGGCCACCGTGGTGGACGGCGGCTTCTCGGAAGCCGCGGCGGTCCTGACGGGTGCGTTTGGATCCGCAGTGAGCGCCGCCTCCGTAAACCGATTTCTAGCGTTCCATAGGAGATACTCATGTATGCCGAGATCTTCGAGCGCCTTCACCTCCGCCTTCACCTGCGGCGCGCCGTAGCGCGGACTGCCGAGAGAGAAGTCCTGAATCCAGGGGCGCAGCTTGCATTCGGTCTTTACCGTCTTCATCCGCTTCTGTGCATCCCCGACCGAGAGATGGATGATCTTATACGGTTCCGCATTCGGATTCGGAATGTGATATTCGCCATGCGCGTAGTGCGACGGATAGACCATCGGGCAAAGGTAGTCGACATTCTGTACCACCTTCACGAACTTCTGCCCGATCCCTTCATCGTTCGTCACCATGCTGGTCAGGCCGAACACGTCGGCCGAGAACCATCCTCCCGCAGCGTGAATCTTGTCGTGCGCGTACTTCAAGAACGCTGCGATCTGGTCCTCGTGGATAGCGCCCGCCGGCTGATCGGGAAACGTCATCTCGCCCATTCTTCCGTCGGTGGGGAAGCGAACATAGTCGAACTGGATCTCCTTGAAGCCGTGCTTCAGGGCGTCCAGCGCCAGATCGACGTTGTAGTCCCAGTTCTCCTTCTTGTAGGGGTTCAGCCAGGCGTTGCGCTTGCGGTCGTGCCACACTCCGCCGCTTGTATCGTGGACGGCCAACTCGGGGTGGGCATTTCCGAGCGGCTTGTCCCGGAAGCAGGTAATTCGAGCGATCGGAAAGATGTTGTGCTCCTTGAGCGTCGTGGTGACCTTGTCGATGTTGGAGATCTGCTTCATCCGCCCGTCCATCTTACCGGCTATCTCTTTTGCGAGCGGGACGTCGGCCTGGTAGGTGACGTCCCCATCATCCTTGACGTCGATCACCATGGCATTGATGGTCGTGCGGTCGACGAGTTCGACCAGCTTCCTGAAGCTCTTCGAGCCGCCCGCGGTCCACCCTGTAAGATAGATGCCCTTGACACCGCCAGCCGGCAGAGGCTCGAGCTGGGGAGGACCCGTCGGCGTGGGACGCTGCCCCGCGGTGCGCGGACCCAATCGCGGCGTGGCGCCGAGCGCGGGCGTTTTCGATTTGCAGCCGGAGGTCGAGACTAGGGCCAGGACGGACAGCCCGAGCGCGCACGTGCCCACGGGCCATGTAACGATTTGTGTCATTTCTCTCAGTCGAGAGGCGGAGTGGAACCACGAGGACGGCCTCTGGGGGATACCTTGCATAGTGCTGCCTTCTGTAATCGGGTGAGCGCCGCGCCGGCCCACCGGTGACGGTTGAACGGGCAGCGGCGAAATAGAGGAGCTGCTTAATCGAACGCTATTCTATCACACTCTCCCAGCCTTGTCTACAAACCGGCGCTCGGTTTTTCGGCCCGCAACTTGACGTTGGTGGCCTTACCGCATATAATGGTCGAGATCCGTTCGCAACACCCTAAACCCCGGTTCAGCTTACATCGCGACCGAAGAGTTGGGTCGGTCGACCGCTCAGACGGTGTGCGGTCGCCCAATACCCACTCCAGCCATCTGTACGGCAACCACTCTGGCCGCCAGCGGCCGGGAGACCCGCCCATGTCCTCAGAGACCTTTCATTCTGGTCGCGATGCCACCGGATTGATCCAGGCAATACGATCCAGCCCGTTTGACCTCGTCGCGCGGGCCGAGCTTGCCATCCACGCGTGCACGGGCCTGACGAATCCCGAACGTGACGGCCAGCCCTACTCCTTTGCCGAGCTTCATGCGGAGCCGCCTGTCGCCATGCATACCGCGTGGGACTATTCTGACGTGTCCGGAACGCTGCTCGATGCGCTGACGCTTGCACGCATCATGACGGGACGCCCGCAGGATGGCGCCGACGCCTGCTTCGCACGCATCCTGGCCCGGAGCCAGCGTGACGATGGCCTCATGGAGCTGCCGGCGGACCCGTGGACGCATACTGCTCCCATTGTGGAGATGGAGTGGTCGCAGCGCGGCGCCCTGATGGCGTGGACGACCCGGCTGCTGGCCGTGGACGACGCGGATGCTCAGCAGCGCGCACTTCGGCTGGTCCACGGGCTGTCCAGGCACGCGGTCTGGGAGGGAGATACCTGCTGGTTCCCCGCGTCTTACCTGCCCTCCGGCGGCTGGACGAGCCGAAGCGCTCCGGGCAAAATGGGCGAACTGCTGATCGGCGGGCAGATCGTGTTTCCGTTGGCTCGCTTCGCGGCGGTCACCGGCAGTGATGAGAGCCTTAAGCTCGCAAACGGCCTTATCCGGTTCCTGCGCGAACGATCGGGAGCCTTCGAGGAGGACGGAGCCATCCGATCGAACACGGCGGGTTATCTCCACAGCACCACCTGCTTTGTTCTCGGCGTGCTGAAGTATGGTCTCGTGGCGGACCGGCGGGACTATGTGGACTGGGCGTACACCGCATATCGCAGCGCAAGCGAGTGGGGAACGGACTTCGGATTCTTTCCGCATGGCATGAAGGGCAAGGAGCGCTGGCAGGGTGACGTGTGCGCCCTGCAAGACATGATCGAAATCGCGCTACTGCTGGGGATGCATCGCGACCCTACCTGTTTCGCGGACGCTGAGCGATTCGGCCGCAACCAGTTGATCGAGGCCCAGATCACCGACTTCGATTGGCTGTACAAGCCGCTCGAAGTCAAGATGTGCCAGGAGACATGGTGGGGCAACAGCCCTCCGGAGGCGTTGTCCACGGACGACATCTGCGGACGCGCGCTTGGCACGTTTGCCGGATGGCACGCATTCAATGATGCAATCGACCCCGCGAGCCCACGCCTGATGCAGCGGAGCACGGGCGCCGGAGCGCGGGCGATATATGATCTATGGAGATACTCAGTCACGCGGCCGGAGGGCGCCGTCATGGTCAACCTCCACTTCTCGCGGGATACGCGCTGGGCGACCGTGACATCGTACGTTCCCAGAGAGGGGCGTGTTGAGGTGATGATGAAGACGCGCGGCGTGCTCGCCGTTCGCCTTCCACCGGACGTGACAGACCCGGACGTGATGGTCAACTTCTCACGGCCGAGACAGGAGACGGTCCGAAACGGCTACGCCTGGCTCGAAGCGCTGCAGCCCGGAGACGTTGTCAGCGTGGCATGGCCGCTAACGGAACGTGTAGTCCGCTACAACATGGGCGGCGTTGCCTTTACGGGGCAGTGGCGGGGAGACACACTGTTGAAGGTGAACCCGGCCGGCCGGCTCAATCCGCTGTACCGGCGGGTGCCGGATATCCCGCACGTTGCGCCGCATGCGATGGCCAGCCACATCAAGGAGATCGATTCCATCTAGCGGCGGATCGACCGTGAATAGAGGGTCAGCGCATGAACCGTGGTGGCCGCGCCATCTTTCGAAACTGGTCCGGCGATAGCCCCACGCGCTTGCGAAAGAGCCAGCTGAACGATCCGAGGCTCTCAAAACCGACCGCGAAACAGATGTCCGTAACCTGCAGTTCGGTTTGCAGCAGAAGTCGCTGCGCGCGCTCGATCCGCCGTCGCGTGAGGTACTGATGGGGAGTTTCGCCGTACACTTGTTTGAATAGCCGGAGAAAGTGGTGAGGCGACATGCAGGCCTCGCCGGCGATCCGCTTGAGATCCAGCGTGCCGTCGAGGTGCGACTCCATAAAGTCTCGCGCACGACTCAGCCGGAGATAGTACTCAGAGCGGGTCGCCGCACGCGCGCCGGGCAGTGACGAGATATCCAAGACTACCTGGCGATGCGCCAGCAGAAGACGCTGGAGCAACCGGTGATTCCACTCCTCGAGCCACCCTCGCGTCATCACTCCACAGTGGATCGCAATGCGAAGCTGCTCCAGAATCGGCGTAACCAGCTCATCATGACGATAGAGTTGTGGAACGAACTCAATGGGCTGGAATCGCGGGGCCTTCAGTTCGTCCAGCAGCTGGTCCTCGGGAGTGATGAGCGAGCGCAGAACGTCCTCGGCAAAGCCCGGCCAGAACCCGACGAGAAATACCTCCGAATCCGGGTCCCGATCCGGCGTGCTCGATACTTTCTGGCCGAGATTAGTGACAAGGTAGGAGTCATCGTCGATCGCCATACGCCGTCCATCGACCGTGCTGACACTGCGTCCGCCCGTTGCAAATGTGACGGATAGTGGTCCGACGTGCTCCGTGGAGGCTTCGCCGTGCTCCCGCGAGTGGACTATTACATTGGTGTTTTCAAAACGGACGATACCCTCTTCGAGGAAAAGAAGGCAGTTTGGTCGGTCCACGTAAGCCGCCAGGTCGGCATCAAGCTGAATGTGTGCTTCGAGCGACCCCGCGGGGAGCTGCCCCGCCGCAACTAGCTCCATGGGTCGATTTTTCACGTCCTCGTGTCCCCTTACAGCCATGCGCAAGAACCATATGAGCCTGGCGGTGCGCGCAACCCTTCATATTCCAAGGACGCAAACCGGAGCGGCGCGTAACTTCTCGGATATTGCTATTTTCATCCGATCCCTTCGTCGGCGTTAGGGGGACGCGCTCAACGGCGATAGTGCTGGAAGCCGGACATTACGCGGCGGCGATGTTCTCCGGGACGTTTTCTATCCGCGTTAGCCAGTAATTGGCATCGTATCGTGTATTGCCGGTCAGGAATCGCCAGAACTTAATGCGGTTCGCATACTCCAGCCGGTCGTCATTGCCGTACCACTTGTGGTTGCGGAACAGGATTCCAGGAATCTGTGTGTCGTCGATGTCTTCCGTGTTCCAAAGTAGCAGTTGGCGCACGGTGGGATTGAGGCGGATCTTGAACATGTAACGCAGCCGATCGGTCAGGTTCGGCTGGGCGCAGTGCCATAGTCCGTGATGGCCAACGACGAGCGTGCCCGCCTTGCAGACAATCGGAAGCTGGCCGACGAAGTTCTGGTATCGGCCGATATCGGTCTCGTGGATGCGCCTCAGATGGCTGCCGGGCAGAAACATCGTGCCCCCCATCTCGCGCGGGGTGTCGTGGGGATAGTAGAAGAGCTGGATGTCGAAGTGCTGCCGCACGTCGATGATCGCATCCGCATGCCAGATCTGGCCCTCCAGATGGCCGGGAGCGACACGGTGCGGGCAGTGGTGATCGTAGAGGCACTTCGGTCCCAGAAGGCTTCGGAGGATTCCCTGCACCTCCGGCATACGGATCATCTCGCCAATTCCACGCGATTCACGCCAGAGGTTTTCGAGTGGCTGTCCCTGCGGCTCGTACCCGAAGTTAATCAGCTTGTTGTCCAGCTCTCTCATGACCTCCCGGTTGACGTCGTCCGGAACGAGATCATGAAACACGAGCAGCCCGTCCGCTACAAAGTTCGCAACCTGCACTGAGGTGAGCATATGCTCCTCATGCGCCATTGTCGACCTCCTCCAACTTTTCCAGAATGTATTCAAACCGCAGGTACGAAGTGCTCAGCTCCATGCCGGGATAGGCGGGAAACTGCTGTGGAAACTGTATCACCCGCCACCCGTCTACCATTGCGGCGACGACCGAGTCATAGGGCGGAACGTCGGCGTCGCCTGTGGTGTGCGGGTCCTTTCCGGTTCCGTCATAGACCGCCCAGGCGCCGATCGGGCTGCGCAGATCCGGCGTGCCGGAGTAGAGTACCAGTATCTTTTGTCGGAGGTTTGGCAAGAATTGCTCCTTGAGAACATGGTGTCGGGACAGGCCAGATGCCAACCCCGGTCTGCCGCACGAAATCCCGTCGGGATTCGATGCATGCTGGTTCCGGGCAAAGCGCGACACGTCGCAGGCGTGTCCATCGATGCCGGAAGAGTACGGTTCTTCGCTTGTACTCGGGCAGGGAGTGCTGATGAGCGCACCGGATCAAATTGCGTTCGCTACTCCGCCGCGCCAACTGGCACCAGGGCGACGCGAGCCGGCCCAAAGGCGATGGCGTTCAGGAACATTCTGCGCAGCCCGATCCAGTAGGCCCGAAAGGTCGGGTCGGCGAGAAACAAGATAACGTGCCCCTCTCCGGTCGGCTCATCCACCACGTAAGAGGTACCGCCCAGGAACTTCTCGGTATTGTCCGGCCAGGTAAAGCCCGAGAGTTGAAGCTTCTCCTTAGCGAATGTCACGACGTTGCTGCCCTTCTCGCTTGGCTTCAGAAACGTATCACCGGAGAGAGGCGCCGCGATCTCGGCGGTGTCTCCGGTACCATAGCCGAACCCAAGGAAGTGAGTGGTATCCACGACAGCGCGGAAGATTGCGCCAGGTAGCGGGAGCGGCTTCTTCGGCTTCGCCGGGGGAGCCGCCGGCTTCGTCCCCGGCTTATCGTCCTTCTTGTCCTCCGGCTTCTTGACATCTCCCTCTACCTTCGAGGCCGTTGTCAGGCCGACCTCCTTGTCCGCGAACCAGATCCCGGCTCCCGCCAGGCCTATCAGCGATCCTCCCCGGCTTACCCACTCCTTGAGCACGTCCGCGCCGGCCTTGCCGAGAGAGCCATAGCTGCCGTCCGGCAGGATGAGGACATTGAACCGCGAGAGATCGACGCCGGTGAGCGCCCGCAGGCTAACCGACGTGAACTTGAGACCCGCCTGCTTTTCCAACAGATACCAGACCGCGCCGAACGTTGTCTGATCTACTCCAACGCCTCCGGCGACCGCGATGCTTGGCCGCTTGACGTTCACAATATACTCCGAGCCAAGCCCACCGGATCCGACATCGCCGAATCCCGTGCTCGCGGCGGTAACTTCGACGCCGAACTCGCGCGCAAGCGTCTCTATGCGCGCATGCAGCGATGCCGGATTTCGGTTGACGCGCAGCACAAAAGTGCCGCGGGGCCACTCCCGGCCCTCCGCGCGGATCGGCTTCACTGCCACAGCCACCCGGTAGTCTTCCTGGAGAAGGCGCAATGCAAGCAGTATGGCCGAATCGCGATCGTACCGGACGAGATAGGCAACGAGCGCCCTACCGCCGGCAATGCCGCCCGGCGGACCGTCGAGCTTGACCATGCCCCGCGCATCGAGTTCGAGAGCGCGCGAAGCCACGTCGGCTGCGTCTTCCGTCCAGTAGGCGTCCAGCCCATAGGCGAAAGGAAGCGACCAGGCGGTGATATCGTAGAACTCGTACCCCTCTTTCCTAACGTTGTCGTTCTTTTTTTCGTTTCGGTCCCGCCGCGCAAGCTGCTCCTTGACGAACTCGGGCTCAAAATCCGCCTCCGGCTCGAGAAATGCGCGCGCCATACGACCCTGGGGCTGGGCAAGATCGACAATGAGCGAACCTGACGGAAACGTTTTGTCGGTTGCGATTGCCGCTTTCCCAGGGTCAAAGTAGGAGTGCGCCAACGCGCTTCGCAATGACGCCGAGGTCTGCCGAACCTCGATGCCCACGTGTCTAAGGGTGGCCGCCAGTTCTCCCGCTCGGCCCTGATCCGACCCGGGCAGGATCACGATTCGCCGCATTTTGTCGGTCCGTCCCAGGTCGATTGCGCTGCGCCGATATGCCACATAGTCTCGCAGCAGGGCTTCACGATTGCGCGCGGCGGCAATGATCGTAGCGAGCGCGCTCTCGAAGTGGTGCGCCGTACCATCTCTCAGGGTCGAGATGGTCTCGTCGTCGCGCCGCCTTGCCAGATTTCCCCCGCCGTCCGTCTCGTACGTCATTCCAATGGCGCCTGCCAGGGAAACCCAGCTGTCGAGATATACCGGAGCGAAGAAATCGAACTCTTCACGCGTTACGTACTGCCAGCCATACCGGTCGAACGCGGCGCTGTTGGCGCGCCCGAAGATGGTCGTCCATTTCTCAATGCGGTCGCGGTCCGTCTGGCGGTGCACGGACTGCGCGTTGGGAGGGAAAAAGTAGATCTCCGGCTGCCCATGCTGATCGACAAACACCTGTGGATGCCAGTGCAGAAATGCAGCGGTCTCCTGCCGGGTTTCAGGCTGCGACTGCGCCATCTTGTCGCGGTTCATATCGAAACGGTAGTGATTGAAGCGGCCGACGGCGCTCCACGGCGTCTCGTTTTCAAGGGCGAAGCCTTCGGGGCTTCCTACCGCGATCGAGTTGTAGTTGACGACGTAGCGCTCGTGGCCATCGGGGTTGAAGACCGGGTTGAGGATGACGACCGAACTCTTAAGGGCAGCCACGATGTCCGGCGCGTCCGACGCGGCGAGCGTATAGAGCGTCACCATCGCCGTCTCGAACGAGGCCGTCTCGTCGCCATGGATGCAGTGGTTGATCCACGTGATCGCAGGCGTGCTCGCCAGGATTCTCTCCGCGTCAGCGCTGTCGGCAAGCGTCCGGGGATCCGCGAGTTTGCCGATTTCAGAACGGATCGCCTCGAGATGCGTCAGGTTTTCCGGCGCCGTCACAATGGCAAGTCGCAGTGGCCGACCTTCGACCGACTTACCGTATTCGATGATACGAACTCTGTCCGGCGCGGCTGCCGCGATGGCGAGCAAAACGCGCTCCTGATCGCGAAACGTGGAGTGAGTCTGGCCAATCTCGTAGCCGAGGACGGCAGCCGGCCGAGGAACACGGCGATGGTAAGGCCCGTGGGAGTAGAAATCGTAGGCCGGAAGCGTGCCGGACGCCGGCTGCGCGCGGGCAGGTATCTGGACAGACGGGATCAGGAGAGTCAGCAGGAGGGTCAGGAGGGTTCGGACAGGCATGGCTTACTGTATTGATTCCTTGTGGGAAAGAACTACGCGTGCGTTATTCAAGGACCGGCCTGATCGCATCTCCACGGGGCGAGCTGTGCAACTTTCATCCTCTCCACCACCCAGAGGGTTCCCGCTCATACGTGCAAACGTAGGGTCGGAGAACCGCGTGAGAATGAACCTGCTTTGTTGATGAACCGAGGGCAACCACAAGGGATTGGCCCTACAGAGATCGTTGTGATTAGGCGACTAATCTCGGCGAACATTGGCGCAACAGACGCCTTTCAATTCAACGGTGGTCGTACGCCTTGATCGTTGTGTCGTTGTCTCGTCCATTTCAGATGTTTTCCAGTCGAAGCTTTTCGTAGTCGGAGCGATCGAACCACGTCACCGTTTCTACCTTCGCGGTGGCCGTGCGGCGGTAGCCGCCGGATGGCTCACAGCATACAGCCCCGGCATGCTGCGCACGGGAGCGGGATACGGGACGCCTGGCTTTAGCGCCGCCCACAGGATGTGGTTCAGCGCCGAGGGCGATGCGCGATCGTAGGCGGAGAAATCGAGCTTCGCGGAGGCGACCGCGCCGGGCGCCGTGACTCCGTTACGAGCTTCCATGTCGACGCGCGGCGCAAGGTTGTTATGGCGCGCCAGGTTCGGCTTCGGCATGAAGGCAGCGGTCAAGGGTGTGGCCGCCGCATCGAACTGCGTCATGGTCGGCAAGCCGAGCATCAGCTCCATCGTGTGCACGAACGAAGCCGTCGTGTAGAAGGTGCTGTCGACCACGCCGCGCCGGACATACGGTGAGATCACCAGGCCCGCCGTGCGGTGCGCGTCCACGTGATCCGGTCCATCCTGTGCATCGTCCTCGATCACCATGATCGCGGTTTCGGGCCAGAATCGCGAGTGCGAAACCGCCTCCACGATCTGTCCGAGCGCCTGGTCATTCGACGCAACGTGCGCACGCGGCGTGTACTTTCCAGGAGTCGTTCCCTGCGTATGATCCTCTCCGAGAGACATCACCATGTAGTTTGGCCACTTGCCCGTGCTCTCCGCGCGATGGAGGTCCGATAGGAACACGCGGGTCTTCTCTGTATCGTGCCGATCAAAGGAGACCTGGCTCCAGGCCAGGCTGGCGTGGCCGCCGAGCCCCTTCGTACCGTTATAGACCGGGGGCGAGTTGGGCGTCGCTTTGAATTCGGCGAACTCGCCGTAGCTGTAGTAGCTGAGCCCGTGTCGGGCACAGTTGTCCCAGAGGTAGCCGGCAGGCGAGGCCGTCAAGCGCTCGTCGGCGTCCGGCTCCCCACGGTCACTGTAGCTGTTGGGCCAGGCGCGCTCCGTGAAATCGGTGGCGTAGGCCGCGTTACACCACTGGTGTCCATCCTCCGAAACTTCGCCATTGCAGTAGAGATTGTCGAGAAGCACGAACTCCTGGGCCAACGCGTGCGCGTTCGGCGTCACATCCTTGCCGAACAGGGTCAGGCTGGGATCGCCGTTGCCCCTTGCCAGGTCGCCAAAGACCTGATCGTATGTCCGGTTTTCACGAATGATAAAAAGAACGTGTTTGACTTTGCCGAATGGCGTGGACCTGGCCGAATAGGCCGCCGGAACTGTTGGCGGCATTGGAACGTTGGCAACGACTTGACGGGTGTACCTCGCCAGTTGCTGCTGATCCGGCACGCCGACGACGGAGACGTGCCCCCGAAGAAGCTCGCCGATATAGCGGCCTGTGCCGTTCGAGTTGAAGGTGAGGCCCTTGCCGGTCCCGATAAACAGCCGCTTGCCGTCGCGCGCGACGGCAAGGGCGGACGGGTACCAGCCGGTAGGGATGAAGCCGAGGATCCGTGAAGCGCCAGGATGTGCGATGTCGATTACGGCGACGCTGTTATTGTCGGCATTCGCAACGTACAGCCGGTCTGTGGTTGCGGCAAGCGCTACCGGCGTCGATCCGACAGGCGCCCTGGGATCGAGCGATGTCTTGATCGTCTCAACTACCGCCCCGTTCAGAATCACACTGACGCTATTTGAGCCTGCGTTTGTGACGAAAAGCCTGCCATCCGGAGCGTATGCCAGATCGATCGGATGGCTGCCGACTGCGATCCGCTTCCGCGGCGCGAGCGTTCGCGCGTCCAGGATGCTGACGGAGCGGTCACCCCAGTTCGTCACGGCGAGCAGGCGTCCCGATGGAGAGAGCGCCGTCGAGTTTGGCCGGTATCCGACGCGCGCCTTCGCGGCGGGCCGGAGCGAGGCGTCTATCCTCGTCACGCTATCGTCCTGCGTATTTACGACGTAGAGCGAACCGTCTCGCCCAACGGTCAATCCACCGATGAAGGCGTTCTGACCCTTCACTCCGGGAATATTGATGCCAGACTGCCGGGCCAACCGGTGGTTCTTCCATGCGAAGCGAAGGACCGCGTTGCGATAGATGAGCTCCTTGGACGGCCCCGCTGCCATTGGACCAATGCCGCCGCCTGAGAGGTACAGCACTCCGCGCTTCGAATCGAATGCCATGCCCGTCCAGGTCTTTGGGACCTCGACAAACTCAACGATCCTGTCACTGGACGCATCGATCACGGTCACGCCGTGGTGATTGTATCCGCCGGTACTGACGAACAGGTAGCGGCCGTCCGGCGTAAACTGCATCCGCTCCGGCATATCGCCTGCAAGCGCCACCGGCCGGCCGGCCGGCGTTAGACGCCAGCCGTTCGGCAGACGCATGGCGGCGCTGCCCGCGATTAGTTTGTCCGGCAGAGCGACGGCGGCGGCGGGGCGCGCGGCTCGTGGCATAGATGGATGCCGCCGCCAACTGACGGATTCAAACTCAGTCGTTCGGTCGGCGTCGGGCAGGCCGGGATAGTGAGTCACAACCTCGTACCGGCCGCGACTCATACTCTGGAACTCCAGTGTATGCCGTCCTGCCCGTATGCCAAGCTGCGGGTACTCCCGGATTTCGTCACGCTCAATCGGAGGAACGGCCTTAGGATCACTGCCTGTACCTCGATATCGAATCTCGGTTCTGGTCTGTGCCGGAGTCGCATCAGAGGTGGCTATGATTCCCGCGACGATTCTGCGACTGCCTGTCGACTCCGAATATATCGCCGGCAGAGGACGCACAAACGGCGGAGGCAGTCCGCCGGCGTAGTCGGCCTTTGCAATGCTGAAGATGGAGGCGTCCTGCCAGCCGTCGTCGGACCCCGAAAGGGAGTATTCCGCACGCGGCGACATGGCTCCGGCGGGGCCGGAATTGACATCGCCGACGGAGATATCGAATCCAATTGGCTCGCTCAGGCGCTCCGCACTCAGACCTTCGAGGCTTGTAAACGGCACGCGCATCTCAAGCGTGTAACCGTCGGTCAATAGATGCTCCGCAATGTCGAACGGACCTGGAGGCGAAACCTTCTGCACTCCCGAGATCCAGTGGACGGTACTATCTCCGGCTCGGGGCGCTGGGATCATCCACTGATAGGCGCCGTTTGCATACGCGTGGTCTCCAAGCTTCGGGCCAGACCCGGAAGCCGGACGCACGTCGAGGAAGAGCTGAATGCAGTCTCCCATGTATACCGGGCTCTGAGGATGCACCGAACTGTCCAAAACGCGGACGGCGATATACAGTGCCCGATCGTCATAACGCAGGCTGAAGACCGCCGCGCCCTTCGGGCTCTGACTGGCCAACGCCGGCACGTCGTCGATGCCCTCGATGATACAGCCCGATCGCGGATCGAGACGTCCCCAGTCGGTCAGGTCGCCGTCAATCGTCAACGGCTGGTCCGCAACACGCGTGATCGGCAGGACCTTGCCCAGTTTCTCCGCGGCGGCCACACTCCGCGAAGGGGATGGCGGCGCCGACTCCTGGTGTGGTCTCAGTCGGCCCGGAAGCATGGCCATCGTGAGAGGAACGAGAATGACGCACCCGAGAATGATCGCGCGCTGGGTCCAAGTTTGCATCGTCGACACTCCTTCGTCAGCATATTTGACGGCAGCACTGATATACTCCGGGCGGGCGGGCGAATCCTGCGGCGATACGCGATAGATCATTTTTACGAAACGAAGCCAATCGGACTTCGCCCCTGGCCCGGCCCGTCAATGGACTAACTTACGGGCCCAGAACTACTTGGGACTAAGGATCTTTGCAAATTAGGTACCGGTCGAGCAGACAGGGTGGACGACGCCGAAAACGGCTTCGCTCGGGGGGATGCTGCCAAGCGCCCTACCGGGCATGATGAATCTACAGCACGGCCGGTGGTATTAGTGCAAAGACATGAGTCCGCGCCTCTTGACGGTGTTAAGTCCGCCTCCGCGCCTCCGCGGACTCGGGATTCTAACGGGCCGAACTGTCCGATCAGGTGGAAACGAAGCCAGTCTGTACTGAGATAGTAGGCACCCCGGGCGATGTCAGCGCAGGGTGGGAGGCGTGAGTCCCTTGATGGGACGTAGTTGAATCGAAGTTTCGTCTGTGCGATGACGTGAACGTCGTCGCTCCGGGGCCTTCCGCCAACTGCCCCTCCGGGGCGCGAGACTCCGGCACGGAACATGGCGGGCCGACTGGCGCGGTTTCTTGTTGTGCTGCATCGCGTTGTTCGGAAGACTGCGATTTCATGGGTTGTTCGTTATTTGGGGACGGTTCCTCCGTGAGCTCGCAATTTAGGT
>JBBQVV010000072.1:0-20150 GCA_038211235.1 Chthonomonadales bacterium | reverse complement strand
GACGACCGCCAATCACCACCTTATAGTGGTCATAGTCCGCGCGATCGGCGGCCCAAAGCGGATAGCGGTACTTGTCGCGCATCGTTTCTGCCGCCCCAAACAATCGCGCCGCCCTCGCGGCCGCTCGTTCGCCTACGGCCTTCCCAAGTCCTTCTAGAGCATCTACAACGCCGCGAATGTGATCCTTGCTTAGTGACAATTGGAGCGATTCAAGATACAGCGAACTCGCGCGTCCCTCGTCCTCCTGCCGCAGCGCTGTCAACGCAAGGTCGCATAGTGCGCCGGCAATACCGGGTACGAACCCGCTCTCCCTGGCGAGAATCACGCTCTCTTGTAGCCGTTCTGTCGCCCGCTGGTAATCACCCTGACCCAGGGCGCTCCTGCCCAAAGAGTGCAGCACACTTCGGATTCCCATCATCGAGTTCCGTTGACGATACAGTTCCAGAGCCTCCTCGAGCTGGGCCGTCGCTCGGAGGTAATCTCCCTGGATTACACTCAACCGACCGAGTTCACGAAGTGCCAGGGCGTGCGCTCCGCCGCTCCCTCCTGACTGCCGCATCAGATCGAGGCTCTCCTCAAAGAAGGCTTGGGCGGTCGCGTAGTTGCCCTCGTGAACCGCCAACGCGCCGAGTGCCTTGAGGACCAAACTGGTTCCGCTAAGGTCGCCCATGTCCCGGAATATCGCAAGCGCCTCTTCGTGGTGCATGAGGGCGGACACAAAGTCTCCCTCTGCCTCATCCACTTCACCGAGATCGGATAGCAATAGGGCCAGCAAATGTTTGTCCGTTAGTGTCCGGGCAACGGGTATGATCTCATCCAACAATGAGCGTGCCACCGCGTAGTCGTCTGCCCAATTTATGACGATGCTGGCCATGCCGTGCAGCGCCCATGCGCGTACATCTGGCGTTCCAACGCCACTTTTCACGCCGCGCTCCAACCAGGCGTAGCCATCGCTCGATCCCCGTGTATTCCAGAACTGCCAGAGTGCAGTTGCCAGGCGCAAGCACATTTCAGGGTCTGATTCGGAAGTCCAAGTCAGAGCGTCGCGCACGTTGTCGTAGGCAGCCTCGATTCGTTCGAACCACTTCAACGGTCCACCGCCGATTGTCCATTGCCCAACGTTCTGAGCAAGCGCGTGGTAGTAGGCTGCGTGCTTCACGCGAACGATTCTCCGCTCTTCTGGCGTCAACCGGTTTGTCCCAAATTCCCGCAGCGTCTCCAACATTCGGAAGCGCATCGCGCCGCCCTGATCCTGTGCGAGTATCAAAGAGCACTCGCGCAGCCGCTCCAGATAGTCGAGCGCCTTTGGCTCATCACACACCTCTTCCGCGGCCTCCACGGTCCATCCGCCTCGGAATACAGACAGCCGCGCAAAGAACTGTTGCGTATCCGGCGAGAGCAGGCGATAACTCCACTCTATGGCCACATGCAGCGTCCGATGACGCTCTGTGGTATCCCTGCGACGGCTCCTCAGGAAGTCGAACCGATGCTCCAGTTGAGACAGCATCTGCGAAGGACTCATCACCTGGACCCGCGGCGCCGCAAGTTCGATGGCCAGCGGGATACCTTCCAGCCGGTCACACAGCATTGCAACCGATTCCACGTTTGATTTAGTCACCTGGAAATCGGGCCGCACGGCTTGCGCCCGGTCCACGAACATCTGCACGCTGGCAAAGTGCAGAAGGCGTTCAGGGGTCAGATGTTGGGCGTTGGGTGTTGGGAGCGGATGAACCTGGAACTCGCACTCGCCTTCAAGGTCGAGCCGCTGCCGGGAGGACACCAAACCGGTCAACATCGGAACCCGTTCCAGCAAGGCGCGGACCACCGCGCGCCATCCTCCGATTTCCGCCGGTCCTCAGAAAGCAGATGCTCCATATTATCCAGCAGCAGCAGGGCGGGGGCCGCTCGCGCGTTTAAACTGCCTGCTAACTGATCCAGAAGCTCGACATTTGCTGAGCGCGGAAGGCGAACGGCTTCCATTATGGCTTCCGGTATCTGGCGCGGATGCGCGAGATCCGCCAGCGGCACAAACCAGACGCCCCCGACGAATGCCTCGGCTGCCTTCCGCGCGACCTCCTGAGCCAATCGGGACTTTCCGGAACCGCCTGGGCCGGTGAGAGTGAGGAGGTGGGGTGGCGAGCAGGTGAGCATTTGAACGAGCCGGGCAATCTCTTCCTCTCTACCAAAGAAACGTGTGAACTGCACAGGCAGATGGATGTCTGCCGTTGGGACTCTGGATCGAGATTGTTCCCTCGACTGCCCGTAGCGTGGAAGCGTGGCAGGGAATGAAGGACCGCTCGTTTGTAGCATCGCCTCCCACTGCCGAAGCGCCTGGTGGTACAACTCCTCCAAGCGCACTGCCTGTGGCGTGATCCATTCTTCGTAAAAGCCCGGAAGCAGGGGTCCATGATAGACGGCGATTGCCAGCTGTAGATTGTCCTGACGCAGGCTGGATTCAAACTCGGCAACGTCGGTGATGGTCGCCTGCGAGTTGAGATGGACGTGGAAACGGTCGGCCTGAACGATGGCTCCGGCCGGTACGCCGGGAGGTTCTAACTGGCGTCGAAGAGAGGAGAGGGCCATATTGAGGCGGTGGCGTCCCACCTTGGGTTCGGCCTCCGGCCACAATAAGTCAATAAGGACTTCCCTCGGATGGCTTTGCGAGATATAGTAGGCCATGTAGGCGAGCAGCGAAGCGGTCTTCTGCGTCTGGAAGCGCGTGATAACGCGGCCACCAACATGGACTCGAAGACCCCCGAAGAGCTCGATTCGGCACGCAATTGTCATGACGGCTCATTCGCGAAATATCGATGGTTTTGAAGGTTACCTTCCATTCGGTCCGACCGCATTCCTCCCGATGAGTCATCTAATAACGCGGCACGGAACCGCCGCGCTCCTCCGCCAGCACCAGAGAACTTTCCCAGGGCTGGGCCAGATAGGAGCGCACCGCCGATCCGAAACTCTCCGCACCTATCCGAGTCGTCGTCTCCACTAGCCCCGCTGGCAGATAACACGCCTCTCCGCCCCAAGCAAAAACAAAAATGTTCTCCCTGCTCTTGACAGCATATACTATGTGTGATACACTATATGTCATATACTATACTGCACACGGTGAATGCCTGTGAACGTCGAGATTTACGAAAACCTGCGGTTGGAACTGCGGCGCGGCAGTCTTGTTCTTGCCGTACTCGCCGGACTCCGGACGGAGCATTATGGCTACACGCTCGTCAAGGCACTGACAGATGATGGTCTGCCCGTCGAGGAGGGCACGCTATATCCTCTCCTGCGGCGGCTCGAGACTCAGGGCCTCCTTCTCAGCGAATGGCGCGAAGAGAACAGGCGCCGCAAGCGCTTCTATCGTCTTTCGACCGAGGGTACGCTCGTCCTCGGACAGTTATTGGACGAGTGGCGCGCTATCAACCGCTCGCTTGACCGTATCATCGGCGGCGGCTCGTGGGACGAGACACGGACCATCGCCACGTTGTGACTACAGACTATCAACGAGGTTTCAAACATGCAGATTCTGGACAACTACATTCAGCAAGTGGGTTTCTGGCTTCCACGCGCACAGCAACAGGACATCATGGCGGAACTCTCCGAAGAGATCCGAACGCAGATCGATGAGAAGGAGTCGGCTCTCGGTCGCAAGCTCGATGAGGCCGAGGTAGCGACCATGCTTGAGCGGTGGGGAAACCCGCTGCTTGTCGCGGAGCGGTATGTCCCGCAACGGCATCTGATCGGTCCGGCAATCTTTCCGGTGTATCAGTTTGTGCTGAAGTCGGTTTTCGCTTGGTATCTGCTGCCGTGGATGCTCGTCTGGGTGGGGTTCATCTGCTTCAATCCAACGTTTCGCGCAGCGCATCCCGGATGGGCGATCCTCGGGACGCTGGCGCCCTGGTGGAATCAGGTTGTCTGCACCGTGGGCGGGCTGACAATCCTGTTCGCGACCCTGGATCGACGATGGGCAAGGACTCGCCTGCTTGAGGACTGGAAACCCGATTCGGCCGTAAGACGTCCCGTCGGCTTTGAGTGGAAGTCGAAGGCTACCGTGTTTGGCTTGCCGCTGGTTCACATTGCGATTGGGCGGGATCGGAACGGAAAGCTCCGCGTGGCGAGAGGCGTGGTCGCGATCGGCCAATTCGGAGTCGGTGTGATAACGATTGCTCAGTTCGGATTCGGTTTTCTGGGCAGTATCGGGCAGTTCGTGATGGCGCCGGCGGCAGTTGGTCAGTTCGCGGTGGGACTGATCGTCATCGGACAGTTCGCTATTGGCCTGGCCGCGGCCGGTCAGTTTGCTGCCCACATATGGTCGATCGATGCGATCCGACACGGTTTTCCGCCAACGCGGAGTAGCGTCAGCGGAATACCACGCTGATTCGGAACGGTCTTCACAGCCGCTTTAGGCTGCATCCCGCGCGAGAATGAATGACTCGCGCGGGATGGGAAACACATCGAACCACGTCCTCCTCGGCCGATCGCTCGTTCCGCAGTCCAAGGATCGCATTCGCGCTCGTCTCCCGGTCGAAGCAAAATCGGCGCCCTCGAGGCCGAGCAGAGTAAGGGCAAGACGAGGTCAAGCTTAACGACCGGGTGATCGCCGACGCGATCGAATGCCAGGAGTATAGGAACGTCCAGGAGTTATCCGATCTTGATGATGATGTGGTGTCCAAGATCGAGCAGTTCTTCGTCGATTACAACCGGATGGCCGACAAGATATCTCAGTGTTGTCATATTCTCCGCTGCATCCGATAGATTCTCAATCGATTGACGATTGCGCACCTCCGGGTGCCCAGATCAGTGTTAGAGCCGCAGGCGCCCGCATCGTCCACAGGAACCGTCCGGCAGATCAGGCTTACAGCCTTTGCGCAGGCAGCACCATACCATGGCGGGTTAACTGCGATTGACCGCACATGATTCCGTTGCAACACGAATCGTGGTAATCTTATTCCAACGGAATTGAAGTATTGGGAGGCGCCATGATCGGGACTCGTCTTTCAGGTTCGGCTATCGTATGTCTGTCGCTTCCGGCGGCTGCTGCGGCGCTGCTTTTGACTCCAACGACAGCCAGGGCGGAACAGTTCGTCCTGTTCGATGTCACCTTTACGTTCACCAAGGCGGATGCGGACAACTCGACGCCGAGCAAGTCCCACTACTACGTTAAGGGAAAGGCAGTCAACCAGAAGAGGCCACTCGATTGGACAAGCCCGATCGACTATCGAAACGGCACGGTTCACATCCGAACCGAGGTCCTAGATCGGCCGGCAAGCGGCGAGCCAACGCAATGGAGCCTCTGTTATATTCCCAATCACGGCCAGGGCAACGGCTACGGCTGCACAGGGACCGATCGTTACACGGAGAAGGGCGTCTATGAGAAGGACGTCTCAATGAAGTCTTTCTGGGAGAACGACGCCATCATCTGGACCGAGGGCATTAAGCAGATGGACCTTGTCATGAAGGATAAGGACGGCCTCCACGCCCACAAGCGGACCGACTCTGAGAAGTTCTTCCCTACCAGGATCCGACTCACCATGGTTCAGGTTTCGGCCGGCTCGACGTACGATCCCAACCTCGTGCCCCACATTCCGCACGGCAAACACGCCGTCAAGCCGACGAAGGGCGGAGAGCAGGTTTCAACTTCGAAGTAGCATGAAGCTATCGACGATTGAATTGAAAGGAGCACGAGAATGTTGCCGACAGTAGATTTTTGTGGCCTTACGGTGACGCGGTTGATTCTGGGGGCGAATCCGTTCGGCGGCTTCAGTCATCAGAACAAGACACGGGATCGAGAGATGGTGGCGTACCATACGGTGGATAGGATCATCGAGACCTGGAATCGCGCCGAGGCCGCCGGGATCAATACGATGATCACAAACAACGAGAGCCCGCATGTGGTTCAGGCGGTGCGTGACTATCTCGGCGGCGGCGGCAAGCTCCAATGGATCGCGCAGGTGAACTGTCGCGTCCAGCCCGATATGGAGAAGGCTCTCGACGAGGCGGTGGAGATCGGGTGCAAGGCGCTCTATATCCATGGCGGCCAGGTCGATAATCTCTTCTCTCGCAAGGACGAAGCCACGCTGACCCGCTGGTGCAACTATGCGCGCAGTCTCGGCGTCCCGGTGGGTTGCGCGGGCCACACGCCCGAGGTGCACAAGTGGGTGGATTGCCTCGATATCACCGACTTCCATGCCGTGCCGTTCTTCACGTGCGGCAGCGTCCACAACGGCGAAGGAGAAAAGTTCAGCCTGTCGGATATGATTCGGGCGGTGGCCTGCATAAAGCAGATACAGCAGCCCTGCATCGGATATAAGATCATGGGCGCCGGCCGGATCGATCCGAGGATGGCGTTCGAGCACGCCTACGAGAATATCAAGCCCGGAGATGTCGTAAACGTCGGGATGCACCGAGGGGACAACGACAATATGGTGGAGGAAAACGTCGCCCTCGCGCAGGAGTTTCTCCGAGCCGGCTGAGGTTGAGTACCACATATTCAAAGCTCGATCGGGGCGCTCCTCGCGCCCCGATCGCTTCGGACCCGCGTTAAACAGCACTGGGTCACCGAATGCGCGGATTGGCTGCAAGGCCCCGAAATCGTCGAGTCCGCGTTGATCGAGGCGTGCCTCACCGCATTGCATCCTCAGTTGGCCAATATCTCGTCACACACATGGACCACGAGGAGTGGGCAGCACCACGGGGTTTGGACGGGCGGAAACGGAGTGGTGTTCGACGCCTACCTGGAAGGAGCCACGACACGATCAATGGCAAGGTCCGTGAACGGTCGAGATCTGGTTGGATATCCCAAGTCCAGCGTCTCGCGATCCGGCGGACATGGAAAGTGGATCATCGTACGCTAAGTCTCGAGGCCCGAGCATGTGATGACTCCATTTACGTCTATTTATTATTTCAGTGCTATTATTGTAGTAGTGCACTTTCGTGTTTGCAATGTGCGAAGCCTTAATCGAGCACGGCGGTCAGACCGGTCCAGCTCAACGAGGGCACAGACTCCAGGGAGATCCGAAGATATGTCAGGCGCAACAATCCGATCCACTGAAGATACGACGATACGTAAGGACAAGGCCCAAACTGCTCCTCAGAGCGAAACTGCGAGTGTGGCGGCGCGCAGCGCGAGGATCGCCTCGCCGGAGCCCGTGGCTAAGACCGTGAAGGGCCAGCGACACGTTTCTCCTGTAGGGCGGCACAGCCAACAGACCCATAAGCGCGCCCGGCAGCGTGCCGCGGCTGAGGGATTTACTACTGAAAAAGAGCAGCACGACGGAGATCGCCAACTCGTTGAGGCAAGACTGGCAAAGCGAGCCGATCAAGTGAAACAGCAGCAGCGTCAGCAGGCAACCCGGACCGTCTCCCCAACTTCAAAGCCCGAGGATGCGGCCGCAACATAATGGGGGTAAGCAGCCCTGATTTGCCAACCAGGAGAAGAGAATGGACAAACGTAACAGCACGCAGAAAAACAAGAGCAAGAACGGTAAGAAGCCTGCGTCACAACAACCGAGCGCGCTCGTTGTGCAGGAGCAGTCCGCGGTAAAGGACGAGGCTGCAACGTTCTCGGGCAAGAAATCAAATTCGGGAACCCAGAAGAAGAGATAGACCGCCGATCACTCAAATTGAAACGCGAACCTCGGAGGCGTACATCCGACCATGCGCGCCCATTCGCACTTACCCAGCTGATCGGCATAATCATCCGGGGCGGCCTCCCGCCCTCGGCCGATGGGCGTGCTTCGCTTCATACCGGTAGAACAGGACTTTCGCAACTTCCGCCGTGGCGATGTAAAAGACAAGTATCAGCGCAAGGCCCAGCAGGAAGAGCGGTGAGACCGGCGTAAAGCGGAACGGCTTTGCGAACGGCGTATAGGGTAAGAGTAGCGCGGCTGCTACAGTCGCCAGAGTTGCGATCAAGAGGTAACGACCGGGCAGACTCCTGAAGAAGGGCTTACGAGTCCGTATGACGAGGACGATCAACGACGCGGATACGACGCTCTCCATAAACCAACCCGTTCGAAACTGACGCGGATTGGCGTGCAGGAGCAGAATGAGGACTCCGAATGTGAGGTAGTCACAGACGGAGCTCACCAGGCCGAACACCATCATGAACCGCCGGATGAATCCGATGTCCCAGTGGTGGGGTTTTTCTACCATCTCGTCGTCCACGCTGTCGGTAGCAATCGTCATTTCGGGAAAGTCCGTCAGCAGGTTCGTGAGGAGGATCTGGGTAGGGAGCAGAGGCAGGAACGGCAGGAAGAGCGAGGCGCCGGCCATGCTGAACATATTGCCGAAGTTGGCGCTCGTCGCCATGAACACGTACTTGAGAGTATTGGCGAACGTTACCCTTCCCTCGCGAACGCCCTGTTCGAGTACCGCCAGGTCCTTCTCCAATAGGACGATATCGGCGGCCTCTTTGGCGACGTCGACCGCATTCGCAACCGAGATTCCGACGTCCGCGACATGAAGCGCGGACGCGTCATTGATGCCATCGCCGATGTACCCGACGACATGCCCCGCCTGTCTGAGCGCAAGAATCAGGCGCTCCTTCTGATTGGGCTCTATCTCGGCAAAGACCTCCACCTCGTCGACGCGCCGCCGCAGCGCATCCAGGCTCATCTTCACGAGGTCAGGTCCGGTCAGGATGTTCTCGCTAGAGAGCCCTGCCTGCCGGCTGATATGCGCTGCGACCAGCCGGTTATCGCCGGTAATGACCTTTAGCGAGATGCCGAGCTTCCGAAGCCCCTGAATCGTCTCGATGGTTCCCGGCTTGATCGGGTCGAAGAGAGCGAGGAGCCCCAAAAACGTCATCTCTTTCTCGTCCTCTTTGGCGATCTCGTTCCGAGCGCCCATATCTCTGTAGGCGACTCCGACCACTCGAAACCCCTGCCCACTGAACTCCTCGAACTGCTTTTGAATCCGCGGTTTCAGGGTAGACAACTCCACGACATCGCCGCCCGCCGTTGCGGCCGTCGTACAGACATCGAGCACGTTGGATAGTGCGCCCTTTGTCACCATCAAGTGCGTCTCGCCCTGGCCGACAAGAATGCTCAGTCGCTTCCGGATGAAATCGTAGGGCTCCTCATCCAGTTTCTGGTAGCTGGTAACATCTATCGCTCGATATGCGACGATGGCGGCATCTATCGGATTCGTATACCCGGTCTGGTAACATGCATTCAGATGAGCATAGAGCAGCGTCTTCTCGCTCGGCTGTCCGTCCACGCTTACCGCGGCGTTGAGCTGGACTTCGCCCAGCGTCAGAGTGCCGGTCTTATCCGAACACAGAACATCCATGCTGCCGAAGTTCTCGATAGCCGCAAGCCTCTTCACGATAACTCTGGATTCCGCCATGCGCTTTGCCCCGTGCGCAAGATTTACACTGATAATGGCGGGTAGAAGCTGCGGCGTCAGCCCGACCGCCAGCGCCAGAGCAAACAGAAACGACTCCAGGACGGGGCGGTGCAGGTAGACGTTGATACCGAAGATAGAGATGACCATCAGGAGAGTCACCTCCATAAGCAGATACCCAAAGTGCCGAATGCCATGCTCGAAGTCCGTTTCCGGCGGCTTCAAGTTCAGGGACTCGGATACGTGCCCGAACTCGGTCTCCGTACCGGTCTTCACGACCAGCGCCTTGCTCGAGCCGCTGACCACGTAGGTTCCGGTGAACAGCGTGTTCGAACGCTTGCCGAGCGGCGTATCGGGCGCCAGTACCGATACCGTCTTCTCGACGGGAAACGTCTCGCCGGTCAAGGCTGCTTCATTGACGAAGAGGTTGTTTGACTCGAGGACGAGGCTGTCGCCGGGAATGATATTGCCGGCATTCAGAAGCAGGATATCGCCCGGCACGATCTCCCCGATCGGAAGCTCGAGTTGCTTTCCGTCGCGCAGAAGAGTAGCCTTTACCTGTATGATGGCAAGCAGCTTCTCCACAGCGTCGGCGGCGCCTCGCTCCTGCCAGAAGCCAAGCATACCGCTCAGGAGGACAATGGCGAGAATGATGATGGCGTTGACATGATCGTGAAGAAAGAATGAGAGTCCGACCGCGAAGAGCAGAATGAGGATGATCGGGCTCTTAAATTGGGACAGCAGCAACGCAAGCGTACCGCTTCCGGACTTTCGACGGCGCTTTTGGGATCCGCTGCTCGCGAGTCGGCTTCGGGCGTCATCGCTCGTTAGTCCCTGCGAGGTACAGCGGAGATTCTTGAGCAGTTCCGCTGCCGGCACACTCCAGAACTCCGTGCAAGGTGGCTGTATTTCGGAGATTTCAGTCATTGGTTGCCTCTGAGACTTGCATGACATCACGGGTAGTCACGGACATCATACCTCGGATTCTCCAGGCAAAGCCGTCCATTTGGAAGTGCCAATAACGATGAGAATTTGTCAATAGGTTTGGAACATTAACACTGCGCATTGCGTCTCTGATTCGATATTCGCCAGGTTCTTCCTCCGCAATCCACTCTTCGCCGAGGCAGAAGCGCCTCACCGGATCGCGCTAGTGCGCCTTACCACGCCGCGGTTGCGATACGAGGACCGCAAGTAGCGCAGGAGATACTTCACTGCACCTCGTCCGGAAGTAGCTCCGCTCACGACTTCCATGCCGCATCTGAAACGACCACATGAAGCAAGCACGGATTGTCAATGAATTTCTAACAACGTGAGGTTTTCGTGATAAGAACCATGATTGCGTGTGCAGGTTTGTTGACGCTCGCGCTGTGCGCTAGCACAGCTGACGTATCTCCAAGACCGACATCCCTCCGGCGCCTTGACGGAACTAAAATATCCACGGCAGACGCGGAAGCCTTCGCCAGGAAGACATTAGAGGCCGCACATGTAACCGGCGCGCAGATCGTTGTAATAAATCGCGGTCGCATCGTCTGGAGCGCGGCGTTTGGATTGCGCAAACGCAATCCGGCGCTTCCCATGGATCACGATACGACGACCTGGGCCGCATCCATTACGAAGAGTGTCTTCAGCGCCTACGTGATGCAGCTCGTCGAGCGCGGTGAATTCCACTTGGATGTCCCAGTGGCGAATCAACTCACCCATCCGCTTGACACGTACGATGCGTATCGCAGCTCCGCCGCAGATCTAGTGCATGATCCTGCCTGGCCGTCGGTGACGCCTCGAATGTTACTTGCCCACAGCTCAGGACTCGCTAACTTCGCGTTCCTTGAGCCAGACAAGAAGATGCATCTGCATTTCACGCCCGGAACCCAATACCGGTATTCTGGGGAAGGCATCAACCTTGTCCAGTTTGTCATTGAACAGAAGAAGCGCCGACCGCTCGACCAACTGATGCAGGAGGCAATCTTTAAACCACTACGCATGACGCACACCGGCCTGATCTACCGGACGGAGTTTGCGGCGAACGTTGCCGACCGCTTCGACGCCGATGAGCGCTTCAGTTCGGAAACGAAGCAGTTTCCCGCACGCGCTGCGGGCTCGATGACGGCCAGCGCAGAGGACCTGGGAAGTTTCGTCTGCGCACTCTTCGGCGCCAGGATCATTAAACCGGAAACCCGGAAGGCTATGTTGAGTCCCTTCATTCGGATTTGCTCGCTACACCAGTTCCCATGGGATGAGCGTGAGGGCGCGGAGGCTCCTGCCGTTGGCCTGGCATACGGCGTGGGTTGGGGACTGCTCACCAAAACGCGATTCGGACCGGCTTGCTTTAAGGAAGGACACGGCGGGGGCGCGCAAAACTACATGATCTACTTTGAGCAGAAGCGGGCAGGCATGATTGTTCTTACCAACAGCGACAATGGTGAGCTCGCTTTCCGCCCTCTTTTCGAGACGCTCCTGGGAGATACTGTCACGCCATGGGAGTGGGAAGGGTACACTCCGGAGCTAATCGCGGAGAGTCGCAAGCACCAGTAGCGCACTCCGTCGCTTATCGTCGACCGGCGCTGCCGACCGTGGTATACTCCCGTCAATCAAGTCCCTTAATTCGCAGCTTGTTCGGGAGGCAGGCGTGAGCGTTGAGGATTCGTATCTAGTCGGAACTAGCGCCACGGATCTGCTCGGGGAGACCATCGGGCGAAACCTGGCCCGCACGGCAGCGCGTTTTCCCGACAGTGACGCGCTCATCAGCGTGCACCAGGGGATTCGGCTGACCTACGCAGCCTTCCATGCTGCCGTCGAAGAGACAGCACGAGGCCTGCTGGCACTGGGAATCGAGCAAGGAGAGCGGGTCGGAATCTGGTCGCCGAACCGGGCAGAGTGGGCGGTCCTCCAGTACGCCACCGCTAAGGTCGGCGCGATCCTCGTCAACGTCAATCCCTCCTACCGCTCCTCGGAACTGGGCTACGTGCTAAAACAGTCGGGGACGCGCCATCTGGTACTGGCTGCCGGGTATCGTGGCGCGGACTATCTCTCGCTGCTGGAGGAAGCCGCGAGGGAGATAGGCCCCCTAAGCACGGCAATCGTACTGGACGACCGCGCGCCGAACGCAGCGGCCGAACGCTCAATCACCTGGCAAGAGATGATCGAGGCCGGCGCGAGCGTGACGCCGGACGCGCTGCGCGCCCGTGAGGCGGTCCTGCAGTTCGACGATCCGATCAACATCCAGTACACCTCCGGAACCACGGGATTTCCCAAGGGTGCTACGCTTTCGCACCACAACATTCTGAACAATGGCCGGCTGATCGGTGAGCGGTGTCGCTATACCGAAGCGGATCGCGTCTGCATTCCAGTGCCGCTCTACCACTGTTTCGGAATGGTGCTGGGCAACCTCGCCTGCACCACGCACGGGGCGGCGATCGTCTACCCGAGCGAGGGCTTCGATCCTGTCGCGGCGCTGGCCGCGGTACAGGCGGAGCGCTGCACCTCACTGTACGGTGTGCCCACGATGTTTATCGCGGAACTTGGCCATTCGCGGTTTGCCGAGTTCGATCTCTCCAGCCTGCGCACTGGAATCATGGCCGGCTCGCCCTGCCCCATCGACCTGATGAATCGGGTCCGCAGCCAGATGCACATGCCGGAGGTCACCATCGCATACGGGATGACCGAAACCAGCCCGGTCGCGTTCCAGACCAGTGTTGACGATCCCGTCGACAAGCGCGTCGAAACCGTCGGAAGAATCCACCCTTTCGTGGAGGCAAAGGTCGTGGACCCCGATACGGGCCGAGTCCTGCCTCGCGATATGCCGGGTGAGCTGCTGATCCGGGGATACCTGGTGATGCTGGGATACTGGGAGAACGAGCCGGCGACGCGGACCTCCATCGACGCGGCTCGCTGGATGCACACCGGCGACCAGGCGGCAATCGACACGGACGGCTACTGCAAAATCGTAGGACGAATCAAGGATATGGTGATTCGCGGCGGTGAAAACATCTACCCGCGCGAAGTGGAGGAGTTCCTTTACCAGCACCCTGCCATCAGCGAGGTTCAAGTGATCGGCGTGCCGGATGCCAGGTACGGAGAGGAGCTATGCGCCTGGGTCCGCGTGAACGAGGGGCAGCAGGTAACCCGGGAGGAGCTGCGCGCCTGGTGCAAGGGCCGCGTGGCCGCCTTCAAGATTCCCCGCTACTGGAAGCTGACCGACAGCTTCCCGATTACCGTCACCGGCAAGATCCAGAAATACAAGATGCGCGAACAGTCTATTTGCGAGCTCGGTTTGTGATTGGGCCCTCCCGACGACGTGCTCAAACTAATCGGCCTATCAGCACTTTGCGGTTTTGCGCTTGTTTCCAATCACGCCGCGCACCTGCATCTTTTCGATATACTCGCGGGCGCCGCGAATCTTGCAATCCGTGTCACCAACGTCTACCATGATGCGTCCGACCTCGTCGGCGGTGCGCAGGGCAGCGCCCGTCAGTGGCGCGACAAACCCGCCGACACTTATGATGAAACCATTCATGTTGTATCGCACGCGGTTGCGCTCGCCGTGAATTTGGTCGGCCGCGCGCTGCAGCAGCCTCTCCAGCGCGGGCAGGTCGAGATCGGCATCGCGCGTCACACCGACGATGCTGCTGAGCGTCGCCCAACCGGCGCAAGCAATGGTTTCGATGTCTGCTTCGATCCACTCCTGAGCCATCTCCCATCCAAGGGGACTGCCCGCCGCGACCCAGGCCACCGTGTTCTCGCTGAGGAGGCTCCAATACGCGGCCCCCACCCAGCGCTGGAGATCTTCGCGCGTCATCCGCTTATCGTCCGTGACCAGCCCGGCAAGGTACATCGCATCTGAGATGCCGCTGTCATACAGATCGAGGGCAAGCGGATAGTCGGTCTTGATTCGTTTTCGGATCGGAGTCATGTCGCCGACCTTAACGCCGAAAATCGGCTCCCGCGCGCCGTGTCGCATGAGCGTCTTCTTAATGCTCTCGCTGCCGAGTGCGCGCAACTCTTTGATTATGCCGGCCGCTTGCATGTGGCTTCGCCCCTTCCGTTCAACTTGTAGAGTATCGATTTATCGTCCCCAACCACAGGACGATAAATAGTGTACCGCTTTCGGGAATCATTGTTTCCTGCCGGCACTGTGCAGCAACACGGGGATATCCCCGACCATGACTTGGAAGATCGTGGAGCAGCCATGCGAGGTACAGACAGTGATCCGCGCCTTCCGAAACGACTGCATAAACTGCTGTATTGGCTTGCAAACGAGGATGTCTATACGAGTGACTATGTCCGCGGGTGGCTCGAGCGCATGCCACCTCGGGAAGTGGCGGACGATCTCCTTCTGATCGCCACCTACGCCCAGCCGGAGCCCCACTCCCTGTGGCATGCGATCTGGCGGGGCGTTATCATGCTGCTTGCCACAACCGACTCTGTCTCTGAAACCGGTCCCGCCGGCCGGAAGGCGGGCACTCGAGCCGCCCTGCTGCTTGCGAACCGGAACGATCCTCACGCAGTCGCGCCGCTCGTACGTGTCTTTGAACCTCAGGGAATGTGGACGGGCAGGTATCAAAATGCGATCGAAGCAGCCCTGCATCGCCTGCTTTCCAACCCGGTCCGGCAATCCGAAGTCCTTGAATACGCGGACGCACTCCGAACGCTGATAGCCAAAATCCGGCGGTCCGCCGGGAAGACGGATCTGTCGTCAAGCCTCGCCGACCTACTCATCGCTGCCCTGCGTCATTTGCGGACGGCCAGCGCGGAGCAGGATGCCGCGCTGCTAAATTCGATTGCCGCCGAACAGACTACAAAGCCAAACCTGGCCCGAGTCCAGCGTGCAGCCATTGTTCTTCGACGACAGCCGGGCGATTCTAGGGATCCAGGCGTTTAACCCCCAAGTCGCAGACCCGCCACCAGCCGCACGGTCTCCACGCTGACGGTGATGACACGCCCAACCAGCCGCACGATGTACTCGGGGTCGTCCGCCTGATTGGTAAAGCTCCTCGCCGATCCCGACATATCGGCGGAACAGCATGTCTTCCGACTCGCCGTTCGGAGCCGTAGCAGCTGGGAATCCGAGCGATAGCGGAACGCGTGGAGGTTCGCACGTCAGGTTTTCGGCGTAACGTTCGTGGTAGAGACGATTGCGCTCGGGACGCCGCTCAGTTCTCTTCGAAGCTCGTTTTTCAGCGTCGCCCGGCCCGAGCCTATCGATTACGGAATCGCGATATGGGGCCGCGCGTGGATGAACTGTAAGTGGCGGACCCGCTACTGCTTCCCGCTCCCTCAAAGTCCCCGAACATCTGGTCGTGGTGCTGCATGGCGCCCCCTGCTTGATTGGGTGGCGGTCCAACAGCACGCCGGTTCGAATGGGCGGTCCGCGATGGGGTTTCGGCAACCGAAAGGACACCCCATGGCCTATCCGTGTTTCACGAGCAGGACATCAAGGAATATACAGAAACTGGGATACACTAAAGAGCCCGCACAAGGCACTATTCAACAAGCGGAAGTAGGAACGTAACGACCACGCGGCCACCGCCTTCGGGGCGCTTGCCATATGTAGACTGTCCCTTCAGGTCCGCGTGGACCAGGCTTTCCACCAGTTCCAGGCCCATGTGAGCCGACTGCAGCGGATCAAAGCCATCGGGAAAGCCTGGTCCATCATCCGATACGGTAAGCCGGGCCTTTTGTCCGTCCACCTGGAATAGAACGTCCGATCTGAGGTTGCCATGTTTGAATGCATTCGCGATCAGCTCATTCACCACAAGCGCTAAGGAGACGCACCACTTCGACGTAAGCTTGGCCTCGTCGATGCAAAAGTGAACCTCCTTGTTCCAGGCCGTCTGCTCCAGCATTGGAAGCAGCGTATCCAGAACTGCTTTCACGGAGACGCGCTGGGCGTCTTCGTCTTCCTTGATACTGGAGCTCAGGAGATCATGGATCATTGCGAGCGTGTGGATGTGCGACTTAAGCTGCCGGTAGTCTTCCAGAGGAATTGACTCCTCTCCCTTGTGATCCAACATCTGCAGCTCGATAATGGCGGAGATCACCTGGAGATTGTTCTTGACCCTGTGATGGGTTTCCGACATCGAGCGCCTCAGTCGAACATTGAGCGCTTCGATCTCAGCATGCTTCTCCTGGAGCTCCAGCTCGGTACGCTTACGCTCGGTGATGTCGCGAACGACTGTCGCGGCGCCCACAATACGGCCCTTTGGTTCATTGACCGGCGACACGCTGATCGCCACATCGATCACTCGACCGTCTTTTCTCAATCGCCGTGTTTCGTAGTGTTCAATCCGTTCCCCAACCTTTATCTTTTCCAGGATATTAGATAGTTCATTCGGCAGGTCAGGAGGGATTACGAGCGCCTTCGACTTGCCGACAATCTCTTCGGATTTCCAGCCGTAGATGCGCTCAGCAGCGTCATTCCAACTCGTAACGATCCCATTGAGGTCTTTACTGACGATTGCGTCCTCCGACGAACTGACAATCGCCGCCAGTAACGCCTGCTGGGTCTCTTGGGAGCTTATGCCAGTAGTACTCGTCACCAGCGTCTCTTCCTGTGTAACAAATGGAACTCTGATCCCTCTGGTGCTCGGAGGGTATATTGTTGACGACTGTCCGGTTGTTTCATCGTTGCCGGACCTGTTGGTCTCGTCCCTGTCGGTCTATTGCTCACTGGAAGCGTCGAGGTATTTTCGGTAAGCCGCTCTAAGTTGGGGGATCAACGTCTCGACCGTGACGGGCTTTAGCACGTACCCGCAAACTCCCAACTCCACGGCCCTCCGCCGAGGCTGCTCGTCTGAAAAGGCCGTCAGCAGGATGATGCAGACCTGATATTCTGCCAGAATTCGCTCTGTCGCCTCTAGACCATCCATGACGGGCATTCGGACTCCATCAACACACTGTCAGGGCGCCGCTTGAGTACGAGGTCCGTGCCCTCCTGCCCGTTGGTCGCGGCGCCGACGACCTTCACGCCCTCGGAACGAAGCAGCTTACTAAGCTGCAGCAGCGTGATGCCTTCGTCTTCGACGATCACAGCACGCTTACCTAGAAGAGACTCGGACTCTGTCTCAGGGCAGGGGTGCGAAGATACCGACGGGAGTAAAACCGGCGGTCCGGTCATTTGAAAACTCGTAGGGAAGCATCGTGGCATATGATTCCTTGAGATGTTATCTCTCGCGCGTTCACGTGGAGCCGAACCAATAGAACGACCATGTCATGGTAGGACGGGCGACATGGGATGCAGGTTCCAGAGAGCACGGAGAAACTCAAGGGCATTTCTTACGGTCACCTCTCGACTGCTTTGATACTTGCCCGTGGATCGATGGTGTAGACCCGAACATAATCGAAGAACGTGTTTGGAGTTCCGCCCATCGCGCCGCCGATCGTGAGGTTGCGCCACTGCGGCGGAGACTTGGGTGTTCCGTCGCACATGCCACAGTGGAATCAAAGTCGGTCGACTGACATCGCGGCAACAACTACTCCGCGACTTGCATCGTATTGATTCTCTATGGCAATTCTTACATATCGTCCATTGGGCATTTCGATGGTCGTCTTACTCGCGGCCTCCGCGGCCTCCGCGGCATGTGCCGCGTCTCTACACATCTTTTCGCCGCCAGTGACGTTTTATGTTTCTCGAAATGGAAACGACGCCTGGTCTGGACGGCAGGCCGCTCCTGGCAGAAACGACGGCCCGTTCGCGACCATTGCCCGGGCGATTGCGGCGGTCCGCGAGTCGCGTCGCACGCAAGCTCGTCCGCGGCCAGTTCGGGTGGAGCTGCGCGGCGGAACCTATTTTCTCAACCAGCCGATCGAATTCGGTCCTGAGGATTCGGGCAGTAAAGACGCTCCGGTCACTTACACCGCGGCGGGTTCGGAGAGAGTGACGCTCAGCGGAGGTCGGCGACTTGAGGGGGGCGGTTGGACCATGGTGCACGGCCACAAGGCGTGGGTGGTGGACATTCCGGGAGTCAAGGCGGGGAGATGGCGCTTCCGCCAGCTCTTCGTGAACGGTGCGCGCCGAGACCGGCCCCGGCTGCCCAGGCACGGGGAATACCGCATTGAATCTCTTCCGGGCTATACGGGCGACTTTCTCAGGAGCGCTACCAGGCAGTTCGTCTACTCGCCGGGCGATATTGAGCCTGGCTGGCGCAATTTGCGGGACGTCGAAGTCGTTGGCATCACTCGATGGATAGACAACCGGCTGCCGATTGAGCGTGTTGACTCGGATCGGCGACTCGTCACCTTCGACCGGCCAAGCCTATTCGCACTCGTCGATACCTCGGAGCGGCCCTCGGTCTACTGGGTTGAGAACGTCTTCGAGGCATTGGACACACCCGGCCAGTGGTATTTGGACCGCG
The DNA here is from genome assembly GCA_038211235.1 of Chthonomonadales bacterium. Lineage (GTDB taxonomy): Bacteria > Armatimonadota > Chthonomonadetes > Chthonomonadales > Chthonomonadaceae > DATGJU01. Next base: position 1,458 of record JBBQVV010000072.1, on the reverse strand, counting down.
GGCAAGGGCGGCTGTACTATATGCCACGGCCCGAAGAGGATATGCGCAACGTGGAGATCATCGCGCCGCGACTTCCGCGGTTGATACGCGTAGTCGGACGCGAGGGCGCGCCAGTTCATGATCTCCATTTTGAAGGTCTTCAGTTCGCGCATACGGAATGGCAGCCGCCGGTCGACTACGCGTCATCGCTGCAAGCAGGAATTGACGTGCCCGGCGCGCTACTGTTTGACTATGCCGAACGATGCGCCGTAACCAACTGCGCCATAGAACATATCGGCAATTACGGCGTCGAGGTGAACGTTGGCTGCGCGGATATCGCGATCGCGCGAAACCGGATCACGGATGTCGGCGCGGGAGGGGTCCGGATCGGTCACTTTTTCTCGTGGGAGACGGACGGGTCCGGCCGGCTGACCAAGGGCGGACTCCAACGCAAGGCGGCGATGCCCAGGGGCCCGCACAGCCGGCGCATCACTGTGGCCGACAACGAAATTGCCCACTGCGGTCGGTTTACTCCGGAAGCAGTGGGTGTCTTCGTGGGCGACAATGCCGACAACAAGGTTGTTTACAACCACATTCACGACCTGTTCTACTCTGGCATTTCAGTGGGCTCGGTCCAGGACTTCGGGCCAAGCCAGGCCACCGGCAACACCATCGAACACAACGACGTGCATGACATCGGCCAGGGCATGCTCAGCGATCTGGCCGGGATCTACACCTGCAGCACTCCCGGCAGTCGCATCGCTTACAACGTCGTACATGACGTGGTAAGCCGTGAGTACGGTGGCCAGGGAATATACCTGGACGAGGGCAGCCACGGTTTGCTGATCCGGAACAATCTTGTATACCGCTGCCAGGACGCAGGCCTATTTGCGCATCTCAACCATGATATCACGGCGGAGAACAATGTTTTTGCCCTGAACCGCACCGCCCAAATAGATCTCGGGGGATCCGGAGGGTTCGTGCTCACGTTCCGGCGCAATATAATATACTTTGTGGAGGGTAAGGCTATCGGAGACTATGCTGGAGGTCAGACCGGTACCGATGTCTGCGCGTTTGACCACAATCTCTACTGGAACGCTTCCGGCAGATCGATCCTTTTCGCCGATAAGAGCTTTGACAAGTGGCAGGCAGCCGGCCAGGACAAGCACAGCGCAATAGCGGACCCGCTGTTTGTGAACCCGGAAAAGCATGACTTCAGACTGCAGCCGGGCTCCCCAGCAGTCCGGGTCGGATTCGAACCGTGGGATCTACCGAAAGTCGGACCGCGCCCGCTTCAACGCGCGGCCTTCGGCGGAAACCGCAGGCGCCAAATCCACGCACGCAAGTCAGAACGGCCACCACGGTTGCGGCGCGATCGACGACCGTTGTGATCTAAGGATGTGGAAATCGCCTGAACTGACGCAGCTCAAGCCTCGTCATGACGGCCATTTGTCATAGACGATCTAGTGTCGAGCGGCA
>JBBQVV010000071.1:0-20207 GCA_038211235.1 Chthonomonadales bacterium | reverse complement strand
TCCGGAAATCGGTGCCCACGCGCCGGATCTCGCGGATGGCGCGACCCATCTGCTTGCCGATGTCCTTCATCTTCTCGGGACCAAATACAAGCAACACGACGATCATGACGACCGCGATCTGTATCGGACTGTCTATGAATGCGAGCATGCGCCGTTACCCACCTCTAAAATTGCGCTGACCTAACCGTTGATACGACTAATCCCGAGACAAAGTTGGCTATCGTTCCGCGCTCGTCGATCCACTAGTCACGCGCACTGCGAGATCGTGACACTCTCTGCCAGCGCGAATACGGATTCTCGCGTACAGAATCCTGCGCCGATAACCGCGGCATTGGCCGCCCCGGCGCCGGTCGCCAGGCGCAGCGCATATGCGGCATCTCCGGGGGCGGGTCCGTATGTCCAGGCCCATAGAAATGCAGCAAGAAATGCATCTCCGGAGGCGACGGCACTCGCAAATTCAATTACCGGAGGAAGCGCGGCAAGCGACCCATCTTCACTGACCAGAAGAGCGCCCTCGGAGCCAAGCGTGAGAGCCGCGATACAGATACCAATATCTCGCAATCGCCGTAAATCGTCAAGTCGCTCTTCCATGCCGCCGGCAATCGTGTCGGTGATCGATTCCAGCTCGGCTCGATTCGGCTTCACCATCCATGGCGCCGCGGCGATTCCCGCGGCAAGAGCGCGGCCACTGGCATCCAGAGCCGTCCGCACGCCATGCTCCTTACCAAGGGCTATCAGGTCCGTATAAAGGGAGACCGGCACGCCCGGCGGGAGACTGCCGCTAAGAACCAGAAAATCAAACTCCTGTTGTGACAACAAGCTCTTAACCCGGCGCAGCAGATCGCTGACCGAATGCTGCGAAACTCCCGGACCGCTCTCGTTTATCTCTGTCTGTGTGCCCGTGGTCGGATCGATGATCGCGATACAGAGACGCGTCTCGCCATCACAATGTACGAACTGGTTGCCGAGCCCTTCGGCTGCCAGCGCCTGAGCGACCAGCCTCCCCTGCACGCCTCCTAGAAAGCCCGTGTTAACGGTTTGTCCGCCAAGAGTCTGATAGACGCGGGCGACATTTATCCCCTTGCCCCCAGCAACGGTGTGCGCAATGGACGGCCGGTGAACGCGATCCAGCTGAAAGCCCTCAACTCGAAAGGTCTTATCTACTGCTGCGTTCGGCGTCACGGTGAGGATCAAGCTGCGCTCGTTCCTGGGGCAGAATGCCTGCACGCGAACCCGGCATACTGGCGGGCAACCCACTTGACAGATTGTACCATATCACGTATAATTTGGCAAGAAATGAGGGGCTTCCCGCCTGGGTTGCCGGCTCGCTTGCCCAGGTGGTGAAATGGCAAACACGCTGGCTTCAGGTGCCAGTGCTCGCAAGGGCTTGGAGGTTCAACTCCTCTCCTGGGCATCCACGAATCTTCGCCTAAAACCTCCCCTCTACCCGAATTTCGTCCGGCCGTTTTACAGTTTCCCACTGGAATACGCTCTACCGAGCACAACACATTTGTCGTCCGCCACAATCCAAATATGAGCTTGCGTTCGTCGCCGGTCTATGCTATTATACCGGGCAGAGCATTTCGCATGCTCGAAGGCTTGCAGCCGGAAAAGCAGTCGTGTGTAGTGCCATGGCACAGAGTCCCTGATGGCTCTTGAACCTGTTCGGCGACCTCCTCATTCATGTCCAGTCACGTAAAGGCCACGAAGTCACCACTCGATTGTTAATCGGTAGAGGGCGTCCGCGCCCGTCGATCTTGAAGTCGCATTAAGTCACGTAGTTACCAGCGATAAGTCGCACTTCTTCGAGAACAGGAGTAACCGATGGTGTATTCAGCCAGAAGCAACAAGAACGGACAGACGTACTATCTTCATGCGAAAGAGACGGATTCGCGAGGCGGCAAGCGCAAACTACACTTCTTCAAGAAAGTGGTGACCAATGCCGATGGTACGGTTCCTCTCGACGCGCTTCCGGCAGGTTATATCGTGACGGAGAGCGCTCAAACCGGGCTGCCGCTCCTCAAGCGGAAATCCGAATGAGTATGCAATCTAACGGTAACCAGACGGAGCAGGCTATCCACGTTCAGGGCTACTGCGTCCATTGCCGGTCGCACCGTCCCATGAACGGCGCGATCCAGGTCTGTAACCGCCGGGGAGGCCGCGATCTCAAGGGCCACTGCGGCGTGTGCGGCAAGTCGATGTATCGACTTGGCGGCTGGGACGCCGTCGACGCTCAGACTTGCGCGTCTAGCGACCCCGCCAATGTGAAGGGCCGGCTCGACCCGGGCGCCCCCGTGAATGGCATGACCTCGCCGCTTTGACCATTGCTTCATTCCCCCACAACAAATGACCTCGGGCTCTTCCAGGCCGGCCTGGAAGAGCCCGAGGTCATTTGCGGGACAGAGAGTGAGAACTGCCGCACGATGCAACGAAAGAGGACCGGGAATAAGATTACGCGCAAGCAGATGCTGACGTCCGCGCTCGCAGCCGCGGTAGGAACCACCGATGCCGCCGGCGCTCCAGCCTCGGGACCGGCCGACACTCCTGCAGCCGTACAGCCGGTGGAGTCGATCATCACGGAGGCCGACCTGGCATGCGCCGAGAAGATCGCCGGAATCGCGATGACGCCCGAACAGCGTACAGCGATCCTTTCCGATGTACGCAAGCTTCCGGTGACCTTTAACGCGCAGCGGAGCGTGTCCATTGCCTATACCGTAGAGCCGCCAACGCGCTTCGTGCCGCTTGGCGGCGGCTCGCGACCTGAATTCCGGGTTCGCGCGAGGGCAAGTTCGGCCGGCCGTTTGAAGCGAGAATCTCTTACCGACGAGCAGATCGCGTTTCTCTCCGTCCGGGAGTTGTCGCATCTGATCCGAACCGAGCAGATTTCGCCTGTCGAACTGACTCGGATCTATCTTGACCGCCTGAAGCGATATGGAGACAATCTGCTCTGCGTGATCACTCTGACCGAGGACCTGGCGCTGCGACAGGCCCGGCGCGCGGAATCCGAGATCGGCGAAGGCCGCTATCGCGGACCGCTCCATGGCATTCCGTATGGGATAAAGGACCTGTTCGCGACCCGGAGCTGCCCGACGACATGGGGGGCCGAGCCATACGAGCACCAGATATTTGACTATGATGCGCACGTCGTTACACGGCTGGAGCAGGCTGGGGCGATACTTGCCGCCAAGCTGAGCATGGGTGCGCTCGCGATGGACGACCACTGGTTCCGAGGTCGAACGAAGAATCCGTGGAATCCACAAGAGGGTTCGAGCGGCTCCAGCGCCGGCAGCGCATCCGCGACCGCCGCCGGGCTGATCGGGTTCTCCATCGGAACGGAGACGCTGGGCAGCATTACGTCGCCATCGCACCGCTGTCGAGTCTCGGGGCTCCGTCCCACCTATGGAAGGGTAAGCCGCCACGGCGCCATGGGCCTCAGCTACACCATGGACAAGGTCGGTCCCATCTGTCGTGAGATCGAGGATTGCGCGCTCGTATTCGCGGCAATCTGCGGTGAGGATCCAAACGACGCGACCACGGTAAATCGCAGTTTCAACTGGCGGCCGCGGATCGACTACCGTGGACTCAAGGTTGGACTCCTGATCGACCCGGACGCCAAGCCCGGCGATTTAGCGCGGATGGAGAAAGAACCGTTTGTTCAGGAGCTGCGGAAACGGGGAGCAGTGACACGGCCGGTCCAGTTCACGCCAGCCCCGCAGGCACTGTTTACGATTCTGGAAGTAGAAGCGGCATCGGCGTTCGACGGCCTCACCCGAAGCCCCGAAATGGATACGATCCACGAGTCCGCGTGGCCGGGAATCTTCAGAACCAATCGATTCGTGCCTGCAGTAGAGTACCTGCAGGCACAGCGGCTGCGCTCGATTGCGATGCGCAAGTTCGAGGCGGAGTTTGGCGACCTGGACATGTTTCTCGCATATGGTATCGGTGGATACTCTCTGACGCTGACAAACTCCACGGGCCATCCTCAGGCGATCATACCCTACGGGGTCGGGGATAAGGGCCAGAACTACAGCGTCTCACTTATCGGGCGACTCTACCAGGAGGATCGCCTGCTCGCCGTCGCAAAGCTCCTTCAAGATTCTGCCGCCTTCTCATATAGGAAGCACCATCCAGATCTGTCCGCGCTCTAACCTCAGGAGATGAAGGCGTTGGAACTAGCCCGACTTATTCATCAACCCGGTCGGCGGGAGACCCGTACGGGCAAGCTACGCCCCCGCCCTATAGCTGGGCCAATCATCCGTTCGGGATTAATCCGGACTAGAGCCGCGAGGAAACCTTATCGACAAGCTTCCTAATCGTGGTTAGGTTCCGCGTCGTGATCGGGGCGCCAATGGCCTTGCCAATCAGATCACGGGCAAACAGGGGGGATTCACTCATTCTCTGCCGACATAACCAGTATATCTCGCGACCCTGAACCTTAAGTTCGTCCTTAGGTGACTGCAGCGCGAATAGCTTGCGATGGACCTCGTCGTCCAAGGCGTCATGGAGAAACACGACGTATACGGAGTAGACGGGCCGCGCGGCGTCGGTCGGCGCGATCGGGGCCGCGTCGGCCACGGCCTTCAGTTCGGCCGCGGTCCGCACAAACGTCGAGACGGAGTAGCCCAGCGCCGGCGCCAGGCTTCGCTCGATTCGGCACTCGAGGCCCGCGGCGTCATCCGTTTCTGCGTCGAACACGACGTTGCCGCTCGCAATGAACGTTGAAACGTTGTCGAACCCCAACTCCTCGAAGAGACTCTTCAGTCTTTCCTTCTTCACCACGTGGCCGCCAACATTGATGCCACGCAGAAACGCAATATAGCTCTCCATTGAAACCTGAGCCCTCCTTTGGGTTGGCCCGCGGAACGCCAAGAGACGGCAATGGCGCTCCACAACGAATCGGCACGACGGTTGGATCACAGTTCGGGCGAACGGACCAGTTCGACATCCCTCCCGGTAGGGTCGTCCGCTGCCGTTGTCACTTTCGCGCCGGTGCTGCCTCCACGTCTCCTACCATCAAGCGCGCACACGGCAGAAACCCTGCTTTCTGTAGTGTCCCGCGGGACGCGACATTGCCCGGGTTACAGCGGGCAGCCGGCAATTTGCCGGCTTCGTAACATCTGCGTTTCACTTCCTGAACCAGATAGCTGCCAAGACCACGCCGCCGCATCGGCTCCGCCACCTCCATGTAGACGTCGCCGTAGGGAGGATTGTAATGGCAGAGGAAACCGCCGGTCGATACGGGAGCTCCGTCGACTTCGAGCACCCAGTCGCCGACAGGCTCGTCTTTGTGAGGAAACATCAGGGAGGCGTCTTCCGGTACGGAACGGCGAAAAATGCCGCCTGAGCACTCAAGATTGCTGTCAAACGCATCGTGGAAAAGGACATTCTCCGCTCGAATGTTTGTGGCGCAGTCGTAAAGCATCAGCAGCATGCGCGGCATATTCGACTGCGCCTCGATCTGGGTCGCCCGGCTCTCTATCAACAGCTCGCGGAACATGGGAAGCGCGAGTCCCCGGAAGTGCGGCACCGTATAGAACTCCATCAGGCGGCCAGGATCGTACTTGTTCCACACGGCTCCATATCCCGCCAACCGACCGTTCACGTGGATCACGTACGGATCGGCCAGGCCTCGAGAAATACAGGAGTCGTGAATGATCTGGCAGGCGGCCTCCTTGCGATAAAGCTCCCGCATCGCCTGCACATCACCAGCCGCAGCTAGGTTCACCTCCATTTTCACGTTCGTTCACCTCACCCATCGCTTAGACGGCACACTTCATCGATCAGTGATCTCAACCAGCTGCTCACCACCAGCCAATAAGTCGATGGTCAACATTGCCGCGTTAACGTACGACCTTATTGGCAGCAATCATAAGTGTCGCGCGGTACCGGATGCTTCAAGCGTCGACTTCCGCGGTTACCGATGCGATCAGCGCGTTATGATCCTCGATCGCAATGTTCTGGCCCGTGAGGATTATACAGGCAGGCTCTTCCATCTCGGCGCCGGCCGCCTTAAACGAGGCCAGCGCGATGGCGCTCGAAGGTTCAACAACAAGGCCCTGCATTTCGAAGAGGTCCCTTAGCGCCACACGTATCTCAGATTCTGACACCAGTCCGATCGGGAGGCCTGCCTCCCTAACTGCAAGCTGCACGGAGGGATGCGGTGTCTCCAGCCGAAGCCCATCCGCGATCGTCGTCGTTCTCGCGTGGTCAAACCGAGCATATTTTGGATAGCTGAACGGTTCGCATCCGTACAGTCTGACGCCGGAATGGACGCTCCGCGTATAGGCCAGCAGGCCCAGGAGCAGACCGCCTCCACCGACCGGAAACACCAGAGACCGGCACTGCGGAAGCACGCGAAGTATCTCCGCGGCGATCGACTGATAACCCTCCGTCCAGAGTGGGTCGAGGTGAGGATGTACGAAGTAGCCTCCGCGCTCCCGCGCAACTTCAGTAGCCCTGCGCAGCAGCTCGCTTCCGCCGCCGTCCACCTTGATAAGCTCGACACCAAGCGAGTGTAGTTTCTCATCCTTTGCCCGCGAGATGGTCGTCGGAACAATGCCGGTCATGGTGAATCCGAAAGCATGCGCCGCGGCCGCCGCTCCCAGCGCCGTATTTCCCATCGAAGGCACGACGAGATGCCGCGTGCGTCCTTCCAATTGCAGCCGTTCCAGGAGATGGATCGCCCCACGTATTTTGAAGCAGCCCGATGGCGCCGCAAACTCACACTTTGCAAAGACCGAGCGATCCGGAAATAGATTGCTCAGACGAATGAGCGGGGTTTCCAACAACGGAACCATGGCTAGTCCTTACGTCGTGACGATATTGCCCTTATACGCAAACATCCAGGTTAGCGCCATGTTGGTCTGATCTACCTGCTCGATCCAGTGCACGCGGCGACACACGGTGTCGCACCCGATAGCGTTTCTCATGACTGCCTTGTCAAGCATTTCGTATAAGCCTAAGCGCACGGTGCTGCCTCCACCTAACCCAACCGCGCGATTAGCGCTTCTGCCGCGAGCCGGCCAGACTCCGCGCCGCCGTTCATGAAGCCTTGCCAGTCCAGGCTGGTGTGCTCGCCCGCGAAGTAAAGGTTCCCTACGGTTTCACCCTCGGCGCCGCGGATGCCCGTCCACTGGCCGGGCCGGTAGGATGCATAGCTAGCCTTGACAAATGGGTCGTCGGGCCAGTAGACCCGCAGCGCCGTTCCCAGCCACTGCCTTCGGACGCCAGGGAACACCTGGTTCAACCCGGGGAGCAGTCTTCTTGCCTGCTCTAGCGCGGTCCCTGGCCGCAGATCCAGTGCGCGTGAGCCACCAGGGTAGATCGTATAAGCTCCATATGGTGTATCCTGCAGTCGAGCGCTGTCCCAGCCTGACTGATAGGGCCGATCCACGTAGGAATCGCCGCTGAAACCTTCAACCGTCCAGACGGGCTCTCTGAATCCCAGGATCAACTTGGCGTTCGCGCCGTAACCCAACTCATGGATGGCCCGACGCTTGACGGCGGGCAGTGGGACACGGATCGCCACTTCGCGAAGTATTGTGAATGGCAAACAGAGGACCACGAAATCCGCGCGCACCGACCGCACGGCGCCGCTGCCGGTCTGGAACGTGAGGACCGTTCTGCCGGCCGCCGTTCGAGAAAGCGCCGTCAATCGGTGATCGAGTACGATATCGCCGGCAACACGCCGAGCGAGGCCGCTGACGATCTGATGATTACCGCCCCAAATCTTGAAACGTTGGTCGCTCTCACCATACACTTGAAAGCCGTCCGACGTATCTGTGCCGATAACTTCGACGAAGTTGAGCGTGGACTGGTCCTCGAGATTGAGTCCATACTCGTTGACGTACGCCGCCTCCAGCACCTTGAAGAGCCAGTCCTCGGTGACGTTTCGTGACAGGTAGTCGCGCAAGTTGGTCCGATCCAGTACTGCGTCGAACTCTGAGTGACTGTCATAGGTGATCGTATCGCTTAGCTGAGCGGCATCGTTGTCGATGATCTCGGCTAGCGGCTGGAAGGCAGCAATCAGCTCCTCTTCGCTGTGTAGTCGTCCATCGGCATAGTAGGCAGCGTGAAGCTCTGCCTCGCCATCAGCGGCGGTATCGATCAGACTAAGATTGAACGCGGCGGCCAGTGCGAGCATATCTTCGTGGCTGCTGTCGATGAACTCTCCGCCCAGCTCACTATAGACACCAGGCGCAACGGAGTCGTATGCCGTCTGAATCCGCCCGCCAATGTGGTCCGAGGCCTCGTAAAGCGTAGCGGAAAGCCCTGCGCTACGGAGAAGCCAGGTTGCATTTAGCCCTGCGATACCGGCGCCGACGACCGCGATCTGGACGGATCTGTCATTCGCGGTTACGGATCGTGCTCCACCTGCGAGCGACGCGATTAACCCGCCTGCCGTCGTCGTTAGCAGCATTCGCCGAGTTATACGAGCCGGGCGGCAGGAAGCTGCCGCGCTATTTCGCTGCCTTGCCTGATGAAATGCTCGACGCACATCGTTAAACAGAATCGTCCGACCCATTCTCATCGTACTGTTCCCTCTCTTAAAAACAAGCTAGTGTCACCGTGCACCAGGCTGCAGCAAGGGTGCAAGATCGAACTTCACCTCAAAGTATCGCCCGCGCCACCCGGGATTGACCCTATCCAGCAGGAGGCCCTCGGCCGCGCCCATCGCATAGAATGCGGTCCTGCGGTTCTTAGCAAGGTCCATGGCCGTGAGCTCTCGAACGATCCGTTCTCGCATAGCTGTCGCGACATCCGCGTAGGGTGTAAAGTCCGCCAGGCTCCGGAAGCCCTGGCCTGGTTCGTAACTCTGGCTCGCCCTGAGCGCTGCGTGATACTCCGTGTACCGGGCAATCCCTTCTTGCCAGAGCTGGAAGGAGAGGTAACGATAGTCGTCCGGTTTCAGAAGCTCCCTCAGGCTGCGGCGCAGCTTGAGATAGGCGGTCAGGCGACCTGACACATCTTCGCGCTTCGGAACTTCGAGCAGTTCGGCCAGCTGACTGCAAAGCATAGAAAACTGCTTATCCACTCGATCGTCATCGTATGGAAATGCATAGTTGAGCATCCACATACCGGTATTGTCACCACGCGCGAGACCGAGCCTCTCGATCTCGGCATAGTACGTAGGCTGCGAGGTCTGCAACTGATGGAAATGCTCATGAAGTATAGTTACTACCCAGGGCGTCGAACTCTTCGCGGTCGTCGCTTCGGCCTGTCCGACCACGATGGTCGGAATACCACTTACGGCAGGAAACGTCGCTAGAAAACCGAGATCAAACGTTCGACCGCGGATGTAGACCCTGGTCTTAAGTAGCCGATCATAAGTCGCGAATTGAAATTCCGGCGATGGCCTCGGATGCCGGATCAGGAACTCCTTGTCTTGAGTGACAAGCAGCACGGCGAATGGCGCTCGATTCCACATCGGCCACAGACGGTCACCCACGCTATCGGCAAGGCGAAAGGCTTCAGAAAGGCGCAGCCGATCCTGGCTGGGCAGGTTCGGCCCGGTCTGCGTCACGCCGATAATCCCGAGTGAGAGCAGGATCGTAGCAAGTGTCACCACACGCGCGATGCCGCTGCGCATGAGCAGGAGGCATGGCGACCTATACACCTAGAACCTCACGGTGGAGGTCAATCAGTAACCGGCCCGCGGCAGCCACGTCGGGAGCTGCAGGAAGACGCGATTCTGCCCGCGCCTGCTCAATACCCTCAAACAGTCTATTCGCTTCCGCTTTGACCTGCGCCAGACTCCAGGCGCCTTTATTGATCTGCCTGAGCTCCTCGGCATCTGCGATCCGAAAGACCTGCAGCTGCCCGGTCCTCAGGAACTCGGTCCCCATGCGGAGCAGGCGGATCAAGTGCGCCGCGTTCTTCACGTCATTTTGATACTTCCGAACCATTGCTTTGCGCTTCTCTCCCATGAAATCGACGTCGTCGATCGCGTCGGGCTCGGTTGGAGCTACGTAGGTGCCGTGGCTGTGCGAACCCATTCGCCCGAGCACCAGAAGATGCGACTCAAGCGGAAATCCGTTTGCCGACTCGAAAGCCGTGGCTATTCTGGGATTAATTGTCACTTCGTGAACCGAAGCGCCGACCGCGCCTTTGCCTTAGCCGTTTCCTCGTCGCGGTTTCGCGGTGCCGCGCCGGACTCGAGGCTTGAGAGTAGCTCGGCGGAGACCTGAACGATCTGATCGACCGCTCGGTTGAAGGCCGCCTCGTTCGCCCTGGACGGCCTGTTGAACCCGGTAATCTTCCGCACGAATTGAAGTGAGGCTGCGTGAGTTTCCTCTTCGGTAACGGGCGGATCGAAGTTGAAAAGCGCTATTTTTCTACACATGTCATCCTGTCTGGATCGTGGCAATCTAGCCCGCTAAGGCCCGGGATGCCCCGGCCCGCGCATCCGGTTGCAAATTACTCAAACCGCCGCAGATTCCTGCGCGCTCGTCTCCTCGCAGCCTGCTCTCGGCTACGAATCCCATCTTGGTGTATACTAATGCAAATCGAATGCTGTCAAGTCAGCAAAGGCATTGATGGAGAAGAGTAGGCGCATCGCGCGACCACAGAGAGGGAGTAGACGGTGTGAACCTCCCGGTCTGCGCACCGCTGAATGTCGCTCCGGAGCCGCAATGGACTTCGGTACCAGTATCTCGGATCGATGTGGCGCAGGCGCTCATTGTCCGACGCTCATTACCTACTGTCCTCATCGCCGGGAGCGCCCGTTATAGCGAATGAGTGTCCGTGGAGCGCCGCTCGTCCACGGGAACGAAGGTGGTACCGCGCGGAGCTTTTCGGCCCGCGTCCTTCATGAGCTACATCATGATGGACGCGGGCCTTTCGCATTTGTCTATCTAAACCGCCTGCCACCGTCACATACCATGATTTCAGTTGACCCAACTGGAGCTGGCGCTAGAATGCCGACTGGGACCGGAGACCACAGAACATGACCACGACGAAAGATCTCTCGAAGGCCTATGAGCCACAGCTTGTGGAACAGAGATGGTATTCATTCTGGAAGGCTGGCGGGTTCTTCCACGCGGAGCCGGATCCTGACCGCCCACCATACTGCATCACGATTCCGCCGCCCAACATTACGGGCAGCCTCCACATGGGCCACGCGCTCAATAATACCGTCCTGGACGCGATGACTCGCTGGCACCGAATGCGCGGTTTCTGCACGTTGTGCCTGCCCGGCACGGACCATGCCGGCATCGGAACACAGGCCGTGATCGAGCGCGAGCTGGCGAAGGAGGGCGTCACTCGGCAGGAGCTGGGACGTGAAGGATTTGTGGCGAGATGCTGGGAGTGGCGAGAAGAATATGGCACCCGCATCTACCATCAGTTTGAGAAGCTCGGCTGCTCGTACGATTGGGAGCGCGTTCGATTTACGCTCGATGAATCGTACGTGGAAGCCATCATGGAGGAGTTTCGCTCCTGGTACGAGCGAGGGCTAATCTATCGCGGCGTTCGAGTCGTGAACTGGGACGTGAAGTTCCAGTCGTCCATCTCCGATATCGAAGTGAACACGGAGACACGGCAAGGCAAGCTGTACCACTTTCGTTACCCGTTCGCCGATGGCAGCGGATTCATAATTATTGCGACAACGCGGCCCGAAACGATGCTCGGGGATACCGCCGTGGCAGCCAATCCCGGTGATGAACGGTATCAGTCGCTGTTCGGCAAGTCGCTCAGCCTACCGCTCACGGATCGCGTGATCCCCCTAGTTGCCGACGACTACGCCAAACCGGAGTTTGGTTCCGGCGCGGTTAAGGTAACTCCCGCGCACGATCTGAGCGACTTCGAATGCGGCCTTCGTCACAACCTGCCGCAGATCATCGTCATCGGTAAGGACGGCGCCATGACCGAGGCGGCAGGCCCAGCTTACGCTGGACTGGACAGGTTCGAAGCCCGTAAGCGCGTGGTGACCGATCTGGATGCGCTAGGACTGCTGGAGAAGATCGAGGACTACACGATCCAACTTCCGATATCCGACCGGTCCGGGGAGGTGATCGAGCCGCTGCTCTCCGAGGAGTGGTTTGTCGATATGAAGCCGCTGGCGCAGCCCGCGATCGACGCTGTAAAGTCGGGCAAAATACGATTCATTCCAGAGCGCTATAAGGAGATCTATCTCCACTGGATGGACCACATTCGCGACTGGAACATCAGCCGTCAGCTATGGTGGGGACATCGCATCCCCGTCTGGTGGACCGACGACGCAGCGGCTTCCGGCGGAAACCTCGAGCCGAGCGGACGTAGGCACGCCTTTGCTCGCACACGGGAACAAGCCGTAACTGCACTGGGCACGGAAGCATGCCGCCAGGACGAGGATGTTCTGGACACGTGGTTCTCCTCGGCGCTCTGGCCGCACGCGACGCTAGGATGGCCCGTGGAGACCGCCGACCTGGCCTACTTCTACCCGACAAACCTGCTCTCCACGGCCCAGGAGATCCTCTACCTGTGGGTGGCGCGCATGATTATGACTGGTCTGGATTTCGTGGGCGAAATCCCTTTCCGCGAGGTCTACATTCACGCAACCGTTCTCGACGAAAACGGCGAGCGGATGAGCAAGTCCAAGGGCAACGGGATCGATCCCATCGATCTGATCGATAGGTATGGAGCCGACGCGACTCGATTCTCACTGATGCAGCAGGCAGGCAAGAATCAGGACATCAAATACAGCGAACAGAGGACAGAGATTGCGGGCAATTTCTGCAACAAACTTTGGAACGCCTCTCGTTTCGTCCTGATGAATCTCTCGGACGCCGCAAGCGATGCGGATTCCTCGCAAGATTCGAGTGCCGTTCCATGTCCCGCGCTCAAGGGGCTGCCTTCCGCGGACCAACGAACGCTGGCAGATCGCTGGATTCTATCCCGGCTGAACGCGGCCATCGAAGCGGTCAACGGAGCGTTCGCGACGTACGATATGGACGACGCGACCCGCGCGATCTACGAGTTCTTCTGGAACGAGTTCTGTGACTGGTACGTGGAAATGGCCAAGCCTCGCCTCCGCGGCGCCGCAAGGGACCGGCAGAACGCGCAGCAGATGTTAGCCTATGTGCTCGACGCGACGCTGCGACTGATGCACCCGATCATGCCTTTCATCACCGAAGAGATCTGGCACGCGCTTCAGGGCGATGAGGCAGATCCCGAGCGGTCGGCTGCAGGCGGAGGCCCCACCATCAGCCTGGCGCCGTACCCCCAGGCCGTGGCGGAGTTGGAAGACGCCGAGGCCGAACAGCAGATGATGGTGCTGATCGAAGCCACACGCGCTCTGCGCAATCTGCGCGCGGAACTCGGCATCTCGCCCGGTTTGCGGCTGTCGGCTCTAGCCGTCGCATCCGACGACGTGCCGGCACGGGCGTTGGCGGAGAATGCACCCCTGATCGCCGAACTGGCAAGGCTGAGCCGGCTCGCTATGAGCGTCGCGGCGCCAACACCCGAAAGCGGCAAGTGGATCTCCTCGCCGATCGGAGGCGCGGAGGTGTTCCTCGAGATAGGAGATGCCCTCGATATCGACAGAGAGATCGGGCGAATTGACAGGGAGTTACTGGAGATCGAAAAGCAGATCGCTCGTTGCGAAGGCATGCTTGCCAACGCAAGCTTTACCGAAAAGGCGCCGGCAGCAAAGATACAGCAGGAGCGGGATCGTCTTGCCGGCTGGCTGGACAAGAGGGCGAAACTGGAAGAGCAGCGCAAGTCGTTCGCGGCTTGAGCAAGTCACTCTTAGCCTTCGGCCGGGTCCGATCGATATCTATTCTGCGCCGGCCGGCCGCTATTGACCGTACCGGAAGTCCTTGTTCTCGATCATCGCCTCCGCTTTGGCGATTCGCGCGGTGGTCACCGGGTGGTTTCGCAGCCACTCCGGGCCGCCTCCGCCCTCGCGCTTCTCCATTCGCTGAAGCTTGTCGAAGAACCGCACCATACCCTGCGGGTTGTAACCGGCAAAGTGCGCATAGCTCAAGCCCCGGCGGTCGGCATCGTACTCATCGTCGCGGCTGTACTTGAGGCCGGCGAGCTCAGCGCCCAGTCCGGCCAGGTTCTGCCCAGTCGCTCCGATCGGCGTCAGGCTGATCAAGACGTTTGTCGCGAGCTGAGACGAGATCTGGCGCGCGGCATGACGGCCGTTTACATGGCCCAGCTCATGACCGAGCACGCATGCAAGGGCGTCGTCGTCGTCGCCCATCATGTCCAACAGCCCGCGATAGACGTAGACGGGTCCTCCTGGGATCGAGAACGCGTTGATCTCCTTGTCGTCCAGAACCTTGAAACTGTATGGCACGTCACGGCGGTCTGTGTGAGCCAGCAGGCTCTGCCCGATGCGCCGCACGCGTTCAGCGTCTGGCGAGTTGGTGTCCACCCGATACTGCTGCTCGACCTGTCGCGCGCCTTCGCGGCCGAGGTTCACCTCCTGTTTCGTGGATAGGAAACTTCGCGTCCTGCACCCCGACAGTCCGACAATTGCGATCGCACACAGCACCCGACCCACGCCCCGAGCCACGCCCCGTCGAGACATGTCGGTGAAAAGTGAACGAAGCTTGCCGCCGCGGGTTGGGACCGGCGGCACAGCACCACGGGACATGATGACACTCTCCTGAGCTGATTGAATCGGGGGGGCCGAAATCGCTTCGAGCACGAGTTGAGTACCGCGGATATATTGCTTTCGAACCCGCGTACGGTGCGTTCACAATGGAACACTCCGGCTCATGCCAAGTATATCAGATAGCAGAAAAGAATGTCCACCCGAGGGCTGCGGGAGGATTGACACTACAATCCAGTACCTGCTACAATGCCCCTAGGACCGTAAGAAAACCAGGGCGGGCGCACTGAGGCGCATCTCCTCCACCCTCCTGTTCAGGGGTTTAATGTCCACTCCACACTTTCCGGCCAACGGCACGGCGATTCGCAACGCCGTAATCCCCGCCGCCGGACTTGGCACACGTCTCCGGCCACTAACCGATGCAATCCCCAAGGAGCTGTTACCGGTCGGCCGCATGCCGGTCCTAGCACACATTGCCGCCGAGCTGCGGGGCGCGAATATATCAGACGCGCTGTTCATTGTTTCCAACCAGAAGCCACAGATTCGTGCCTTCTTTGGTGACGAGTACGTCGGAAACGGTGGGGACCGCTCGGGGACATTAGATCTTCCGCCGCTTCGCTGTTCGTACGTGACTCAGGAACACCAGCGTGGTCTGGGAGACGCGCTCCTGTACGCGGAGGAGTGGACGGCGGGCTCGGCATTCGTCGTCGCCTTTGGGGACTGTATCATCGACGCGCCCGATCCGTCCGCCCCGTTGCGCCGACTGCTGACGGACCATCAGTGGAGCGGGGCCGGGGCGACCGTGCTAGCTGAGGCCGTTGCTCAGGATCAGGTGTTCCGATATGGCGTGTTGGCGCCAAGGACTCCGGTTACAGGAGATATGAGCGGTCCGTTCCGAGTGAATGACGTCGTGGAGAAGCCCACTCCAGCCCAGGCGCCGAGCAATCTTGTTGTGGCGGCGCGATGGGCTCTGGAACCCATGATTTTCCCCTTACTTCACCAGGTCGCAAGCGAGGCGAACGGTGAGTTGACGCTGACAGACGCCGTGCGCGCCCTGGTGCGGGCAGGTGGAGCGTTCTGGGCAACACCGCTTGTCTCAGGCGAGCAGCGTCGAGATATCGGTAACTTCGAGACGTTCTTCACCTCTTTCATCCGCGCCGCGATGCGCGATTCCGAATACGGCGAGAGTGCTTGCCGTGCCGCCTCCGAAATGCTGGAGGCAGGGCCGGAAGCGAAAGTGCGCTAAGCTGCGCATCTGGCTTCCGCGTTCGGCGTCGGGTATAGTGTATGCGCCCACTCGTCGGCAGACGACGAGTTACCCCCGACAATGCTTTCTTCTTCCGTTCAAACGTCACTCATGGGAAACGTCTGCGTTCCCGAGATGCAACGGTCTGATGAAGTTCGCGTCGGGACTGGCACAGTTCTGGCTGGGAGAAAAGGTTGAAAGTTCCACTTGCGGACTTGCGCACGCAGTATTACGAGCTCAAAGAGCAGATCGACTCGGCCATTGTTTCGGTGATCGAGAGCTGCCGCTTCAGCGGCGGCGACGTGGTTGTCCAGCTGGAAAACCAGATCGCGGAGGCGTGTGGCGCTAAGTTCGGTGTGGGCGTCGCTTCCGGTACGGATGCGCTGGTGCTATCTCTTGTCGCCTGCGGAATCGTCGCCGGGGACGAAGTAATTACCACGCCGTTCACCTTCGGAGCAACTTCCGAGGCAATCGTACTCATTGGAGCGAAGCCGGTCTACGTGGATATCGATACGTGCACCTACAACCTAGACGTATCGCAGATCGAAGACAGGCTCACTCCGCGCACAACCGCGATTCTCCCCGTTGACCTCTACGGCCAAATGGCGGACCGAATCGCGCTTACCGAAGTCGCCGATAGACACAATCTGAAACTGATTGTCGACTCCGCCCAGGCGATCGGAGCACGACAATTTGGCGAGCCGATTGCCACTCGGAGCGATACGACCACGCTCTCGTTCTACCCGACCAAGAACCTCGGCGCATATGGCGACGGCGGCATGGTACTCACGAACGACGAAACCATAGCGGAGCAGCTGCGAAGTCTTCGCGGACATGGAACGCGCAAGCACAAGTACTACTATGAGCGAGTGGGCTACTGCAGCCGGCTGGACGCGATCCAGGCGGCGATTCTGCAGGTCAAGCTGCCGGCGCTCCAGGATTGGAACGCGGGACGACGGCGGAATGCGGCGTTGTATCACGAGCTTCTGGCCGATATTGCGGAAGTTAATGAACAGGGTATCGGCCTGCCGGGCCACGAACGGGGAAACTATCACATCTACCATCAGTACACGATTCGGCATCCGCGTCGCAATGCGCTCCAGGAGTTCCTGAAGGCGCACGAGGTGGATAGCGAGATCTACTATCCCGTACCGATGCACCTTAACCCCGCATACGAGTACCTGGGCTATAAGAATGGCGATTTTCCAAAATCGGAAAGAGCCTCTCAGGATGTGTTGTCACTTCCAATTCACCCTGAGTTGACGCCGGACCAGATTCGGTACGTGGCCGATCTCATTCGCGCGTTTGCCGGTTAGAATGGCTTGTTCAGGAACCGAGGACAACCACAAGGGCTTACGCCTATAGGAACCTCCTCGTGACTGATCCGGGTTTAGCGCTTACGGGCCGTCGGATTCTCACCGCCTTCCGCAGAGCCGCAGAGGCCTGAAACGGAAGGCGGTCGCGCGTTCTGGGCAGGCATTCGATCATATGCCGGAACTTTGGTACGGATTGTGCGTCTTCTTAACGGGCCGCGGCGTGGTGGACACTGGCGAATCGTCCGCAGCCCTGCCGATAATGAGATGTGACATCGTGTGGGTTGCGGTCGCCCGCTTCGCGGACAAATTGAAGCGCGATCGTCGTTCCGCCTAGACGCGCCAACGTCGCACCGTGTGCCGTACCACCTCCAGGAGTACTTAATGAAAGCGATGATTCTTGCCGCCGGAGTCGGGAGCCGACTCGACCCGTTGACACGAAACGTACCTAAGCCCCTCGTCCCCATCCTTACCCGCCCCGTCATGGAGTACCTCGTCGAACTGTTGAAGAAGCACGGATTCGATGAGATCATGGTCAACCTCCACTATCTCGGTGATCAGATCGAGTCCTATTTCGGAGACGGCGCCCGTTGGGGCGTGCAGATTCACTGGTCGCACGAGGAGAAGCTCTGGGGCGACGCCGGCAGCGTCAAGCGCGTCGAGGATTTCTTCAAGGACGACACGTTCATCGTCATCGGCGGAGATGACCTGACTGATATGGATTTGACAAGGCTGGTCAAGACGCACCGCGACAAGGGAGCGCTCGCCACGATCGCTCTGTCGCTCGTAGATGACCCGAGCGAATATGGCATCGTCTTGATGAATGAGGACAGTCGGATCACGCGGTTTCTCGAAAAGCCGAAGGGCGAGGTGATCTTCTCAAATACGGCCAATACGGGAGTGTATGTGTTTCAGCCGGAAATATTCGAACTGATCCCGCGAGGTAAGTTCTACCTATTCGGAAAGCAGGTCTTCCCACTGCTGCTGGAACAGCGCCTACCGCTTTACGGCCATCTCACGGCTGCGTACTGGAAGGACGTCGGCAGCCTGGGCATCTACAAACAGACGCACATCGACGTGCTGGAGGGCCGGGTGAACACGGTTCTGCCGTTCAAAGAGTTGCGGAAATATGTGTGGATGGGTGAGAATGTTGAGGTTGACGACTCCGCGGAGATCGGATATCCCGTCGCCATTGGAAATAACGTTCGTATCATGGCCGGAGCACGGGTCCTGGAGAATACGGTCATCGGAAACAACTGCGCCGTGGAAGA
Source organism: Chthonomonadales bacterium (assembly GCA_038211235.1). Classification (GTDB taxonomy): domain Bacteria; phylum Armatimonadota; class Chthonomonadetes; order Chthonomonadales; family Chthonomonadaceae; genus DATGJU01. The sequence continues at coordinate 1,838 of JBBQVV010000071.1, read as the reverse complement.
GAACGCGACGGTGAAGGACAGCATCCTTTGGGACGGAGCGGTGGTTATGCGGGGCACCCACCTTGAAAGATGTGTGGTCGGTCAGGACTGCCACGTGAAGACTGATGCCGCAATCTTCGACGGTGTGATCGTCAGCCCACAGCGAAGAGACACCGGAAACGGGAAGTGATTCTCCGATTCCTACTTCCCGCCGCCCGGCCCTCCACCGGGCGCGTCCGTGCGGAAGGGCGAGGCGGGCCAGCCCGCCTGGTTCCATAGGTTGCCTTGTGGAAAGTCCGCCCAGCCGTAGCGCACGCTGACCGGTCGGGGGACCTGCAAGGCGGATACCATGACTGTCTCCCCACGGATGATCGCCACGGCGTTTACGAACTTTCTGTCCGGTCCCGCGATTGTAAATCCCGCCAGGGTCTTCGCTCCCCGTGCAACAAGCCCGCCCCCCACGTGTTGGAACCGCAGAACGACCCTGTCGCCGTCGACGGACATTCCGTCGTACAAGGGCCCGTACGCCTCTACATCCTGGTGGTACACGAGCGCCCTCGCGAGCAGTCCGAGACGCTCGCCGACCGGCTGCTTATCACGGGGATGAATGTCGGTTTCGTCACCTACGTCTGTAATGACAGTCATCCCGACATTTGGAACAGCCCTCAGCGTGGCGAGCTGGGCATCGCGCAGCTCTGCCCAAGCGCTCTCCCCCGGCTCGGCCCTGGCTCTCATGAATGGCGCCAACTGGACGTAGAGAAACGGGAAGTCTCCCTCCTTCCAGGCGTTCCTCCAATCCTCGATCATCGCGGGAAACAGCGCTCGATACTGGTCGGGCGCACCAGTGTTCGATTCGCCCTGATACCAGATCACCCCACGAATGGCATAGGGCGCGAGCGGCGCGATCATTGCGTTATATAAGGCGGTCGGACTGGTCTTACCGCTCGGATTCCGCGGAGGCTTTGGCGTGACGGCAGCCTTCTCCGACCCACTCGGCAAGGTGCTGTCGTCCTTTGCGCGAGCCGTTTCAAACTTCGCAAGCCCCTGCTGGTAACCGGCTCTCTCTTCGTCGTAAGCGTTCACGATCGCCGCGAGAGCGGGGTTCGTCAGCAGTGCCGGGCGGCTGGTCCACGCCTGAGCGGGCGTACCGCTCCAGGCGCTTTGAATCAGTCCGACCGGCACGGCCAGGGATCTTCTCAGCGTCCGTCCGAAGAAGTAGGCTACAGCCGAGAATCCTCGCGCCGATTCTGGCGTGCACGCCTGCCACCGCCCGGAGACGTCGGCCAGCGGCGTTTCGGAATAGCGCCGTGGAACGCTGTAGAGGCGCAGCATCGGATCGCGTGCTTCCGCGACAGCCTCCGTCCCGTTCGCGGCGAGCGCAAGCGGCCACTCTATGTTAGACTGTCCACCGCAGAGGTAGACCTCTCCAATCAAGATATCTGTCAAAGCGATCCGGTTGTGGCCTCGGACATTCAACTTATAGGGTCCGCCTGCCCGCATCGCGGATAGGCGGACCATCCAGGTCCCGTTTCTTGCAACTGCCGCTGCACGCTGCCCTCGGAGCTCAACGGTAACCGTTTCACCTTCCTCGGCAGTACCCCAGACCGGGATTGGCCGATCGCTCTGGAGCACCGCTCCATCGGTAAACAGGCCGTTGATTCGGACATCGGCCCGAGTCGGATTCGTCCACTGGGTCAACAAGGCAACGGCGAAGGCGACCGCGCAAGCACTTCGAATCTTGCGTTGCGAGGTGCGCGTGGAATGCACTCCGATATCCCGAAGCGCTCGTCTCGTCGTAGTGTTCGCCGTTGTCCGAGAAGCGGAGAACAGGTTATCATCGGCCATCTTATCGCCTCAGG
>JBBQVV010000070.1:0-20211 GCA_038211235.1 Chthonomonadales bacterium | reverse complement strand
GGGCGTCACGACGAACGATCGATCAGTTGATAGACGTCCACTGCCGGCTCTTCATACGGGTGGACCTCCCTTATCGCCGCAAGGACGACATCGAGGCACGATCTCGCGCATAGGGTCTCGACCCGCTCCTCTCGAACACTTGCAAGTTCCCCGATCCTCCCGACGGTCGGGTGAGCGCCTTCACCCGGAATGAACCTTCCGGTTCCGGTGACTGAGAAGCTGCAGTAGGTGTAGTTTCCGATCCTGCCCGCGCCCGCGGAGCCCATCGCCTCTCGGACCGCATCCGCGTGCGATTCCGGTACAAACACGACGATCTTCACCATCTCGGGCATGCCAAGTCCTCCCCTGGTCATTGGAAAACCGATCGAACCCGCAGTTGCGCTATCGAAGTATCGGGTCATCAGGAATCAGCATCGTCGCACCTGACGGCCTTTAGCGGCATTCCGCACTCGGAGACGGACTGCTTGACAGAATATCGCCGATTGGATATCATAGACGTGAGCGCAGCAGGCGCCGCCGGTCCGCGGAAAGGGTTCAACCCACTGCTCATAACAAGCTTTCCGATCACCTTCTTTCAGCCTGATACGCGGACCACAGGCATTACGAAAGGAGGTCGTAATGACCCTCACTCTGCCCACGGCCCCTAGTTTGGAGCACCTCAAGATCCAGGCGAAGCGCCTGCTCGACGCGTTCTCTTCGCAGCAACAGGACGCCGTTCAACGCGTTGCAGCCTGCTATCCACGCAGAGCCTCTCCCGGTGCCGTAAGTGAGGCAACATACTTCAAGCTGTCCGCGGCTCAGCTCGTCATTGCTCGCGAATACGGCTTTGCAAGCTGGCAGAAGCTGAAGCGACATGTGGAGAGCGTGTCCGCTGCGACGAATGCCGCGGCTCAAACACGCAAGTTCCGGCAGATCGTCGCCGAGCTGCACCTGGCTGACGTCGCGGCAGCCGCGACTTTCTTTGAAGAGGATCTCGGATTCAAGCGAGGATACACGCTGGCATACCCTGACGGCAGGCTAGACTTCGCAGTACTCGTCAACGATCCGGTCGAGATCTTCCTTCACAACTACTCGTCCGATATCCGCGCGGAGATGCCGAAACACGTCCGGTTCTATTTCCGGGCCGTCGACGCCCGGGGTCTCCATCGCGACCTATTGTCACGCGGCCGGGCCGTCTCGGACGTCGTGACGACGGACTACGACGCATTGGAGTTTTCACTGATGGGCCCGGAGGGCTACCGGCTGGTATTCCAGCAGTTCTTGTAGGCGCGAGCTCACGAAAGGCGGCGAGCAAGGTCCTGGTCAACGCTTGCAAGCCGCTTTCCATCGATTAACGCTACCACGCGCTCTCCTTCCACGTCGTGTCTTCCAGTAGTGTTAAGACGCCGAACTGCTTGCCTCGACGAGTATTGTCCAATGCCGTTCTCCCTTTCTGGGCCATGACTTGAACGCTGGCCACATGGCCGTGCCAGCGCGTTGTCGCCTTCTCATGAACCCAGCCAACCTCGCCACATCACCGTCGCCACCTGCATTTAGCCATACCACTACAGAGGCGCGACTGCCACCATGAGTAAACTACACCTCGGGCAGGACTGCAATCCGAGCCTGAGAACAGAGCGTTAATCAATGGGTGGAGTCGAGCGATCGGGAACGGTGCGGCACGCGTTGCGCTTCGTCTTGCGTCGGAGGGAGTTAAGAGGAGAACCGTTCAGCCCCGGAGACCGCTGTAGTAGCGCACCAGGTCCTCGACGGTGGGAATCACTACCGGCTCCAGAATGATGAGACTGCTCTGGTAGACGCCCTTGCTTCGCTTGCCTTCCTTGAACGGCGCCAATGGGATGTCCTTGAGCAGGTTCTTCAAGCCGGGGATCTGACGGAGCACGGGAAAACCACCAGTCGATTGGTAGTAGCTCAGGTTGCTGGTAAGCGTCGAAAGCACGGTCGGCTCATAGGCAAGCGCGGTTACGGTGGCATCGTTGATATTGTGATTCGTCACACGATCGGTGATGTTATCCGTGTTCGGCTGCAGCGTCTCGTTGACGGTAAGCGTCAGCGTGACGGAGCCCGCGTCGAAACCGATGCTTGGATTCGCGATCAAGCTGATTCCAGACTGGACAGAGACCGCCTGACCGCCCGCCATGATAGCTCGGATGACGTCCGTGCCGTCCAGGCCGTACTGCTGGCTAAACTGAGTGAGCGGGCTGACGGGCGGCGGTGTCAGCACTCCGGGAATCGGCGTTGCGGAAGCAGGCGCCTGCGTGGCCCCAGCCAACGTGCCGAGGGCGCCGCTCGCCTGGGCCGCCTGGTTGAGGCGATCGAGCAGCGGAGTCTGCGACGGAAGTCGGGACGCCACCTGGGCGGAGACGGATCCGACCGTATCCGGTTCAAACTGAAGGCTTACGCTGTTCGAGACGAACAGGTTGACTGTCGAATCGGAGAGCAGCACATCCTGCACGACGTCCGGCACATCCTCAATCGACGATGCGGCGAGGATATCGTGTGTCGAAACCTTGCCCAGCTGCCGGTTGGCCAGCAGCCGAATCTGGTCGACATAGTGGTCGTAGAACTGCTGCTCTAGCGCCCGCGACATCGCCTCGCTGCCACGCCGAAGCCACAGGTTCAGGCTCGCCTCGAGCAGCTGAAGCTTGGCATAGTTGACCGACTGCATGGATTTGGAGTCGACTGCGGTAAGCTGTTGATCGAGCTTGGCGCGATCTTCGCCGTACTCGTGGAACATCGTAATGAGCTGAGTCAGCCCTGGCGCGGCGTCGTCAGCCGCGGCGGTAATGGCCTGAAACAGCGCCATCGGAACCGACACAAGATCGTTTGCGACGGACTGCAGGTCAAACAGCCTGCGGCGCAGCGAGGCTGGAAGATGCTGTGACTGCTCCTTGTCCGACATTGCCTGAATCGCCGAAATGCTCTTCTGGATACCCTGCTCACGGTCAAGCGCGCTTTGAAACCGGCGCTGCAGCTCGATGAGGCTATCGCGAGCCTGCTTTCTGGACATCGAGGGATACAGTCGCTGGCACATAACGATGGATCGCCGCATGCGGACCGAAACCCATTTAGGGAGCGGGCAGCGGGGATCGCGCAGCGCGCTCAGAAAGTCCTCTGTCGTCTCACCGTCGCGGCTGTCAAGAGAGTGCGCGCTCTCGGCGCACCAGGCGCGCGCCGCCTCGACGGCGGTTTCCCACGCGGACAGGTTCCCGCCGATGTCGCGCGCAATCTTCTCATCCGTTTCGTGCGGATCCTGTAGCGCGGTCGTGAGAGATTTCTGTAAGCCGAGAAGCGTGCGGTCCGCATCGGAGCCGGCCGATTGCGATGTCGAGGCCGGGAGGTCGGGAAGGGCGCGATCTACCATAACCAGCAGCAGTATCTCCTGCACGGTCAATGGCCTATCGCCGTTACCAATGCCGGGCAGGAGGCGTCGAATCTCCTGATAGATCCGGAGATCGTCCCCCTTCCGGCGCTCGAGGCGAGCGATGAGATACTCCTGCAGATCGGCAAAGGCGCGCACGACCTCGGTTCGCTGCACGTCTACCAGCGCGCGAACGGTCTCGGTCATCTGGATGACGTCCGTGTTTGCCGGACCCGTAAGCTGCACAACGCGCATGTTGAGCTGCAGATGCGCTCGAGGCCGCTCGAAAAGAAACGCCATCAGGTCGATATCGCCAATATATCGGGCGAGCCGATCCTTCTCTCCGGCGATCAGCTCGTAGTTTCCACTGGTGAGGAACGCGAGGTCGCCGAACGTCGGCTTAAGTGCGGCTATCGCGGCGGTCCCGCCGAAAACACCGGTGGCCTGCATCGACTTAAGCTGTTCGACAAACCGCACCGCGGAGCGCGCGTCGTGCATCACGATCCGCCGTACGACCGAGTCCTGCTGGGCCGCCTGGCCGGTGCATGCCGACGCCTGCCAGACCGTGAGTCCGATCGCCGCTATGGTCACTACTGTGCGTAGGCAGAGAGAGCAACTGGTTCTGATCGTCATGAGATCGTCCGGAAGATACCTGGAGGCTGTGCGCCATGAGGTAAGCCCATTTCACCGTTGAAGACTTAATCCGGTATGACACCGGAAGTGGCAGACTGTTTCGTAAGCCTCGAACTGTTCTCACCGTCCGCTCGGCAATATAACTTAAATCGGATCGAAAGATCCGGCTTGGTCGCTCTGATCGAGCACTCAAGGACGCCTGTGGATCGATTGGCTACCTCTTGCATCTCCAAATCCCGTTGGAATATCTTTCCACGCTCCATCGATAAACTATTGGGCCGCGAGTCTATTTCACGAACGGCCAGTTTGCTATCGATCATATGGCTCATGTCGCCATCCGGTGGATATATGTGTTAGTATCCATTTATAGTGTCCCATTTGGGCATCGAGCTGCCGCGACGGTTGACTCTTGGGAAAGCGCCGGAAGTACTGTCGATAGACGTCGAGGAAAAGGTTCCGTATGCGGGCGCCGAAGTGGTGGATATTGGTCGTCATCCTATTCCTCGGGGCACTTGCGTCCATTATCGGCGGCGCCGTCTGGTACGGCCGGCGTCGAGCGCTCTACTACGACGCAGCCGCGAATCTTCCAGCCGAACTCAACGCGGCGAGGGCTGAAGCGCTGGCACTTACGCCCGCGGACCTGCTGCCCGACGTACCGGTAGCGGACAGCCGAAACGCCGCGCTGCTCTACCAGCAGATCACCGCGACTGACCGAGGCGGCCCGGAGGGCGAGTCGTTCATAGCCGTGGCGAAGGGAATCGCGACCGCATCCGACCATCGGACCGTGAAAGTGGGGCTGCGCAAGGCCGCGCCGCTCCTCCGCCTCGCCGAAAAAGCTGCCGCCCTGCCGGACTGTGATTTCCATCGCAACTGGAGTCTCGGCCCAGACCTCCTTCTGCCGGAGTACGCGGTGTTGCGCAAAACGGCCAGAATGCTGGCGGCTGAGGCGACGCTGCAATGCGAGTCCAACCGGCCCGAGGCAGCCCTGCACACGATTTGGATTGGCGCGCGTATGGCAAATCACGTTGCAAGAGACCCCATTTGTATTGCGTTTCTGGTGAGAATCGCAATCGAGGCAATTATGGATCGCCCGCTCCGACGGGTGATGTGCAGGTATTCCGACCGTCCTGACATTCTTCGGCTGGTGGAAGAGACCGACCGGGCATTCGGCCCCGATCTCGATGTCGAACATGCGCTCCGTGGCGAAGTCATGATGTGCAGAATCTGCACCGGGATGGTTCGCTCCGGCGCCGTGACAGACGGATACGGACTCAATGCTCGAATCCTTTCCCTGTCGCGCACGACGGCGGCCGATGCATATGAAGCGCACAGCATCTCATTCTGAAGACGCGCCATTGCCGCGGTCAGGAACGACCGAACGGATCACATGGCGCAATACCGCGCATTTAAGGCTGTTGAGGATGAAGAGCAAGCGTTGTCGCATACCACCCCTGGGCACCTAAAACCGACATCCGAGTTGGAAGAGATCGTAACCCCATTTTTTGCCACCATGGCGCTACAGGCGGTGACCAATGAGGCGCGGCGTAGATTGCGACACACCATGATGGCGCTGTTTGCATATAGACAGGCCCGGGGCGGCTTCCCTGCGAAGCTCACAGACCTGCCGCCTGCCCAGCCGACAGACCCGTTCCTCGGCAAGCCGATGTGCTATCGCACGACACGGAAGGCGTTCACCGTCTACAGCGTTGGACAGAACCTGACAGACGATGGCGGCATGGCGACACCAGCGAAAAAAGGCGAACATCCGCCGGATATCGTCGCCGCCTTTCCACTCGCCAGGTGATCGGCAGGAAGTTCCCGGCGCCTGCGCGAACTATCAACACGAGACGATCTTATTCGGAGTGTATCAGAAGTCATTGCGGGAAGAGCTAACACGTGTACGGGAGTATCTCGCTGATACGAACAAGCGGCCGTCGAACGAGGCCAACACGTGCCACTGGGTAATCTTGCCCCTATTGCGACACTGCGGTTACCACTTTCATAGAATCGATGTGCAGGCACATGATGCGGCCGGCAAATTCCCGGATTTTGCTATACTTCCTGGTACTCCTTATACATGGTTCTTGGAGGCAAAGGCATGGCAGGAGAAGCTAGCAGATGCACACGTGATCCAAGCAATGAACTACGCGCATACTCAGGGTCATCGGTGGGTTGTACTATCAAATGGGCGGGAATGGCGATTGTATGACGATCATGTCGTAGAAGTGCAGCCTGCTGATCGACTGGTCCTGGAGGCAAGATTGGAGTACAATGCCGAAATCGAAAGATTGCTTGGCGCGCTTCGCAAATCGAGCGTGCAATCGGAAGGACTTGCAGCCTTGCACTTCACTCGCGAGTCGCAACCGTATTGCAGCTTCAACTTCAATCGCATGCCAGCGAAGTAGTAAAAGCAGTTACAAGTACGCTGAAGGCTAAGCTTGGGTTACTCTCCGTCACATCGAAGGACGTCGTCAGTTACTTCAATGGCCTCCTGACCGATCACATAACCGCCAATCCGGAAACCGCGTCAACAATTCGTATTCCACCATCGGGCATCGTGGAGCCTTTGTCCGAACAGGCTGCAAGCGATGATGGCCAGTCGCTTATGGAGCTATTTGCTCTGGGAAGCACAATGCAGAGTTGTAAACCTTAATCAGTGACCTTTCCAGATCTTACCGTGACATCGGTGTAATCGTGGCGTGATGTCACTTTGGAAACGATCAAATGGCTGTTCACCATGTACAAGCGACCCGCCCTCCCTTTCCGAGGGCGCAAACGAGGTAAGCTTTACCTCATAAGCGAGACGCCTCATCACGGTAACGGCGAATCGATGAAGCACAAGACAGTGCTTATCGATGGGAAGGTTCTGTATGTTCACGTCAACCGGAGTGCGCCGGACTTTGTGAGTTGCCTCAAAGTGCTATGTGAGGAGATTGGGGTGCCGGTGTCGGACTTCAGCATTGGATTGGAGATCCAGTCTCCAACGGCGTAACTTGCTCCGGAATAACTACGGATAGGAGACGGTCGGTGGTCAACACTACTCTCTTCCGCCAGCTGTTATACGCTCTGTTCCTGTCTAGCTTGCTGACCGGATGTGGCGGAGGCGGCGATTCTGCTGGTTCGACACTGCTCAGCGGCATCCAGGGGCGGGCAACGCAGGGTCCGCTTTTTCCTCTAACGCAACCGGGCCAAATTGACAATGGACCCCTGCCGGGCGCCGTGATTATTGTACAGCGACAAAACGGCGCGGAAATTGGTCGGCAGACGGCGAATGGTCAAGGCGATTTCAAGATCGCCGCGGCGCCCGGCACCTATCAGGTTGTCGGACTTGCGCCGAAGGGCAACTCAGGTCCGCCGACGCCTCCGGCGCCACAGATCGTCAACGTCAAAGCCGATCAATACTTGACGGTGAACGTTTCCTATGACACCGGAATCCGCTGAAAAGTATTGTCAACTGTCCGTCTTGACATTGCCTCCAGTTCTGGAACCATTCACGCGGTCGCAACGGTAGTGGACGTAAGGTGAACAGGTACTTGGACCGCAGTCGACACTGGATTTCGTGGCTTCTCACCGTTGCCTTCATATCCATGGCCACGATCTCCGGAGCCTCTTGGCAGTGTCCGGACGGGCATCCTTGCCCGCCGGGCTGCGCCATGCAGCGCTCGGTGCGAAGAGCGACCGCCTGTGGTCAGGCATCCGCCATGGCGTGCTGCCTGCAGCCGAATGGCTCAGAGTCCGCGCATGCTCGCTGCGATCTGTGCGCGGGCGCGCGCCCTGCCAACTCCCGGATTAGCGAGCGATGCACCTCGCCGGTCTGCCTGCTCCGCATCCAGGCAAAGCCCGAGATCGGCGCCCCGTCCGACGTCGTCTCAATTTCCGATACTGCCCCGGCTATTCTACCGATCCAGCCTCCGCTCGTATTGACCGTTCCAGAAGCCCCTGCACCCGTCTCGTTTGGTTCTCCGCGTGCGCCTCCGGATCGATTGGTCGTACGCCTCTCTGCTCCTCGCGGTCCTCCTTCCCTCCTTTAAGACTGCCTGCCGCGCGCAGGTCAGTCCATGCCATTCCACACTTCATTCTCTGCCTGAACGGTTAGCCTACGTGTGCGTCTGGCAGAGCCCGGCATGCTTGAAGGAGCATCATTCCATGAAACCAATCCTATCCCTGGCGACCCTGTGCGTCGCCGTATTCGGCGCCCTTGCGTCTCAGCCACTGCGGACCAATGCCCATCTCGCCACAGCAAGTGGCGTTCAAATAGCCCACTTTTTAGGCTCGTGCTGCGTGATGACATCCGGTTGTTGCTCTATGTGCCCAGGCTGCTGCAAGCGGAAAAGCTGTACCAAGTCCTGCTGCAACCTTTCAGCCTGCATCAATCACCCGAGCTGCTGCAAATAGCTCCGTCACACGATGATCCCGTTCCCGCGGCCGCCGGCTGTGGGAACGGGATGATAAGGACTCGCCATGAGACCGACCTGCGTGATTTTCGCTGCGCTTACGCTTCTAGCAGCCGCTGGTTTCGCCGTGGAGATTGATGAAAAGTCCCAGGCACCCGCCTTTTCCGCGCGAGCGCTCGATGGAAAGTCCATCGATCTCGCGGCATTGAAGGGCAAAGTTGTGCTGCTGGACTTTGGAGCCGTCAACTGCCCGCCATGTAAGATCGAGATGCCCGTCATCGAGGCCTGGCATAAGAGATACAGACGCAATGGTCTCGCGGTCGTGGGACTGATGGAGATGAACCTATGCGTTCGCATATGAACGCCTTCGCGATACCGTGTGGGCAAGTGCGATGGCGGCGCGATCAGCGGCGGGAGCACTAAAAAATGCCCGCTATCTTGGTAGCACCAGCTCGAGCCGTTGGATCTCAACCTTTTGGCTTGTCGGCGGGACTCACCGCGGCGGCATGCTCGTGCGGACCGAACGTCCACTGATAGCCGATATAGCTCATCAAGTTGGTATCCCCGGACAGGCTGCGCCCAGCGGAGAAGAGCAGATGATGACCCTCGTCGAAGTTATACTGGCCGCCGACATTAAAATTGAGCTGGTCGCCCGCTCCTACCGAGGACGAGGTAAGATAGAAGAGCTCGCCGCCAAGCGTCCAGTGCTTACTCAATTCCCGCTGCAGCAGCGCTCCAAGCTGCCAGAAGTTCCGGTTTCCCGAGCCGGGGTTGATCCAGTAACCGGCGCCTCCGTAGCTTGTCCAGGCGCCCCAACTCTTCTGAATCCAGACCGGCAGAAACGTCTGGAGATGCCCCGTTCCCAGCCCTCGGCCCTCATTTCCCGTCGGCGTCTGCAGCAGTGGAAAGATGCCGATCATCGGCATTCGCTTGCTCTCCTGGACGAACCGAAATTTTGCGCCTAACTCCGTGTCTCCGAGACCGTACCGTGTCGGGCCACCGGAATCGGTTGAGAATGCCGCGGGCACTATAAGATGGAGCTGTAGGTTGGGCGCGGCTCCGTTGTTGATCTCGATGTGAGGCAGCGTTCCGAAGCTGCCACCCGCGTTATGCTGATAGATGGACGAAAGATAGACCTCCCAGTGGTGAAACTCCACCGGCTCAGGATCGTCGGTGACGAAGGGCGGCCCGGCCGTCGCGCGTCCCGATACGAGCAACATGAAGGCGAACACCGACAGGCATTTCGCTGGATTGAGCGTGAATAAGCGCCGAAATTTGATCGTGTTTCTCATGTTCCGACCGGCCTGGGCTTCAGACCTTCACTGGTCAATTCATAGGTCGCCGAACCAGTGATGTGATAGGTAAGCGGCTTACCGGTAAATGGGTCCGTAGCGAGCGGTCCCAATTTGAGGGCGTCGAGGTCCACGGGTAATGAGTCGTGCTGCCATCGGTATCGTCGAATCGCCGCGTGGACGCCGAGAACTTCCATCGCGGCCTGATCCTTCACAAAGGCCGTTTGTGTCTGCTCGAATAACGGATCCAGGGTCTGCCCGAGGTTATTGACGTAGTCCGCGACTATCCTCTCTCCCTGCAAGGGAGGGACTGGCTTGCGTTCCCACAATGGTTTTCTCAGGTTAGCCGCGTAATGATCGAGTCTGGCTCTCATCCCTGCCAGCACCCTGTCTCGGGGAAAGGTCGCATCGACGGGGAGTTGACTCTCCACCGTCTTCAGGACCTGTTCCGACTCCGCGCCTACTGCTTCGATGGCAGGGTCAGGCGCGTCACGCCAGGCGCGTGCAAGCCGAATGAGCCGGCGGCAGTCGTTGTCGGACAACTGGTCCAGGTGCCTCCGCATCGCCGAGATCACCAGAGAATCCATCGCGACGCCTACCAGACCGCCGATCAGGGTTCCGCTCTGGATCGCATACCCCAGACGCAATGCGTCCCGCAAGCTGTCGATCGCCTGACCGACGTGTCCGTCGGCGCACAGAACATACTGCTCCAAAGCCAGCACACGCGCGATCTGCCGATAAAGACCAAATGCCTTGAACCCGGACTCCTGTGGATTCTCGTGCGGTGTATGCAATGATTTGGCGAGACCATGGCGCAATAAAGTCATCGCCTCCTGAATGGGCGGGTCTGCCAGGAGGGCGCGCTTCTGAGAGAGCGTGAGCGTTTTGAGCCCGGCTTGTTCACCAGATAAGAGCAAAGCGCTCCGCTTGAGCATTTCACCCGCGGCCACGACCTCCTCGTAGCCGTTCTGCCCGGTCGGCTGAGGAAACAGCTGTTGAAACAGTGAGTCAACGGGCGGTTCCTGGGCCCGTGCGGATGGTCGCGCAATGGGGTCAAGGAGAAGCAGGGTTAGCATGCAGGCACACAGCATATTCGTAGACCTCCGACCTGCTTGACGTAGTGAAGCGAATCGGGTTTCGAGGGGACCGTTCTCGGATTCGTGACGATGGATCAAAGCGGTCATACGCCGCTCCTTGCCGAGCATACCTCAAAGAGCGGTGTTTAGCTCCGGCGGCGCCAGACCGGCCTTGCGGAATAACATTGAGCGGAATGCGGCAAAGAGTGCACGCATCGCCGGACCTTTGTAGGGGAAAACCGTAGGGCAGTCCATATTGTGGATAATGAGAGAAGTGTCTGCCTCGAAGATTAGCAGTTTGCCATCCTGAGTTTCGCCGCAGTCGACACCGAAATACTCAAGGCCTGACCTGTCGGCGACCTGAGCCAGCGCGGGACCATGCCGGCGCGCGAACTCATCACGGAACATCTCCATGAACCGCGCCTCTTCGCTGCGATTATGCTCTTCCTCCATTCGCGCGCTCAGGAAGTGCACCATCCAATCGTCCGATATCGCGAGATGACTTGGATACGGCACGCCGTCGATTACGGCAATTCGGTATTTTCGGAACTGCCCGTCCGGACTTCTGTAATCCACATATCTCGAGAGGAAGTACTCTGCCGCCGGGTTCCGTGTCAGGTAGGCATCCGTTTCGACTGCCGTGTTCACGCACTCGAGGCCGTGCCCGGCATGCGAGTCGAGCGGTCGCGCGATGATTGGGAATCCTCCATCCGGTAATACAGATGTGATCTCCACGTCGCCCCTGGCGATGGCGGCGAGCGTGTCGGCGTCCACTCGAACCGTCGCCGGTATCTCGATACCTGGAATCGACTTGATCAGCCTATGAAGACTATCTCGGCCAAGAAGCGGAACCTGCCACGGCGCATTAAGGACCGGATATGGCCAGTCCGCAACGATGCGCTCCAGCTCGCATAGTACGGGGCGCGCCAGTTCGCTTTCTGCTACTAGTACAATGGCCAGATCGTGTTCCGGAACGACAGGAAGCGGCGCTCCGGGAACGACATAGATCGTGTAGAGCGTTACGTCGGTGTCTTCAATCAGGAATTCGATCGGAATGTTCGCATTGACCGGCCCGGCCATCGCGAATCCGACGAGCCGCAGTCCCGGATTCCGCTGCACAGACTCAAGCCGAAATATCCGCTGAGCCTTCAATGCCGCCGCCTGCACTGCCAGCCCCCGCTCCGCGCTGCCCAGCAGTTGGTCGATGATGGCAATGTCCATCAGGGGTGCTACATTCGTATCGTCCTCGTTCAGCCTGCGTGCCAATTGCCGGTAGACCGGCATGACGTCGTCACCGGAAAACCGCTTGACGGCAAGTCGAGCAAGACCGATGACGGACGGGATCCGATAAGAGTCCGGCGCTCCCATAATTGAGGAGCCGTTGCGCACTCCGCGTGCATCGGTGGTGTCGGACGCGTTTGGTACGTCCGGCTTTTTCCACTCCAACTCGGAAACTTCGGACTCTCTCATCCGCGCAGCGCCTCCTTCCCTAACCGGCAGACCTCTGTAACGAGCGTCGATAGATCGTCAAATCGAGTACGATGATTCGTAAGCGCGACGCGAATGGCCAGCTTGCCGCGGATTCGCGTCGTAGAAGGAGCAGCGATGCCCTGCATCTGCAGGTCGGTTACGATGGCGGCGTTGAAATCGTCCAGCTCACGCTCATTGACACCGCCCGCTGCGAAGCGAAAGCAGACTATATTGAGGGCCACTTCGGCGAGCAGCTCCAGGTTTGTCGTTTCCCGCACCAACTCCCCAAGGTACCGGGCCTGTTCGCAATTGCGTTCGATATGCCGGCCCAACCGGTCGAAGCCGTAGGCCTTGATGGTGAACCATACTTTAAGCGCACGGAATCCGCGGGAGAGCTCGGGCCCGTATTCGCAGTACCACGGGCCCCCGCCGGCAAGACCGGTTTCCTGTACCGCAAGATACTCGCGACGCGCCGAAAACGTGGAACGGTGTGCTTCTTCGTCCTTGATGAGCACGCACCCCGCGTCGTACGGAACATGCAGCCATTTGTGGAAGTCGAATGCGACCGAGTCCGCACGGGAAATCGCGGCAAGACGGTCCCGAAACTGGGACGCCCGGATCGCGAGGCCGCCAAACGCGGCATCGACGTGCATCCAGAGCGACTGGTCCCGGCAAATGTTTGCAATCTCTTCGAGATCGTCTATTGCGCCGGTATTCACTGTTCCCGCGGTTGCGCTAACGAGTATGGGCTGCAGTCCGGCTGCTCGGTCGGATTCCACCGACCGTCGCAGCTCGACAGTCCGCATCCTCCCGGATTCGTCCACTGGTACCTTTCTCAAAGCGTCCCGTCCAAGCCCGAGGATTTCAAAGGTTTTCGTCAGGCAGCAGTGCGCTTCGGCTGACGTATAGCCTACCAATGGTTTCGCCAGACATTGCAGCCCATGCCGCTGGATGTCGGCATCGGCGCGTTCATTGCGGGCGACGGTGAGCGCGATCAGCGTGCCCATTGATGTCCCACTCGTCAGGATACCGCTGCTTTCCGCGTCGAATCCGAATATCTCCTTACACCAGTTCACAACCTGGCGCTCGACATACGTTGCCACGTGGTCGCGGCCACCGGCATTGCAGTTCATGAACGCGGCCAGCATCTCTCCGAGCGCCCCGGCTACTGTTCCGCTGCCGTGGACCCAACCAAAAAACCGCGGATGGGTGTTGCCCGTGGAATATGGAAGCATGGCTCGATCGAACTGCTCGAACAGATCGCCTAGAGACTCCCCTTCCGCAGGCAGCGGCTCGCAAAGCGCGGCCTTCACCTGCTCAGGTACGGGTCGCCACACCTGGCGTTCACGGACGACACGCATGAAGTCCAGGCATCGATCGACCGCGGCATGAAACGTGGATGCTGCCTCATTCCAGTCTTCGGGATCGAGCGTCTGGACCTGGTCGATGAAATCTACGAGCGGCACTCCAGTTCCGCGATCAGATGAACGGACCTCTTCGCACACGTCAGAAACGCCTGGCCGGAAAGTCTCCATCGTGGACGGTGATGCTGGCATGTGCGCTTCCTTTGATGACTCAGTCCTACCAGGTATTATTATCGGCTGAAAGGCTCCACTTCATGAATGACCTGAAAGGACCCACCATGTTGCGCTCAAATCGGTTCTGGTCTTTCCGGCTGCCGGGGTGTGCGAGATTGGCGTCGCTGTGAAGGCGCTCAAGGAGGCATGTAGGCCCTATTGGGATAGCAGCTGCTCTAGCGGTTGGAGCCATTCAAGCGACTCCAATACGAGATCGTCAAACCGCCAGGGATCGTCGAATAGCTCGCCGGCTCGGAAGACGAGCGCGTGCAGTAGCAATCGTTCGCTTATCCAGGGATGGGAGAACATCTCCGGGTACGCCTCGCGCAGCCAGCCCGGCGCCCTGGCATAATCCTCCGGACACGTCACGGTTTCAAGGTGTTCGGCCACCATCCGGACGGGGTCCGCGCAGAATCGTAGATACGATGCAACGTCCCAATCGGCCGCCTCGACATGCGACATTTCTATGGAAATGGACGGCGTACTCGGAGGTCAGCCAGACCGAGTGGGAGTAGCTCTCCACGGGCTCCAAGAACGCGTCCGGCGCCCAAATCTCATTCAAGATCAGGGACACGCGCTTAATCGCGCGCTCTTGCTCCATGGTGAAGACCTCGCCGCGATCGGAGCTGCTCACGCCTGCCGGCTTGCCGGAGCGTTGCACGGGCAGGATATCCGGACTGTCACCGATCCATCTTCATCGCGCTCATCGTCATGCGCTTGCCATGCCTCCCTAGCTCGTCGAGCGCGGCACGGAAGCCGTGAGCCAGCGTTGAAGCCGGGCCTGTGCCGTAGTAGTGCAGGAAGATAATGCGCGGCTGCTCGCCAATCATGTGCGAGTGTACCGCTACCACTTCCAGGTTGTTATTTCGGAGAGTGTGGATCACCGGATTGACCTCGGGATCGAGCATAGCGATGTCTCCGGCAACGTGGGCATTGTCGCTGTCACCTGCAAATGCGGCCCATGAGTTCAGCCCGATAGCCGCCGACATGTGAGCATTCATTGCGATAACGGTGAGGTCATCTCGACCTATGGTGTACTTGACCGTGGGACCGTTTACAACTGCCTTGTATTTGACAACTTCGTCGAGGGCAGGCACGTCGAAATTCTCCTTGCCCGTGCGCGTCGGCGGGGAGCCTGCGGGCGGCTGGTTCGCCGGAAACAGCTTCGTGGTCTTGACCGCGGCGGCGTATCGGTTGATGAGGTCCGCGGGCGCGCCCATGCCATGGATATGCATGAAGAAGATTCGAGGCTCCTCATAGAAGAAGTGGTTGTGGATGGCGCTGATGTCCAGGCCGTTCTCCTGAGCGGCCGAGATCAGGCCGTTCACCTCTTCCTGTAAAAGCACGGTGTCGCCCATCAGTACGGCCGACTTACCGTCCAGAGTCCGCTTCACGGAGACCCATCCGCCGAATCCGAAGGGGATCGG
This sequence comes from Chthonomonadales bacterium, assembly GCA_038211235.1. Classification (GTDB taxonomy): domain Bacteria; phylum Armatimonadota; class Chthonomonadetes; order Chthonomonadales; family Chthonomonadaceae; genus DATGJU01. The sequence goes on along the minus strand of JBBQVV010000070.1, from coordinate 4,981 downwards.
AATGCTGTCTCCCTTGATGTGCATCTTGAGGTCGTTACGGGGGAGAGCCACGGTATACGTCGCCTGCGCCTCGATGTAACTACCCTTCTTGCCCATAGCGCCGTCGATCGCGGCCATCTCCTCCGTCGTAAGAGGCAGGGTCCTGGTCGCGCGAGGTGCGGCCTCCGCGTTCTCCGTCGCTCCGGCCCCGACCGTCCCGGCGGCGCCTAGAATGGTGGCTACGCGCAGCAGTTGTCGTCGATTAATCGATTGGTCGTTCACTGAATCCTCTCCTTCTCTTGTGACGGCGTCGGCGCCGCCCACGAGTAGCACAATCGCCGATGCGTCGCCGCGGCGAGATCATCTAACTGATTCCACCTGTCCGCCCTGATCCTTAGGTCGGTCATTCCTTTGCGGCATAGACACGAACCTCAGCCTGCTGGCTGCCACGGTGAGGTACGGCGAGATACAGGCGCCCCAGTTCCGGCACATAAAGTGAGGTTCGGGCTCCCTCAGCCGTCGCAATATGCCCGACACGGACAAAGTGGCTGCCATCTCTTTGCTGGAACGCATCGAGAAATCCCGCGCCACATGTGACGTAGAGGCGCTTGCGAACACCATCGTAAAAGAGGTCGTCCGTATCTCCTGGAATCTCAAACGTCGTGACCTGTTTGCCGGAATCCGTATCGTACACAAGGACCCGCGCAGGATCGCGGCAGCCAATGAACAGTCGATGACCGGCCTCGTCAAGTGCCATCGGGAAGTTAGAGCGAGCGCCAGTCAGTGCCCAGGTACCGATCACCTGCCTCTTCAAGCGATCGATCACCGCAATGTGTCCGGCCGCGGGAACATTCACGAAGATACGCGTGCCGTTCACCTCCAATTGGAACGACTCCGGGTGGCCCGCCAGCCGCACGCTTCCCAGTCGCATCCGGCTGCCAGAATCCAAGATGCCCAGTGCGCCATCGCCGTAACCGACATAGATCCGACCCGATCTGGAATCGTAGCGCACATTATCCGCGTCGTCCGCGAACGGAACGGTGTCGGTCAGCTGCAAGGTGTCCGCGTTAAACACCATGCATGCGCCGCCCTGAGCATTTGCGACGAACAGACGATTCGAACTGGGAGCGTACGCGACGCCCTGAGGTTCATGGAGTCCCCGGATGGTATGGACGCGCTTGCGTTCACGCAGATCCAATACCTCCAGCGTGTTGTTGCCCAGCGCCGCTATAAAGAGTCGCTGGTGCGCCACATCCACTGCCACGTGGTCGATGCGGTTCTCTACGCCCGCGAGCGCGATCGTCTGCACCAGCCGGAGCGGCGCCGGCTGTGCCTGAACGCTGTTACAACTGACTGTAAACGCAATTAGCCACAAGTGAGATCCGGGTTTCATCGCGGTTGATCCTCGGCACTGATTAATAGACCTGCCAGCAACGTATAACTCGCGCACCGACATCAGTCCCACTCTGATTACTCAGAAGTGTAACTGAAGTCACATTATACCGTTCGAGGCGAACATCGTGATGGCAGGCCGCGAGAAGCAAGTCGGGCGCCGGCATTCGCCAATAGGAAACAGATGGACTACGGTTGACAGCAGCACGCCGATTGAGGTACATTCATTTTCATATTTCACGAAATGTGGAGATGTGATGAAGCGGACGAACGATACCTTTGTTCTCTCGACGATGTTCAAGGCGCTCGGGCACCCCGACAGACTCCGAATATTCGAGTTCCTGCGCTCCTGCTGCTGTCCCGTGGCGGTGGAGGATACGGGCGACGTACGCACCATGGCAGGGCCGACCGTGGGCGAAGTGTGCTGCCACGTTCTGCCCGGCGCGGAGCGCATCAACTCTACGATCAGCCATCACCTGAAGGAGCTCCGCCTAGCCGGACTCATCACGATTGAGCGACGCGGGAAGAACATGATCTGCGGTGTGAACCGAGCGGCGGTCACGGCGCTGGCCGCCTGGTCGATCGAGGCCGCGAATGAGCAGCCGGGCGGCTGCTGCGAGTAACTGAAAGGAAGAAAGACATGACGAACATCGGGTTAACGGAACGTTTCGACGTGCGCGAACTCGTGCGGCAAAAGTACGGAGAGGCCGCCCTCACGGTACTCAAAGGGCAAGGAGCCGCCTGCTGTGGAGGCAATGTGGGCGGTGGAAAGGAGTCGTGCTGCGGTGGTGACACGATCACCGGCGGGCTATACGATGAGACGGAAGCGGCTAGCATCCCGGAAGCGGCGCTGCTTGCTTCGCTCGGCTGCGGCAATCCGACCGCGCTGGCTTCTCTTGAACCGGGCGAGACAGTACTTGATTTGGGAAGCGGCGGCGGTATCGATGTGCTGCTCTCGGCAAAGCGCGTCGGTCCGTCAGGTTTTGCCTACGGCCTGGACATGACGGACGAAATGCTGGTCCTCGCGGAGCGTAACAAGGCAGCCTCCGGCACGAAGAACGTTGCCTTCGTCAGAGGCCACATCGAGGAGATCCCACTTCCCGACAACTCGGTCGATGTGATCATCTCAAACTGCGTTATCAATCTCTCCGCTGACAAGGACGCCGTGCTGCGTGAGGCGTTCCGCGTGCTCCGCCCGGGCGGTCGCTTCGCTGTGTCAGATATCGTCATTGATGGGGACCTTCCGCCTGCTGTGCGCGCGGATATGGAAGCCTATGTGGGTTGTGTAGCAGGCGCGCTTGAACGCGGAGATTATTTGCGGCGACTATCTGGCGCTGGGTTTGCCGACGCCAGTATCGAGCCGACTCGCCGGTATACATTCTCCGACCTGGAAGGCACGACGTGCTGCTCCGCGGAAGTCGCCGCGCTTCCAGCGGACGAGAAATCCGCGCTCGACGGCCGTGTCATGGGCGCATTCATCCGTGCAGTCAAACCCGCCGCGACGCAAGGCACGCCCGCGTGTTGCGATACACGCTGCTGCGCACCAGTTTAGCGCTGGGGTCGTACGATCAACCGTTGAAACGCACTAAAGAGTTTGCCAACTCTGTTGTGCCGGCACACGGGACGAACCTATTGAAGAATGGCATGACGCGCCGCTATCTCGCCGAGTTTGTGGGAACTTTTGGCATAGTGTTTGCGCCCGTTGCGCTCTCAGCAACGGGCCGCCTTCATGGCGCCGATAGCGGGATAATGGCCGCTGCCTGGGTCTCTGGCCTGGCGGTTCTCGCCATGATCTACGCGCTAGGCCATATCTCCGCCGCCCACTTCAATCCCGCTGTCACTCTAGGCTTTGCTGTAGCCGGACGTTTCCCGTGGCTATATATCACCTCATATTGGACCGCGCAATTTCTGGGCGCCATTTCCGCCGCGGCGCTGGTCGCAATCCTCTTCGGCGTTGGACATGGTGTGCACATTCCCACGGGGCCGCTTATTCGCGCGGTCTGCGTCGAAGTTGTCCTTACATTCTTCCTGATGCTGGTCATCGTCGCCGTCGCGACGGACAAACGGGCGAATGGGGCCGTGCCAGGTCTCGCCATCGGTCTGACTGTCGTGTTCGACGTTCTGATTGGCGGCCCGGTGACGGGAGGCTCGATGAATCCGACCCGTTCCCTTGGCCCTGCGCTCTTTGGCGGCATGGTTCCGCTCTCCGTCTATTGGGTCTACCTGATGGGGCCCGCCTTAGGCGCAGTGATTGCAGCCCGGTTTTACGAGGCTATCAGAGGCGGTGAAGAGCACGCCCAGAACGCGCCGAACGACCTGTTTGAGGCCCTTCACGAGATTGAACAGGAGGCCGCAAGGCCCACAAGGGGATAAAATCGATGTCAACGCGGCTGGCTATCTTTTCCGACGTTCACGCTAACCTGCCCGCGATGGACGTTGTACGCGCGGCCATCGCTCAGAGCGCATTTGACGGAGTGTACTGTCTTGGCGATCTGGGCGGATATGCTTCCCAGCCCGACGAAGTACAGCAGATGGTAATGGCCATGGGCTGCCCGACCATCCTTGGAAACTATGACGAGGGCGTTGGCTTCAATCTCGACGATTGCGGCTGCCACTACATCAAGCCCTTCGATATCGAGATGAGCAACATCTCGTTCCTGTGGATGCGGGAGCACACGACCAACGAGAACAAAGCCTGGCTTCGGAGACTTCCACGCGAAATCCGCCTGGAGGTCGAAGAGCGCCGTGTCCTGCTTTGTCACGGATCACCACGCTCCACGACGGAATATCTGTTAGAGACCCGATCCGACGGCTACCTGCGGCAGTTCACTTCAGGCGGAAAAGACGACTCCCACGCGGATCTGATCGTCTTCGGTCATACACATGTTCCGTATCATCGGGTGGCGGACGGAGTGGACTTCGTAAATACGGGCTTCGGCGCCGGTGACTGCCGCCGCCGCCTGCCGTATCTTCGCTTTTGAGGCGGACAGCATTGCGCTCTTCTCGCGCACCGCGGCCTGCGCCTGCGTCAGTTTCGCCTGCGCCGTTTTCGCCTGGGAGAGTTCGCGCTGGTACTCGTCCGTGGAGACCGCGCGCGCATTGTAGAGCTGCTCCTCGCGCGCGATTTCGTGGGTCCAGTACTCCACGTCCGCCTGCATTGCCGAGACGTTTGCCTCCGAGTCGGCAAGGCTGGACTGCGCGGCTTCGAGTTCCTGCTCCGCCTGTTCCTGCATGGCTTCCGCGCCGGTGTGCTGAGCCTGCGTATCGCGAAGCGCGCCCTGCAGGCTGAGTACCTTCGCCCGCGACGCCCGCTGCATCGCCTGCGCCTGCCGGTATTCCGCTTCCGATATCCCGATCTCGCTCTGTGCTGCCCGGCGCGCGAACCCAGCCTCGTTCGTTCGTGAGGCCAACTCGACGCTGTCGAGCCTGCCGATGATCTGTCCGGCATGCACGCGGCTGCCTGGATATACGCTCAATTCAACAAGCGTGCCGGCGACACGCGGAAACACCTCTTCGTCGTTAAACGCGACCACGGAGCCGGTATACGTGACGGTGGCGGCAAATGCACGGACTCGGATGGTCTCCGCGGCCACGGGAACCGTGCCGAGAG
>JBBQVV010000069.1:0-20359 GCA_038211235.1 Chthonomonadales bacterium | reverse complement strand
GTGAAGATAGTCCAGGCCCGCGAGAACACCAGCCATCATGGTGAGCGCGGCGTCGATCGACGGCGCTTTGCCGCCGTTCTCCTGCAGCCAGCGCTTTAGGGAACCGCCTGCAACAAATTCGCTTGCGATGACGATCTGGCCGTCAAAGACGTCCGCATCCAGAACCGGTACGATATTCGGATGACCCGAGGCGCGCAGCCAGGTCTGAGCCTCCAGCCGAAGCGTCTCGATGTCCGCCTGATCTTCGTGCGGCAGTTTGAGCGCCGCCTGTGTGGTCAGCAGCGCAGTCTGCCGTTCCGCGAGCCATACCTCGCCAAACGTGCCTCTGCCGATGAGTCGAATTAGCGTGTACGGTCCGATGGTATCCCGCGGCCGAAGCATATCACCTCCGGAGCCAGTGTTGCCTGGCTGCACGTTAACCAAACGGGCCTGCATATCCTGCAGAAGCTTGAGTTTCACTCCGCGCCGCGGGCTTACTGCGTTACCGTTCCGTTCCCGTCGCCCACGCTATCAGGCCCCAGAGTGCGCTGTTCACGGCATCGCCTACCAGTAGTCCAAGGAAGAATGGCAGCAGCCGGTTGTAGATTCTCAGGCCCCCGTACCGCGTGACTACCACCTTGATGAGCCAGCCGAGGAAGAACGAAGCCCAGTTGATCTGCATCCCCCAGGCATTGGCCGCGAGATATCCGATTGGGTGCAGCGGGAACCAGGACGCCTGGGTCCTCAGGACGCTCAGGGCGACGGTCACGAGCCCACCCACGCCCATCGCCAGAATGCCGCCCCACTGTGGGCCGGTCGGAGAGTCGTGCTGCTCCACGATGATCACGTATGCGTGGTGGATCTGCGTGCCGACCATACTGGTCGAGCGGTGCGCTATGTGCAGCGACTCAAATCCGGTGTTGTAGAAGGTCTGAAGGGTCCAGGTGATGGCGAGCGGGACCGTCACCGTGGCGGCCAGCGCCAGCGCTGCACCGACACGGCGCCCTCGCAGTCCTCCGGCGTCCGCCAGCTTCAGTCCCTCCAGCTGGCACGCCATCACGGAGCCGATCGCCGGCCCGAAGTAGAGCCACCGGAGCGACTCCATCATCGTCAGATCCGACAGCGTCAGGTTCTTTGCGCCGACTAAGGTGACCATCACCTCGTCCATCATCTTCGGCCAGAGGATGACTCCCATCCCCAATCCGGCCTCTGCCCGGATCCGGGTGAAGATGAAGAAATAGCAGAGCGTCAAGCCGAAGAGGAGCGCCGCGACCCACCAGCGCATCCCGCCGAGCCGGCACCAGGCCAGGATGAAGAGGAACCCACCGACCGCGCCTAGAAGGGCTGTTCGGTAAGACATGGGGTCGTTGGATGAAGGGATTTGCGGACCCCCGTTACCGTGCGACGTCCGCTTGAATACCGACTCGAACACCCGTTTCAGGTGGCCGCGCGCGGTATAGATAACGATGCCGGTGAGCGCAAACGCCGCGCCTGCTCCTTGTGAGTAGAGGGCGGGAAACTCGTTCGAGTAGACGTCGGGCGCCTCGCCCGACGTGCCGATCATCATCGCGAAGACGTTCTCCAGCAGTCCAACGAAGAAGAATACCCAGCAGCTCAGCGCGATCTCCGTCGGCAGGAGGTAGACGATCCCGATCAGCCAGAACAGGAGATCGAACTCGATCCGCCCCGCGCCGCGCCAGGGCACCGACATCAGGCTCGCATCCAGCAGCGTCAGATCCTGAGTCGGAAGGTCCGGTATAAAAGGGAAGAACCGGTGGACATGACTCGGACTTTGAACGAGGATGACGAACGCGATGCCTCCCCAGAAGAGCGGCCGATGGATTAGTTGCAACGGATCCTTGAGGTAGGACTCCTGTTCGTCATGCGCCAGCGCGAGCGGAATGGCGGCAAGCGGAAAAGCCAGCCGCTCGCTCTCGACCCATTGCCGACGGATCAGCACGTTGATGCACAGCATCACCCAGAACAGTGCGATCAGCAGGGATGACCAGGCGAGGATCGGCAGCATCCAGGCGCGCCATGGTACGATGCCGTGCGTTCCGTGAAAGAAGTCCTCGACGGCCTTGGCGCTGTTCGGGCCGAGCCACGCCGGCAGCACCGGCTGGAACAGGCTCCAGCTCGGCTCCTGCTTATCGAAATAGAGCGGCGCGACAGTATGCGGCAGGAGATAGGCAACCGCGTACAGGTGCGCGATCGGCCCGGCAACGATCATCATCGAGTAGATGATCAGAATCTCCCCTCGAGAAAGCCCGACTCGTTTGCCGAGCCGGTTTAGAATCGGCGCGAGCAGCAGGACGTACAGGAGGAGAAAAGCGGTAGGAACGGAGGGCGGCGCGCTGCCGGCCACGTCGGCCGAATTGTAGCGAATGCTCAGCGTCTGCGTCATCCCTACGATGACGCAGACCATCACGAGGCCGAGCAGCACGGCGCGCATCCTCAGCGTCTCGCGCCGTACCGGCGTCGACTCCACCTCTGAGCTTGTTCTTGCCGGCTCTTCCGCCACATCGCTCCCTTAAGTCAATCGATACAACGCCAGAACCGGCCATCGACCCCTTCCGCAAGCATCCAACCGTGAGGTTCTGCCCTCTGTACCGGGGGCCCGGTGCAAACGGCCGGTAGTCATTGCACTGTGGCCAATCCCGTGGCTCCACGCCCACGCGCGCAACGGTGAGTGCGGATTCTCCCTCTTCCTGTCCGTACGTACGAAGAAGGGAGAGGGCCGCGGTGCCGTGCGGCCCGTATGGGAGGGTGCTTTCCACGTCATTAGCAACCAGCCCAAGCCCCCTGGCCCCTCAGCAAGAAACCTGGCGCTCCACTAACTCCCCGAACAGCTCCGGTCTTCGATTGCGAAGCGTGTAGTTCGGATGGCCTCGCGTTGCACTAAAGAGCGCCGGATCGAGATCCTGGACGATCATCTCGTCCTGGATCCGGTCCGCCTGCGTGTGCTGGAGCACGGTGCCGTCCGGGCCGAAGACGATCGCCGCGCCGGGATGGTTAGGCTGGTTGAAGTGATCTTTGGGATACGTATCGACGGTCCCCGCCCTGCCCGCCTGGTCCGTAAACACACAGAAGCACGCGTTCTCGCGGGCGCGCATCGCGTAGCAGCTGGTGAAATAGTCAAGGATGTACCGCCGTGCGGCCGCCTCGGACTCCGGCGTATCATCCCAACTGCTCTCGCGAGCGGCATGTGGCATCAGGATCAAGTCGGCGCCTCTCAGCGCCAGGATGCGCGAGATCTCGGGAAACCAGTTGTCATAGCAGATCACCATGCCGATATTGCACTTGCCGATGTTGAAGACGGTAATATCCCGGCCGCCCTTGTACATCATCACCTCGTCGCGGGACGGATGCAGCTTGCGCTGCTTGCCGATGAAACCCCGCGGCCCGACCAGAACCTGTGCGTTATACACGATGTCGCGGTCCTTTTCAGCGAGTCCGACTGACAGGATCAATTCGTGGCGGTGTGCCAGGACGGTCAATCGCTGTACGCTCGGGCCGTCCGGAATCGCCTCGGCCAGCTCCCAGGTGTTAGGACTGCAGTGGCCATGCACCACCAGTTCCGGAAACACGACCAGGTCCGCCTTCTCCCGCGCCGCCCTTTCGCACCACTCCGCAATCACCGCGAGATTTCGCTCCGTCTCGCCTAGCAGGCTGTTCATGCTCACAGCGGCGACTCGGATCGTTTCCATGTGTACGCCCCCCTCACATTGTAATTCGGTTAGCCCACTTACAGCCGGTCCCGATGCATGCAGGTACCTGGTTAGATCCGCACGGATGTACGTGATCGGCCATAACCTCAGACCCTATAATCTATAGCCAGCGAGTCGCAAATTGGTTTCCCACTCCATCCGCTCGGCGTGACCGTGACTGGTAAGCGATGCGTGGAGCGGAAACGCACTTCCAGCCGTAAACTTGGCCATCCCGGCCTGCTCAGGCGAGAACGCAATCAGTGCGGTAAGCCGCGTGCCGGCGGCTACGGTCTTGTATTCGATCACGTCACTGCCGACGCTCATGTGTCCGCCCGCTCCGAACCGGATCCTTATCGGTTTACGCGACCCTCCGAGCGCTATAGTCCAGGTCATTCTCTCTTTGAGCGGAATCTTCCCGCCCGCGTAGAGTTTCGTATCGGCGAACTCTTCGGTAAAGACAGCAAGATAGAGGTGCTTCGCGTCCCAGCAGACGTAGAGGTCGGCGATCGGAATCAACGAGCGGCCCGGCACAAATGCGCTGGCCCGGTCCCAGCTGCGCAATCCGCTGAGCGGGTCACCGCGAGCAGGCGGTACGCCACTGATCGTTGAAGCTGCGCCTCCGGCTGAGCGGTGTATCTCATCGATCGGAAGTCTGGCAACGGCGGTCGTCATGAGCTCGTATGGCCGATTGTCGATGTCCACCAGTCCCATGTTGTAGTTTTCGCCGTCTCCTCGCCCACGGCTCGGTTCGTCATAGTACTGGAACCAGTGCGCGCCCACGACGTACGGCGTAGCAGCCAGAGAGCTGATGTTGTTCCGAAAGGCCGTGGCGCGCTCAGTCTGGGTCTCGACGACCGGAAAGCCGTCGCTGCTGTTCTTATTGCCGCTTTGATTCTCCATCGCGCACATGTAGAACTCGGTTATGAGGACCGGTTTGCTTGTTATGCGATGCAGCATTTCAAGATAGAAATGGGAGATGCCTCCATCAAGCCAGTCCGCCCCGTAGTTTGTGGAGATGACATCTACGTAGTCTCTGGCCGCACGAGCGACCTCCGGTGCACAGTATTGTGCATACCGGTCTCCGAGCAGCAGGTGGTTCTTGTCATACCTGCGTATCGAATCGTGAGCAAGCTGGTAATAGTGGCGCGCCAGGACGGTCACGAACTGTTTGACGGTCGATTCGCCACTGCCGCCGGGCCGCAAAGTGAGGTCAGCCTTGCGCTCCAGGTCGGCGAAGGAACGGGCGCCGTGAGCCTCGAAATCGCATCGAAATCGCGAAAAGTCGCTGTGATATCGCTCACGCAGAAGACGCATCAGGGCGCGGCGCGTAGCGTTCTGAGAGGGTTGCCGGAGGAAGAACAGGAAGAGCGTATCGTCCCACCAGCCGAGTTCGTTGTCACTGAAGTAGCCCAGAAGGCGGGGATCGTCGTTGTAGGGAGTCACCAGCTTGCGAGCCAAACCGTCGAGCTGGCGCGCGAACTCCGCGCTGAACATGTCGCACCAGGGCGCGTGAAACGATTCGCCGAGGTGCAGCACTTCCGCGTAAGGGATATCTTCGCCAGCTACGGCTTTCAACATGTCCAGATCGCACCATCCCCCGAGCGTGTTGAAGTTCCACGATCGCAATCGTGCCAGCGTATCCTTTGCCCAGGCTCCGTTATCCGGATAGTAACGGAATGCGGCATACGCAGGTCGATCGGCGCGGAACTTCTCCCTCGTGCCGCCTATACCCACGCAATCCACGCCCAGCGAGAAGATCTCACCACCGCCCGGTTTCGCAAACCACCAGGCGCCGCCCTTTTCGACAACGCGGTAAAAGCCCTGCGATCCAGCAGGTGACGGCAAGCCTGTACACGAGACGGCCACTATCGCCAACAGGTAGAGCAGAGTTCGTTTCAGCCGTTGGAAACCAAATGAAATGCAGGCGATAGATCGAAGGAGAGGACCTCTTCGGCGTTTCGTAGCACGATCGTATCCACGTGTCGGGGACAGCATGCACGGTCCGCTGGCGGCGATACGTTGTTGATCGTGTGCTTCGAGGTGTGTCATGCTATCTTTCATCGTGAATGCGACAACCCTAATGGATCGACATGAGCCGTGAAACCGGGCAATAGGTCTTGATACGGCACGATCACGCACTATTCCTTGAGGCGACGATGCTGCGATGCAGAATTCGCCGCCATCATACAGATTACAACAGCCAGTTGGATCTCCATGCCGGTGAGCGGCTCATCCCACGTCGCGCAGCCGGGATAGAAGGATTCAAGCTTGCCGGCTGGGAAAGACAGTCGGGGCGAATAGCCAATCCAGGAGAGCTGTCTCTCCGGATCGATCTGCATTTCGCAAGGCATATATACCAGTTGAACGACAGGAACCACTCGTGATGATCCGGCACTCAAACCTAACTCATATCCTCAGCCTGGCGGCGGCCTGTCTGCTGTCCGTTGCCGCGTTCTGTTCGGGGCGAAGTCTGACTGCCGTCGGGCGCACCCAGCCGGTCGCGCCAGGCGCCTGGGTTCCAATCTCCGATGGCGTCCTGAAGAGGCTCGCGGACGAGGGCAAGAAGCCGAGCTGGCCCGGAGGTACGGCCGGAGTCAGCGTGGATCGTACGAACGGCGACGTCTATATGATCGTGCCGGACCAGGGCGAATGGAAGAGTACGGATCGGGCTGCCACGTTCTCCCGCGTGGATGGAGGCGCCCTGGGCGGACGGTGCGAGACGGGCTACGCGTTAAATGCAGATCCCGCTGGCCGACGCATGGCCTGCTTCATGTTGGACGGATCCTCCGCGATGATGTCCGGCAGAGTGAAGGCATGGCGCCCACTCGAGCCACTCGGTCGCGGATGGGACTTCGGCGCCGTGGACTGGAGCACAAAGGAGCCCGAAACGATCCTCGCGGTTCACCACGAATCGGGCGAGGACCTTCACGTCAGCACGGACGGCGGCAGGTCATGGATACGGATCGGCAGCGGCTACACCGCCATTGGAATCTTCGACGCCCGAACGCTCGTCGCAAGCCAGGGTAAAGGGATCGTTCGCAGCGTCGATGGCGGCATGACGTGGACCAGGGTCTCGGAACACACTCCGACGGGACGCGTGCTCTGTTTCTTTAAAGGCGTGGGTTACTGGGTCTCGAAGGACGGTCTGCTGGTGAGCAGGGATCACGGCGTCACGTGGCAGGTTCAAGGCACTCCGATCGAAGCGGCCTGGGGACCGTACTTCGGCAAAAACGAGCGACAGATCTCCGTGGTGGGAAAGGTTGGAACCGAGATCGGCATTTATGAGACGAGGGACTCTGGCGCGACGTGGAAGCAAGCAGCGCCGTTTCCGTTCTTCGAGCGGGATGGCCGTCCGGACTGGACGCCATCGAAACAGTGGGCAGCCGGTTGGTTCTACAACTTCGGCTGGGACCCGATCGGCAACATCTTCTACGCGTCCAGAATGGGGCAACCTACACTGAGATACATGTCCAGTTCGCTCCGATAGGCGAAAGTGCATTCGGATAAGCAATACCAGAAATAATCAGGGCGACGTCCGCACACGAAATACAGAGAAGCCACACATTACTCCAGAACACGGTTGGCCTCTTGCTCCACTTACCGATCATTAATGCATCTCCGCTTACGAGAACCCGCTTACGGAATGGGGAACGTACGGCTCCTCTAGTGACTGGATCTCATCATCTGAAAGTTTCACGCCGACGGCGTTGACAGCATCCTCAAGATGGTGCGGCTTCGTCGCGCCGATGATGGGCGAGGTGATGAAGGGCTTGCTGAGCATCCAGGCCAGCGCGACCTGCGCCATCGGGATTCCACGCGCCTTCGCTACCGATTCAATTCGCTCCACAACTTTGCGATCCGCCGCGCGCGTATCGCCGTAGAGGGTCTTGCCGAACGCATCTGTCTCGGCCCGGTCGGTTGTCGGGCTTTCCTCCCACGGTCGCGCCACGTAACCTCGCGCGAGCGGGCTCCATGGGATGACGCCGATGCCCTGGGCAGCGCACAGGCCCATCATCTCGCGCTCTTCCTCGCGGTAGATCAGGTTGTAGTGGTTCTGCATCGAGACAAATCGTGTCCACCCGTGCAGGTCCGCAAGATAGAGGGCCTGGCAGAACTGCCACGCGTACATCGACGACGCACCGATGTACCGGGCCTTTCCGGCCTTTACCACATCGTGCAGCGCTTCCAATGTCTCCTCGATCGGCGTCTGCGAGTCAAAACGGTGAATCTGGTACAGGTCCACATAGTCCATGCCAAGCCGCCGAAGGCTTGCGTCGATCTCGGATAGAATTGCCTTGCGCGAGAGGCCCGCGCCGTTGGCATCGGAGCGCATGCGGCCATGCACCTTCGTTGCCACGACGACCTCCTCGCGCTTCGCGAAGTCGCGAAGCGCGCGCCCGGTGATCTGCTCGCTGGTGCCGTCCGAGTAGACATTGGCGGTGTCAAAGAAGTTGATACCCAACTCCAGAGCTCGTTGAATGTGCGGGCGGCTCTGCTCTTCATTCAGCGTCCAAGGGTGATTCCCACGTTCCGGAATGCCGTAGCTCATGCAGCCCAGACAGATGCGCGACACCCTCAATCCCGTCTTTCCCAGCTTCACATGTTCCATCGTCAACTCCTTCGCGATGCGCTACTATTCACAATTGTGAGGTCGCACACCCCCACACGTATCGCACACCATAATTCCAGTCCATTCAAGCATCCGTACTTTCATTGTAGCAAACTTACGGCTCCTGCTGACATCCCGGCGAGTGGGAAGGTGCGTGGACCGTACGGGTTAGATCGGGGTTTCAGCCACGTGTGCGGTGCCCTACCGGGGCTTTGACCACCGGATAGCGCACTACGCTCACCGCAGGAAATCCAGGGAGCGCCGCTGAACTTCGACCGTTGACGCCAGATATCGTCGGCGTCCAAATTCGCCGGTATCGTCTGAGAGCGCGATGTCGTGATAGGAGACCGCCGATGGAGATCGAAGCAAAGTTAGATGCGCTGGGGCTCGTCCTGCCTGCCTCACTGCAGGCGCCGCCCAACACACGACTGCCGTTCGCATTCGTGCGCGTACGGGGTACGCGCGCCCATATCGCCGGCCATGGACCGCAGAACCCGGACGGGTCCGTTGCAGGACCGCTCGGCAAGGTCGGCGCGGACCTGACGATGGATGAGGCGTACCAGGCAGCGCGCCTGACGACGCTGGCGATTCTCGGCAGCCTCAAACGCGAGCTGGGCGATCTCGACCGGGTGTCCGCATGGCTTCGCGTGTTCGGCATGGTAAATTCGGCGCCCGGATTTCATCTCCAGCCGCAGGTGATCAACGGTTTCTCCGACCTGATCCTTGAGCTATACGGGCCGGTCCGAGGGCGGCACGCTCGCTCCGCGGTCGGGATGGCCGAGCTGCCATTTCGCATTCCAGTCGAGATCGAAGCCGAGGTCGAGATCGACGGCTGATCCTCCGACGCGCGGTCGTCCCAGTGCGCATGCGAGGACCGCGGGTGTCTCGCCCGCCACGATACCGCATTGGTCACAAGAAGGACTGTCCCGTGCCTGCTCCGTCCCCGATTCCGCTCGAAGAAATCCGCGCCGCGCGCCTGCGTACATCCGACGTCGTCATCAGGACGCCGCTCTTGCGGTTGAACATTGATGACGCGCCCGCCGAGATCTACCTCAAGCTTGAGAACCTGCAGCCGATCGGATCGTTCAAAATCCGCGGCGCGAGCAGCCTCATCTCGAATGTCGAACCATCCACACTAGCGCGTGGACTATGGACCGCCAGCGCGGGCAATATGGCGCAGGGCGTTGCGTGGTGCGCTCGTCGGCTCGGAATCCATTGTACAGTGGTGGTCCCGGAGACCGCTCCCGTCGCCAAACTTGCTGCAATCGAGCGGTTGGGCGCCCGAACGACACGTGTGCCGGTATCAGAATGGTTCGACGTCTTCCAGACTCGAAAACATGCCGGGCTGGACGGTCTGTTCGTCCATGCGTTCAACGATCCGGACGTGATGGCGGGAAATGGCGTGATTGGCCTGGAGGTTCTCGAAGATCTTCCTGACGTGGATGCCATCGTCGTGCCGTACGGCGGCGGCGGCCTGAGCTGCGGCATCGCGTCTGCCGTCCGTGCCCTAAAGCCGGATACGAAGATCTATGCCGCGGAGGCCGAGACTGCTGCGCCGCTAGTCGCGTCCTGGGCCGCCGGAGAGCCGACCCGGATCGACTACCAGCCCAGCTTCGTAGACGGAATTGGTGCGCCGCACGTATTTCCAGGAATGTGGGAGCTGGCGCGGCTTCTGCTTGACGGCTCGCTTGTCTCTTCGTTAGCCGAAATCGCGAGTGCGGTCCGAGTCCTGGCCGAACGTAATCACGTAATCGCCGAAGGCGCGGGAGCTGCCGCGGCAGCTCCCGCGATCGCAGGCCGGGCCGGCAGCGGCAAGGTGGTGTGCATCGTCTCCGGCGGCAATATCGACGCAGGCAAGCTGGCAAAAATACTGATCGGCGAGACGCCATAACGCTCGACGCTATTGGGGTGCGTGCGACGTGCCCCGCAAAGGCAGGCAGCCGCTTAGTTTTTGGGCGACATGTCGCCGCATCCTGACAGTATCGCGCGGCAAGGCCCGGCGTGAATCGGCGACTATCGGAAAGCGCGGTCGTGCCCGCGCACTCCCAATTGGTCTCGCTCGATGAACCGGCGATTATAGTCAGCCACATTTGGAGTGCGTGCGACGTGTCCCGTACGGGCAGGCAGCAGGAGGCAGCCGGCGAATTGGATGGAATCGCGCGTCAAAATCGTCGCTGCCAGGAGACGACGGATAGAGCCTCTCCATTTCGACGCGGCCGACGGTCTGCCAGCTGTACGTAGTGGTGTTCCGACGGTCTCCAGTTCCTTAGCAGGTAAATCGGTTCACCAATGTGAATCTTCAAACACCCATCCAGCAGTGTGCCCATGACCTTCGCGAGATTTAAGGCGAATCCTTCCGAGGTCGCCTCTGCTGTTTGAGATTCGACTGCTTTGACTTCAGCGAGCGCCGATTGGCATTGCCTCACTGATTAATGTGCTACAAGTATTCGGTACCATCCGAAACCGAGGAGACTTATGGGAACAGCGTTGGCGGACACGAGTACCTGGAGCGAGGACGCGACCGTGCGTCATGCGACTCCAGAGCAGACTACCTTCTATCGAGAACAGGGCTACTTGAAGTTCGGACGCATCTTTACGCAACAGGAGATGGATCGTCTCCGAACCCATGTCGATGAGATGATCGCGGCGCTGCCGGAAGGGAAGCGCCCGGAATCGATGGATGTGCCTCACTTTACGGATCCCTGGCTATTTCGGTACCTCGCGGACGAACGAGTTCTCGATGTAATCGAGGACTTCATCGGTCCGGATATCGTGCTCTGGTCCAGTCACTTCATCGCGAAGCCACGAGGCAACGGACTGGCCGTGCCCTGGCATACGGACGGCGCCTACTGGAACAAGCGTCTCGAACCGATGGACGTGATCACGATGTGGCTAGCCGTCGATGAGTCGACCGTTGAAAACGGCTGCATGCGCGTCATAGCAGGGTCGCATCGCAAATTTCAGGCGCATATCGATGCATACCAGCCGGTTGACGGCGCGACGAATGTGTTCAACGCTCGCATTCCACCCGAGCTTATTGACGAAAACCGGACGGTGAACCTGAATCTTGCCGTGGGAGAGTGCAGCTTTCACGACGCATGGACCATTCACGGCTCCAACCCGAACAACTCCGAAACGCGACGCTGCGGATATACCATGCGCTACATGCCTGCAAATGTGGTGCTGCATCGTGAAGGCTGGAACAAGAGCCATTCCACCTACCTACTCCGTGGCAAGGATCGAACAGACGGCAAGAACGACTATTCGCCCGTTCCTGAGGGCGGATAGACTTCCGAACCGGTCCGATGATGCTAACTCCACACTTTCACTCGATCCGCGGTATCGCCGCAGCCAGACGAGCCGAGATCGCGCTTCTGGCTTTGTGTCTATTCCTGTTCTTCTGGCGACTGGGGGCGGCCCGGCTCTTCGACCTCGATGAGGGCCTCTATATCACTTGCGCCCGGAACATGGCTCTCAGCGGTGACTGGGTCACGCCGCGCCTGAACTCCCGTCCGCACGAGCGGCCGAACGAACGATTTGTTCCGTTCTTCGAGAAGCCGATCCTCGTCTACTGGCTAAGCGCAGCCAGCATGCGAGCCTTCGGAATCTCCGAGCGATCCGGCCGTATACCGGTAGCCGCAGCATCTCTGATCGCGACAGCACTGGTGGTATGGATCGGCCGACGCTGGTTCGGCAGGCGGGCAGGACTTCTTGCCGGACTCGTCTACAGCACTGCGCCGCTGACTATTCTGGACGCGCGCCAGATGACGACCGACGCGCTGCTCGTGCTCTGGTTCCTCATTGCCATGATTGCATACGTCGAGGGCAGCGCCGTTCTGTTCTGGCTGTCGTGCGCTCTTGCAATCCTGACGAAAGGCCTCGTTGGCCTGCTGTTGCCAGCCCTGGTGGTCGGCTGCTATCGTCTTACAATCTGGATCCTTGAGCGCCGGGGTAGACGACTGCCGCCAATCAGGACGCCAAAACGAGGAATGGCCGCACGGCACGCCATTGGAATCACGCTGTTTCTCTGCCTGACCATTCCCTGGCACGTCGCGATCTGGAAGGCCGGCGGTCTCGATCTCAATGGTCGTAACTGGGTGCAGGAGTACGTCATCGTTCAGCACGTCGGGCGATTCAAGGGCAAGGATATACACCACAACGCCCCTCCGCCGACCTATTTAGCGTATTTCTTGATCGGATTCTTCCCCTGGGCCTGCTTTGCGCCTGCAGCGTTCAGGCGGAGAGCAGGCACGACGGGTACCGGTGAGGACAACGCTGCCTTGCCATTACCAGAGACGGCGACCGCTACGGCGTCCGGAACACACGGCGACGTAAACGAGCAGTACGAAGGTCGATCTCCTCCCACGTATACGTTGCACGTGTTTCTCCTCTGCTGGTTCTGGACAATATTCCTGTTCTTCTCGGCGAGCGCCGCGAAGCTTCCGACCTATATTGTTCCCGTCTATCCCGCGGCCGCGCTGCTGATCGGCAATTGGCTCGACCGTCGGGTCTGCGGGAACGGTCGGCGCCAGTCTCCAAAGGCGCTGCATGCAGGTGTGATCGCCGCACTGGTAACCGCCGTTCTGCTCGCCATTACGACACTTCTGATTCCACTCTTCACGAGGTCCCGACCGGTGATGCCGACGGACGCAGCTCGCCTGGCCCAATGCGCGACTATCACGTTAAGCGTTGGCTGTCTTGTCGCCTTGTTGTTGATCTGGCGAGCGCAAACGAGAAGTGCGTCCACAGGGATCGCAGGGCTGGCGGTGACGATGGCGCTCCTGACAGGCATGATTGTGGGGCCCGGCTATGAGATCGCGAATCGCTGGATCTTCGGCCCGTACCAGGATCTTGCCGCAATGGCTCGCCAGGACGCCAGGAAGGGACTGCCCATCGTCTACTATGACTTTGGTGACCGGCGGCCCAGCATGCTCTACTACGGCGCGGATTACTCGCCCTTAGAGCGCAAGGAATCGCCGCTCCTGCCGTTCTTGCGGCGGTACATTGACCTGAAATCGCCTGCCGCGGATGTGATTACTCTGAGGTCGACGGTCGTAACCGAGCTGAAACCGGAGCTGGATGCCGCGAACTGGGAGGCGGAGCAGATCTCCGAGCGTAACAGTGGTTTGGCGACGTGGGTTCTGTTGCGCGTCCACCCGAGCGGCGCGGCCGCCACTTCGCACTCAACAGAAAGTAAGGGGGCCTGGCTGCCTCGCGATAAGAGTGGAGAGCAGCCGCAAGACCACGGAATCGGCTCGCAACGGGTCCGTCCTGGCCATTAGCACGTGAGGAACGCAAGACATCCATGGCCAGGCGCAGTTTTCCCGCATAACACCCGTGGCCAGCGTTGGCCCCACGCGCGCCAATAGGACGCCACACTCGTTTGAAAAGTTCTGTTCGTTTAATTATCCTCGCCACTCAGGCTAGCCTGAGTGGCGAGCAGGAATACGACGTCTCCTCAATGAATCTCGCGTAACGATTGGATGTTACTCCTTGCTATCTTCGGAGGATCTCATGCCGGAATTGCAGCCGCAATCCGACTCTGATATAACCGCGCGTCTTGTCGAACAGCTTACGCGCACAAACGAGCGTCTGGAGAGATTGGAAGCGGCGCTTCGCGAGCGCAGTCTCTTGCCGGGGCTACAGCACAAGTCGTCGCCCACGATGCTGGACGTCAGCCGGAATGGGACGACGGATGCTTGCGGGCAGCAGGAGGCAGCTCCCGAGTCAGAGGACGAACGCAACCGAGCCGGCGAGGCGGAGTCGCACTTCCGGCGCGGGGTAGATCTATGCCAGGCGGGAACGTATGGCGAAGCCGTCGTCGAGTGGCAGAAAGTGCTGGACCTTCAGCCGGACAATCCGTACGCCCTGGCAAATATCGGTATCGTGTATACGGAGGAGGGTCGCTGGACGGAGGCGCGTGACCTGTTCAAACGCGTGCTCGATATTAAGCCGGATAACGCGGAGGCGCACTACGGCCTCGGCATGTCGGACGCGCAGTTAGGCGACTACGACGGCGCGATTACCGAATGGGAGAAGACGCTGCAGCTCCAGCCGGACAACAAGGATGCTCGTTACAACCTGGCGTTGGTCCGGCAGAGAATCCCTCGGAGCACGGCGTCCGAGCCACTCGCATCCGCTGCCGTTCCCAACGGCGCCATGTCCGAGTACGTTGAGGCCGCGGCTGCCGTAGATCCGCCAGGCGAGCCGCCGGCCGATGACGTATCCGCGCCCGTAGACATCGCGACGATCGAACCGGCTGCGGCGGGCTCGCCGGGACCGGAAGATCGGTCTGGGGTTTCGGAACGCGACTGGAAGCGCGTGGATGATTCGATCCGAAGGCTCCGTGAAAGCTCCCAGCCAAAGCGTGGAGTTGCAAGAGTCACGCGGCCGCCTGGGCCGCGCTCCGGACGGCCGAGCGCCGCGATGGTGGTGCTCGCCTGTATCGGAAGTGGCGCCATTATCTACGCCGGTTACCGGCTGTCGCCACTGAATACCGTCCGCGGTCGCGACAAACCTGCGGTCCATATTGCACCCGCCCGCCACGAGCCTGCCGCGGCCGAGTCTCAACCGAATCCCGGTGTAGCCGTGCCCGAAGCGCAGACGGCAATCGTATCTTTGCCTCAGGCCGCACCGCAAACAGACAGGCGCCCGATGGGCCCTGCGCGGTGGGGAAGGATGCAGGTGCGGCTCGGCAGTGGACTGAGCGGCCGGTTTCGGTACTGGTTTGTCTTCGGCGACAACCGCGCGGCCCGGATGAAGTCGCTACCGCGCGCCTCTCGCTACGGCATCATCAGCGTGAGTATACCGGCTGCGTTCAACCATCCGGGCGCCCAACTCAGGGTCATTAACGTTAGCCAGGGGACCGTGGCGCGACTGCCCGTCCTCGACGTCAGCAGGCCCGCCGTTGTTACATCTCCGAATGTAGGTCCAAACCTGGTGCAGAATTCAGACTTCACGCAGG
Organism: Chthonomonadales bacterium; assembly: GCA_038211235.1. Taxonomy (GTDB): domain Bacteria; phylum Armatimonadota; class Chthonomonadetes; order Chthonomonadales; family Chthonomonadaceae; genus DATGJU01. Next base: position 5,100 of record JBBQVV010000069.1, on the reverse strand, counting down.
GCGGAAAAGGCTGGATCATGGAGACGACGGCGCCAGGCAGGGGCGCGATGCGAATCTCGGATGCACCGGCGCTTCCTCCCGGAGTTACGGGCCGGTCGGCGCATTTCGACGTCCAGGCCATCGGTAAGCAGAATTGGAACGTTCAGTGTTACCAATCCGGTGTGGATCTGAAGGACCGTCAGCCATATATGCTGTCGTTCTGGGCGATGTCCGACCGAACCCGGCCTCTTCACCTCGACGTGCTTCGGGATCGGCCGAATTGGCAGCCCGTTGGACTCGCTGTTAGTGTCAAGTTGAGCCCCAGGTGGCAAAAGTTTATACTGCCGTTCACGACAGGCGGTTCGCAGCCCTCACATACACGTATCTCGTTCATTCTGGGTGAGGCTGTAGGTCCAGTGGAGCTGGCCGGCGTGGCAGTTCGCGCCAGTCAGGGCGGCGACAGGTCCACAACGCTGAAGCCTGGGGCGGCACTGAACCTAACAGTCGGCGACTTCAACTAACTATTGTGGAACTTCTCAAAGAATACATCTGTATCATAACTATGTATGAGTGTAGTACGCGCAAGTAAGATGATGGACCTACACAATATCAGTCTGTTTCGGTTGACCTGCGGACTATCTTTGCCACGATCCTTTTGCGGATGATAGGGGCAGCCGGATGAACCGGGACTGAAGGAACGTAATGATGGCGAGTCGAGATTTCAATCCGTTCGACATGTTTCGGCAGCTCGAACAAGATATTCGCACCACCACGGGCGCGGCAATGCCCGGCGTAATGTTCCATCCAGGACTGGACCTATACGAGACGTCGGACAGCCTGATCGTAAAACTAGAACTTGCGGGGGTGCGCCCGGAAAAGCTGAATATTGAGCTGTCGGCCGATGACCGATACCTTACTATAGAGGGCGAGCGACTGGAGAGCCAGGAAGACCGTCTAGATCGGGTTCGGTGTTATCATCTCGAAATCTACTACGGTGGATTCCAGCGGGAGATCCAACTGCCAGGCAATCTTCGCCTTGACCGCGACCGCATCCACGCGGTCTATCGGGACGGATTCTTGATCGTCAGGCTGCTGAAGCGAGCCGGCGAGATGCCCGAAAAGCGCACGATACCGGTGACGAACGAATAGAAGCTCACACAGCGTCCAACTTTCATTCCAACGATCCGATCCGGCCGACGCGCCGTCACATAATAGAGAGAACGTGAGACACTAATGGCTAAGAAGAAAACAGCACAGGTGCCTGAATCCACGCCGCCTGCGGAGGTGGCCGAGGGCACTGGAATTACGGTTGAGGCCGCCGGGCTTCCGCTGGTCGACGAGCTGGGCGAAGGCAAGCCGCAAATTCCCACGGAGATCAACCTCCTTCCATTGCGCGAAGTGGTTATTGTTCCGGTGCTTGTGGCGCCACTTGGAGTCGGACGCGAGAACTCGATTCGCCTCGTAAATGAGTCTACGAGCGGAGGCAATCGACTGATCGGCGTCGCCTGCATGAAGGATCCGACGGTTGAGAATCCGACGCTGGATGACGTGTATCGAATCGGTACCGTGGTCGCGATCCGCATGATGGCGCAGGTGCCGGAGGGCATCAAACTGATCGTCCAGGGCATCCAGCGGTTCGAGATCCTCGAGGCTGTCCAGACCACGCCGTATATGCGAGTCAAGATTCGCCCGATCGAAGAGCCTGTCATCGCCGAAGAGGACAAGCTTGAGGTCGAGGCCCTGAAGCGCAAGATCGGGGAGATGTTTGGCCGGATCGTTCAGCTCTCGCCGGACCTGCCGGACGAGATGCAGAGTATGCCGGGAAACGTGCAGGACCCGCATGTGCTGACGGACCTGATTGCCGCGCAGATGCCTCGATTGACCTTTCAAGAGCGCCAGGAGATCCTGGAAACCGTCGACCTACGCGAACGAATGAAGCGGTTATTGGAGCTACTGTCACGTGAGGTCCAGGTGCTCGAACTCGGGACGCGGCTTCAGTCCGAGGTGGCCCAGGAGCTTGGAAAGACACAGCGCGAATACTATCTTCGCGAGCATATGCGTCAGATTCAAAAGGAGCTGGGCGAAGGCGACGACCGTACCCAGGAGGTCGATGAGCTTCGAGAGAAGATCACTCAGTCCGGCATGCCCGAGGAGGCTCGCAAGGAGGCCGAGCGAGAGCTGGACCGCCTGAGTCGGATGAACCCAGCCGCCCCGGAGTTTAACGTTGCGCGCACCTATCTGGACTGGATGGTGGCGATGCCGTGGCAGGTATCCAGCCAGGACAACCTGGAGATCGCGTCGGTCAAGGAGGTCCTGGACGCGGACCATTACGGGCTGGAGAAGGTCAAGGACCGCATTCTGGAATACCTGTCCGTTCGCAAGTTCAAGCAGGACGGGACGGCGCGACAGCCAATTCTCTGCTTCGCGGGGCCTCCAGGTGTCGGCAAGACCTCGCTCGGACGATCGATTGCAAAGGCGATGGGAAGAAAGTTCGTGCGAATCTCCCTTGGAGGAGTGCGCGACGAGGCCGAGATCCGCGGTCACAGGCGTACCTATATAGGAGCGCTCCCGGGCCAGATCGTTCAGGGTATCAAGCGGGCTGAAACCAACAACCCGGTCTTCATGATGGACGAAGTCGACAAGGTTACCGCCGATTTCCGGGGCGATCCGTCCAGCGCACTGCTGGAGGTGCTAGATCCGGAACAGAACACTACTTTCCGAGACCACTACCTGGACGTTCCGTTCGATCTTTCGCGAGTGCTGTTCGTTACGACCGCGAACGTCCTGGACACGATCATGCCGCCGCTGCGAGATCGCATGGAGATCATCGAAATCGCCGGCTACACGGAGGAGGAGAAGGTTGCCATCGCTGAGCGGCATCTCGTGCCGAAGCAGGTGGACGAGCATGGCATCACCGGCAAGCTAACATTTGGTCCGGGATCTCTGCCACTGCTGGTGCGGGGTTACACGCGGGAAGCCGGCGTACGAAATCTCGAGCGCGAAATCGCGGCAGTGTGCCGGAAGGCGACCCGCGGCTTCGCCGAAGGCAAGATGGAGAGCCTGACCGTCACGCCCGAGACCATCATGGAGTACCTCGGGGCCCCCCGTTTCGAGAACGAAGAGGCGCTTGAGCGAGTGGATCGACCGGGCGTCGCCACAGGGCTGGTCTGGACGCCGATGGGTGGCGACATCATTTTCATCGAGGCAGCGGCGACTCCCAGTCCTCTGAACCGGCCATCCACGCTTACCATTACCGGGCAGCTTGGCGACGTGATGAAGGAGTCGGCACAGGCCGCGCTCTCGTACGTTCGATCACATGCGGCTGATATCGGCGCACCGGCGGACTTCTATGAGAAGCACGATATCCACATCCATGTGCCTGCCGGAGCGATACCGAAGGACGGCCCGTCGGCGGGCATCACGATGACGACCGCTCTAGCATCCCTGTTCAGCGGCCGCATGGTAAAGCCACTACTTGCGATGACGGGAGAGGTGACTCTATCCGGTCGCGTCCTTCCTATCGGCGGTATCAAGGAAAAGGCTCTCGGTGCGCGCCGAGCCGGAATCAAAACCATTGTCGTGCCGGAGCGCAACAGGAAGGATGTACTCGAAGATCTGCCGGAAGAGGTCCGGAAGGAAGTGCGTATCGAGTTTGTAACGGACGTGCGACAGGTTCTTGACATGGCCCTGGAGCCGGCGATGGCCGCGGAAGCAGTCAAATCGGGTTCCGAAAGCGATCCTTCGCGGACACCAACGCGATCCGAAGAGCATCCGTCCGGAGCAAAGCCGCCTCGGCGATCTCGACCGGCGTCGGCGCCACGACCGATTGCCGATGTGGTACCGCCCGCGGCCCGAATCCATTAGTCCGGTCGATCGAGTTGAGCGCCTGCCCTAGCCAGCTCCCCTTTCATTACACGTAACGAAAGGGGAGTTTTCATCGCTCCATCTTGTGCCTGTCACGTCTAATTCGCATACGCTTAAGGGTAACTTTACGCTCCATCTTGCGCCGAATACAAATGGAACCGTGACCGCTGGATTTACGTCAAGTGGATGGCGAACGCCCGGTCGGATACACAATGGGGTTGACTTTCTTTTACTAATTGTGATATTATCGATGAACAGACAGAATTACGTCTGTTAATAGAGCGGCCCAGCCCGGTGGAAGCGGCGTCCCGCCGCCTGGTACGCTAGAATTAAGTCCACTAAGAGAGCGGCGTCAACCAAACAGGAGTACCCACGATGGGCTATCCGTTACGCTGGGATGTGCTCGCAATACCACCCGTTATAGAGGAGCAGGCAGAAAAAAGCGTTGCGCGGCCGACTCCGCGGCGCGGATATTTTGTGCGATTGGCGGCACTGACGCTGCTTGGAAGCGCACTCTTCATGGCAAGCGTGGTCGGCATCTCCAGGCTCTTCCTGAACGACGGCCTGGCGCCATCCTTGAGGTTGGAATCGATCTCCGGAGGGGCAACGGTGCCGTCCGCGGCTCCGAAGGTCATCCGAAAACTTGGATTCGTCGCGGTAACCGGGCGGCTAGCCAACGGTACGTCACGACCGCTTGATCGACTGGAGGCCGTCGTCGATCTAATGGATAGGGACGGGCGTATTGTCCGAAGCGGCAGCGCGCTTGTCGAGCGCGACCGCGTTGCTCCTGGCCAGGAGACCGCCTTTCAGGTTGACATGCCGGACGAGCCGAGGGCCGCCGCCTACCGTATCCGCTACAAAACTCTTCTTGGCCCGGATCTCAAATAACCCCGACCCACTCTCTGGTCCGCCAGGACCTGCCCGTCACACTTCGAACGGTTCACTTGAGTCCGGCGACGCTGAACGCTCCGAATACGATCCAGCGAGATCGACGACGATTAGCCCACTCTCCCCCGCTAGCGAATTTATGCCACCGGCACCGCGTTTCTACCAGTGGATTCGACTCCCGCTGCGCCTGCGTTACTACGAGGAGTGGCCCGTACAGCAGATTGGCGAGTACCTAATGCTGCCCGTGACCACGGTGAAGTGGCGGATCTGGCCGCCGCCCAGCGCCGGTAACCTGGAACGATCTACTCCCTCAACCTCGGATCGAGCGCGTCTCGAAGGGCGTCGCCGAAGAAGTTGAAGGCCATTACG
>JBBQVV010000068.1:0-20540 GCA_038211235.1 Chthonomonadales bacterium | reverse complement strand
ATAGAATGATGCCTTGACTCCCTGAGTAGACAAGAACAGTGCCAGCCTCTCGCATCTGTCTCGGGAGTTGGCGTAGACAATTCCCGCGCCCGGGGTATCCCTGCATACCGTGGCGAGACGTCGCATCTTTTCATCGGCGTTCGCACAAGGAAAGACCTCGAGTCGTAGATTCGGCCGGAACACCGAGGCGGTAATCGGCTGGAGCCTGCGCCCCAACTGGTCAGCAATCTCGACCTGCATGGCCGATGTTGCGGTGGCCGTCAGAGCGAGAAGTATCGGCGGCGCCCCGGTCTCCTGGAGAAGCTGAATCGCCTTACGGATAAAGAGGTAGTCCGGCCTAAAATCGTGGCCCCAAACACTGACACAGTGTGCCTCGTCCACGACAACGAGCGAGGGCTCGAGGCGCTGAAGCAGGCGCAGAAACTCCTCTTGCCGGAGCCGTTCTGGCGCCGCGTAGATCAGACGGTAAACGCCCGTTTCGATACCGAGGATACGACGATTGACCTCCGCTTGATCAAGGCTGCTATTGATGAGGGTTGAGCTCGAATAGATGGCAGGCGGCAGGCCATCGAGCTGATCCTGCATGAGCGCTATCAGCGGTGAGATGACGAGGGTTGGCCGCGGCAGCAGCAGTGCTGGAAGCTGATAGCAGAGAGATTTGCCGGCGCCGGTTGGAAGGACACCGAGAGTATCCTGGCCGGCGATCACCTGCCGGATGATCTCCTCTTGATGAGATCGAAACGCGTCGTGGCCGAAGTTGGACTGCAGGGCAGAGTGCAGGTCGTCAATCACGGCGTTGTCTCCGATCATCATAAGTCAGCGGTTGCCGGGAGGAATTCGTTCGTCGTTGTACGAACCGACGATAACCGGGACGGGTCAGTCTAGTTTCACCGTGAAGGCCATACGATTCCTTGTAGCATGTTCGCGGAAGCCCGGAATAACTTGATCTGGAGGACGAAAATGGCGAAGCGCCATGTATTGTGCATCGGGGCGCATCCGGACGACAACGAGTTCAGCGTAGGCGGCACCGCCGCGAGATGCAGGGCCAGAGGCGACGACGTCCATTTCGTTTCCGTGACCAATGGCAATAAGGGCCACTTCTATCAGGAGTATATGGACGACCCCTCGGCTCTCGCCACGCGGCGATTTGCCGAAGCGACAGCAGCGGCCGCCGTGATAGGCGCAACTTATGAGACGTTAGACGTGCCGGATGGCGAAGTTTACGTCACGCAGAAGACGACGGAGGCGCTGGTGCGCTGTATTCGCAGGTGCGGTGAGCCGGGGCAGGGACCGGACCTCGTACTGTTCAACCGGCCGCAGGACTATCACCGGGACCACCGCTATGCGTCGCAGATGGTTCTCGATGCGACCTATATGCTGACCGTTCCGCTGCTTTGCCCGGACACTCGCCACCTGGACCGGATGCCAGTATTCGCCTACTGGTACGACGATTTCCGCGATGCGGCGCCGTTTCGAGCCGACATCGCGGTCCCCATCGACGACGTGTTAGAGCGGAAGGCAGATATGGCCGCGGCGCACGAGTCGCAGGTCTTCGAGTGGCTGCCTTACAATGCCGAGCGGCTCGATTCGGTTCCTCCGCCAAGCGATACCGCGGCGCGAAGGAACATGATGGTGGAGCAGATGCGGGCGCGCGGGGCTTGGCGTCGACAGAACGCGGCGGACTGCCTTGAAAAGTGGTTCGGGCCGAACGCAACGCAATATGCCGAAGCGTTCCAGATTTGCGAGTACGGACGTGTTCCGGGCGAGGCGGAACTGCGTGAGCTATTTCCTCTTTCTGTGTAACGCGCTCTCGTGCGTGGTATCGTCCCAGTTGAAAAGGAGTGCATCGCAACCAACTCGAACGGCGAACTTGGTCCCTTTAACCCAGCACTGCGTGAGCGTCTACTACTCCTTCTTCAAAGTAATGGCCGCTCGGCAATTAAGGTCGAGCGGCAGCGTAGTCGTTCCATTTTGGACCCCAACGCCTTCACGCACTACTGACAAATAACTGCGAATTCTGGTACTTAGGCGACATTAGATACCGGTCGCGCTGCTCATCGATATCGCGGCGGAGCTCTTCGAATGCATGCTCTTGAGGCTGAAGATAGGAGACACAGAGATCCTCGAGGCAGTCCGGGTCGGTACCACCATTGAAGGCCATGTATCCCGCCAACCCGCCGGCAGTCTTCTTGAGCTCGATTCGACCGATATGGGCCAGAGAGAGCTCCTCCTCATGATGTCGCTGACCGTACAGGTATGACGTCCAGCCGTCGCGGCGAATTCTAATCCGGTCTTCTAGCAGCTCGATCGTGCCGTTAAGACCCTTTACGTGCTTGAGCACTCTGTCAACCATTACAACCTCCGATTCCCGATAGAGTCCCTTCGGGGACGTACGAAGCCTGGTAGACTATCTGTTGGACGCCGATGCCAAAAACTATGTTCGCTTCCGACGGAGTTTTTTTTACGACCCTGTGAGTGTGGTACTGTATGTCGCTATGGTCTCTCGTCGATCGGGAAGCCGGGTATAATCACGCAACGTCTTCTGAGCGGGACGGCTGTTGTCTGTTCGTGCTCGAAACAAGTCACATCGTGATGGTTCGATCGAGTGCGCTCAGACCAATAATCGCCGCTACACGAACAATTGCCAGGTTCAAGCATTGGGCCGTCATACAGGGTCTGTTGCTCGGCATCAAACGATCGAGTCGAGGAGTGGGGCGTCATGCGTATCCGGACATTTGTCTTTGCGCCAGCAGTTGCGGCGATCGTTTTGGCTGCCGGTACGGGGGCCCTGGCCGAAATTGGCGGCCATAACGCGGCAGGACGATCATCGGCTCCCCCGCCGGTCGAGCAAGGTGTGGTCCGCGTCGTTGATCGCGGGACGAATGCGAAGGTTCGCGACGCTGCAAATCAGTCATTGGCTCTCATGCAGAAGAGCTTGCAGGAGTACCCACGGCATGCGAGCTGCTTTTCCTGCCATCATCAAGGCGTGCCATCGCTTGCACTCTCTCTCGCGCGATCTCGCGGTTACGCAGTAGACAAGACGGCGCTCGCCGCGATTGTTCGCCATACCGCGGCTGACCTGCGGCTCGATCTGGCGAGCTACAAGGCGGGCAAGGGCCAGCCGGGAGGGGTAACGCGTGCGGGATACGCGCTGCTTGCCCTCCAGTCGGCGGGCGCGAGGCGCGATGAGGTCACGGCCGCCGTCGCAGGCTTCCTGATGCAGAGTGACAAGGATCACGGGTTCTGGCATTGCAGTTCTAGTCGGCCTCCCGCCGAGTTCAGCGACTTTACGGACACCCTCCTGGCGGTCCGCGGATTGAACACCTTTGGCAGGGTGGAGGACAAGCTGGCTGTCGAGGCCCGGATCCAGCGTGCTCGGGAATGGCTGGAGAGTGCACAGCCGAAGGACACGGAGGACTGCGTCTTCCGGCTCTGGGGCCTGAAGGAGGCTGGAGCGGGCGATACCGTTTTGGACAAGGCGGCGGAGGATCTTAAGGCGCTACAACGCGATGATGGCGGGTGGGCACAGCTGCCCGCCGCGAAGAGCGACGCCTACGCGACCGGCTCCGCCGTGACGATCCTGCTTCTCACGGGCCGCCTGAACCCGAGCGATGGAGCCTGCGAGAGGGGCGTCGGTTACCTCCTGGACGGCCAGCTAGCCGATGGCTCGTGGCACGTCGTATCGAGAAGCAAGCCGTTTCAGCCCTACTTCGAGAGCGGTTTTCCGCACGGCAAGGATCAGTTCATCTCCATGGCCGCGACCGGCTGGGCGACATCCGCGCTCGTCTTAGCCACAACGCCTGCTGCCGCGCCGCGCTCGACTGCGCAATAGCCTTGTAGTCGCAGCGCTTGAACGCGACCAGGGCAGCCCAGCCGGAGAGGACGAATGGCGAACAGCGATGGCAGGTTCCACATTCTGATGCGCCAACCGGATGGTAACGGCCTGTTAATGTTCGTCGACAGCGGGCAGGCTTCGCTTCCAACCATACGTGTTCCGCAGGGATCGGACATTCTGGATGCCCAGCTTGTGAATGGCGAGGTGCATAAGCAGTGGGGCGTGGATGTTCGAATGCTCCACTCCATGCACTGTTATCGGCGACCGGAGTCGCCACTTCTCGTGTGCACGATCGAGAATTGCGGTCACGACTGGGAGCCGGACGAGAATTACCGGTGGCTTGACTGTGAGGCGCTATCGGCCTGGCGAGTATCCGACTTCGAGGCCGCGATCATTGAAACCTGGTTTTGCGAACAGGCGACGCAGAGGGTATTGCTGCCCTGGTGGCAGCCGGGCTGGGCTGCGCAGGCCCTCGAATGGATAACGGACGCCCTCAGCGATAACAAGCGGGTCCCTCTAGGTAGGCCCGAGCAGCTAAAGAGCTGGTACCTTTCGACCGTGTGGCGCGTCCCGACAACGAAAGGCGATCGCTACTTCAAGGCGTCGCCGCCGTACGCTGCCCAGGAGGTTGCCCTTGCTGCCCGGTGGCGGGACTCGAAACCGGATGGCGTGCCTGGCGCCATCGCGATCGATGTGGAACGATCGTGGGTGCTGACGGAGGACATGCAGGGCAGATCGCTCGAGCAGTCCCGTGACATAGGTGAGTGGGGCGCTGCACTTCGTGACTACGCGCGGTTCCAGCAGGGGGCTGGAGCAGTTGCAAACCGGTATCTGGCCGACGGCTACGAAGATCGTCGGTTGGAGCGTCTGCCGGACCTCGCCGCCCACCTGTTTGCGTCACACGCAAAGCTCCTGTCGGGCCTTCCCACGAACCATGTTGACTATGACGCTACCCGGCTGCGGGTGCTTCTTCCGGCGATCGGGGAGCTCTGCGGGTCCTCAGGCGATCCCGCGGATGCGCTTGCGCATGGCGACTTTCACGGAATGAACGTTTTCCGGTCCGGTGGACGTAGCCTCTTCTTCGACTGGGCGGCCGCGCATGTCTCGCATCCCTTCTTTGACGTTATCGAACTGCTGTCGGCGGACGACTGGATGCCATCCGTGCCCGGCGCCTACGAGGCTCTCCGAGACCAGTATCTCGCGGAATGGACTGCATATGAATCGATGGATTGCCTTCGGGTCCTGTACGAGGGACTGCGGCCTTTGTGGTTCCTGACGTCCGCCCTCGGCAGTGAGTCGCTGCTGGTCGCCATGGAGACTTCCGTACCTCTATCCGATCGCCTCGTGCACTCGTGCGCACACTGGGCAACGCAGCAGCTCCAGTATGGAGTTGCCGTGACCCTCGGATATTGATCGATGCATTTGAGGGCGTCGGCACAGCGCGGGAATGATTCCGGAAACTGAACGGGGAGGAACGAGGATGGCATTCAAGGTCAAGAAACGCGGTAAGGTTACCTACTATTACGGCGGCGATCGCCCGGTGCTCTCCGCTCTGGTGACGGAGGAGCAGGCGGACGGCGATCTTAAGATCTATTTCGCCGGTCTAACGGGCGGCCACTCAGCTACGGGAGTACTCAAGCTCGACACCGTGACGCGAATGGATCCGGACAAAGAGATCCCACTTGTGTTCCAGTGCTGGGAAAAGTGGCTGATTGAGGCAGGCATTTGTGAATCACTCAAGGATATCGATTTCCTGGAGGTCCATGCGTTCGGCTGCCAGCCCAAGGAGCCGAACCCGCTGGTCGACCCCGTCGGCTACGCTAACGAGATCAAGAGGCTGCGCGAGGCCTATGCGCGGAGCTACTCGACTTTCTTCGCCGAGACGATGCCGGACAACGGAGTGCCGGCGCGGTTTACGGTACACGTCGTCGATGTTCCGGACCAGGCGGCCTCGTACGAGTTCTACAGCGTGGGGCTGCTGCAGCGAGGCGACCGCACATAGCGCTTAGTGCCGGAGCGAATCGGGCGGGGTCAATATCTCCAGCAGGCGGTCCCGGACGATTCTCTCCTCACCCGGCACGAGCGTCATCGGATTGAGGTAGATCGAGTGCGGACCGGTTGGCGCAACTGCGATGATGGGGTCGCCGTCTGAGAGCTTCGCGACCACCGCATCACGATCGATTCGCGCCTCATGAGGCTGTATCGCTACCAGAGTGCGTGGTAGCGGCTGTCCTGCCTCGTTTGGGAAGTCGCGCCGTGCGCTGACACCTGGTACACGATTGAGCGCCTCATTCCAATCGGATACAACCTGCTCGCACCAGTCCTCGCGCGCCTGATGGTCCAGTGTTAAGTAGCGCCGGACGGCTGCGAGCAGGCCGATCATCTCCTCCTTGCCTACCTTCATGGGCCGGCCGATGCTGTGATTCGGGTTGGCGTTCGCTCGGCAGTGCTCGATCAGGTCGCGCCGTCCGAGAATCAGCCCGCTCGACTGCGGTCCGCATAGGTCCTTGCCGCCGCTGAAGATCGCGAGTGATGCGCCCATCTCAGTGAACCTCCACAGGTTGCTGGCCGGTGGAAGCTGAGCAGCCGCATCGACGATGACCGGGATCTTACGCGCCTGGCCAACCGCGATCACGTCGGCAAGGGGTACGTCGCAGTCGCTCGTCATAGCCCCCTGAAACCAATAAATGGCCGCCGTACGATCCGAAAGCACACCCTCAAGGTCGCTTGTGGTCGCACCATCGGAGGAACCAATCTCCACTACGCGGACGCCAGCCGTCCGCACCGCGTGATCGTATCCATTGCGGTGGGAGCGGTGGATAACAACTTCATTTTTCAAGCCGGAGAGTGACGGAAGGGCGGCGATCGCGTTCGGTTCGCTTCCGGCGGTACATGCGGCGGTCGCTATCGCCAGGCCCGCTGCGGCGCCTGAACAGACGTAGGCGGCTTCGTTGTGCGTGAGCGCAGCGATCTCGTCGCCGACCCGGCGCTGCAGCTCATGCAGGTCCACGAATGACCGGCTGGCCTCAGACATCGCAGCAAGTACTTCGGGCGGCATCAGCGAGCCTCCGAGTTTCGTCAGCGTGGCGTAGGCGTTGATGATCGGGCGAATTTGCAGTTCCTGATAGATTCCCATTGGATTGCATCCTGATTGTGGTGAAGAGCGAAGTTCGACGGGAAACGGGGCCGGGACCTTTCGTGAGGTAACCGATCCACTGGGCCGAACCGCATCACTCGTTCGCTTGCCGGTTAGCGAGAGCTCGGCTCGGGCAGCGGTCGCTCGGCGGCGGGAGACAAGCCTCCGCCCTACGGAGCTGTTTCCTTTGCGCCGGGAAGGTTGATCAGCGACCTGCGGATTGTCCAGTATTCCGGCGGTGCGTCGGGCCACTCCTTAAGGGCTAGGCCATCGGGATTGTAGACGATGCTGCCGGCGCGGACGGTCAAGCGGCATCGCAGCCTCTTAGTGCCCGTCAGCTTCGCCTTGCCGCAGTCCACGAGCGCAACCGCTCCCTCCTGAAGATCGAGAACGGCGACATCCGCGTCAGCTCCCACGGAGAGCGTACCCAGCTCCAGGCGCCCGATCTCTCTCGCGGGTGTGACGGTAAAGCGATAGACGACCTCCTGGAGAGAGAGGCCCAGGTTCAAAAATTTGGACATCGTCGTCAGCATGTCGACGACGGGTCCGTTGACATTTCCAGTGTGAAGATCGGTGCTGATAGAGTCGGGGCAGAACCCGTTCTCGATGCACGGCGCCGCCTGGCGAAACCAGAAGCTTGCCTGACCGTGCCCGACATCGAAAACGATACCGCGCTGACGCGCTTCGGAAAGGAACGGACGGGGCTTCTTGCTCGCGTCGAGAAGGGGGAACTGCTGTGCATAAACATGCGTGTGAATATCGCCGGGTCGCATCTTCTCGATGACGAGCTCTTCGTAAGGTCGCTCCGGGCGCGGCCAAAAGTCGAACATGACCGGCTTCTTGCAAAGATTTCCCGCCTCAATGGATCTGTCCACGGCGGCCCACGGCGGGTGTTCGGCGTCGATGGGCTTGTGCGTCCAGTAGTGGGCTGTCTTGATTCCCAGGCAGGTCTCCGGGTAGGCCAGTACCACGGATGCCGCAAGCTCCGGGTCCATCTCCTCAATGTCCTGCTCGAATGGGCCAACCATCCCGGACTTCACGATATTAATGTAGGCGAGCACGCGGGTCTTTGCACGGTCGATTACCGTTCGTTTAAAGTGGAGGAAATGCTTAGCCCCCGCCGTGCCGGTATCCACAACCGTGGTCACTCCCGATCGGAACGAATGGGCATCGGGCATGAGGGAGATTCCTTCCGGCTCACGGGTGTAGTAGGCGTGCATGTGGATATCGATCAATCCCGGCGTAACAATGGCGCCGGTCACATCCGCGACGACAGCCGCCAAGCTGGGATCGATGTCACGGTCGACCCGGGCAATCCTGCCATTGCGCACGGCAACGTCTGCGGGACCATCCAGGCTGTTGGCGGGGTCGATGGTGCGGCCGCCCTTCAACAAGAGATCGTAATCAGGCTGCCTCTGCATGGGAGCTCCTGTTTGCGCTGAGGATTGCGTCCAGTTCCCGTCACGTGACGCCTATTCCTTCCTTACACACGTTTCCGTCCGATCGCCATGATGGTTTCGAAGTGAGGCGTCTCTTCGGCGCGATCCACGATCGAGACATCGATCTCCTCGAATTCCGCCTCCCGCAGTAGGCGGCGCAGCTCAACCTCGGAGAAACCGAGCCAAACGTCGCCGTAGAGGTCGCGCGCGGCGTCCAGATCGTGCTTTACGAGATCCAGCAGCACGATTCGGCCGCCTGGCCGAAGGATGCGGTGCGCCTCCTGAAGTGCCCTTTCGGGATGGATCACGTGATGCAGCGCCTGGTGGACAAGGACCAGATCGACCTCTCTGTCATTTAGCGGAAGTTCTTCCATATCTCCGAGTCGATACTCCAGGTTCGTGATCCCGTTGCGCTCCACCACGTCCTTACCGTACTCGACCATCTTGCGGGAGCTGTCCACCGCAATGACCCGTTCGGCGTTGCGCGCCAGCATGAGCGCGAGGGTTCCCTCGCCGGCGCCGAGATCGGCGATGACGAGCGGTGGGAGAAGTCGAAGAAGTGCCTCGGTGAGCGCCTTCCAGCTTCGTCCTGGAACGTAGTTGCGTCCGAAGCGGCCTGCCAGCTCGTCGAAGTAGTTGCGCAGATGGTCCTTCCGCCTCTCGATTGTGAGCTGAAGGCCCTCGTCGTCCAGGTTAGCCTCGGGGATCTCCCCGGTCGATCGCGCGAGAATGTCAGTCACAATCGATTGATCCGCACTGGGCAGGGCGAGCCGGTAGATGCTCCGCTGTCCAGACTTCCGAACTTCTACGAGCGAAGCCTGCCGGAGCTGGGAAAGCTGCATCGAGATGCGGCTCTGTCCCATACCAAGTATCTCCTGAAGCTCCACCACGCTCAGCTCCTCTTTCATTAAGAGCCTGAGAATGCGGATTCGCGCCGGGTCCCCGAGAAGACGCAGCCATCTCAGCATATGCATAATCCAGAGTATAGCCGAAAAAATAGTAAATCAATACATCATGATTCATTGGTGATTGTGTTATAATATTGAACGGAGGTGCAAACAAATGAGTTCCGTATTAGAACAACCCGCTACCGTTGCATTCAAAGTTGCCGATCTATCACTCGCGGCCTGGGGTCGCAAGGAGATTTCCGTCGCCGAGCACGAGATGCCCGGTCTCATGGCCATTCGACGCAAATACTCCGCGGAGAGGCCGCTTAGTGGCGTACGCGTCATGGGCTCGCTTCACATGACCATCCAGACCGCGGTGCTGATCGAGACGCTGGTCGATCTTGGCGCCATCGTGCGCTGGGCAAGTTGCAACATCTTTTCGACGCAGGACCATGCGGCCGCGGCCATCGCCGAAACCGGAGTTCCGGTTTTCGCCTGGAAGGGCGAAACGCTGGAGGAGTACTGGTGGTGTACCGACCAGGCCCTGACATTCCCCGGCGGAAAAGGCCCTCAGCTTATTGTGGATGATGGCGGGGATGCAACGCTGCTGATACACAAGGGCTACGACCTGGAGAACGGCAACGACGAATGGGTCAACTGTCCTTCAGACAGCCACGAAGAGAGCGTGATCAAGGGACTCCTAAAACGCGTTCACGCGGAGAATCCACGACGCTGGCACGATGTCGTGGCGCAGTGGCGAGGCGTTTCTGAAGAGACGACCACTGGCGTTCACCGGCTGTATAAAATGCAGGAGCTTGGCCAGCTGCTCGTTCCAGCGATCAACGTCAACGATTCCGTTACGAAGTCGAAGTTCGACAACCTCTACGGATGCCGGGAGTCGCTGGTGGACGGTATCAAGCGGGCAACCGACGTGATGGTTTCCGGGAAGGTCGCCGTCGTCTGCGGTTACGGCGACGTTGGCAAGGGGTCGGCGCAGTCTCTGCGGCACATCGGCGCACGGGTGATTTTTACCGAGGTCGATCCGATCAATGCCCTGCAGGCGGCGATGGAGGGTTACCAGGTCGCGACGGTCGAGGAGACGCTCGGCACCGCCGACATCTACGTAACTTGCACGGGAAACGTCGACATTCTGACCCTGGATCACCTGACCAGGATGAAGGATCAGGCGATCGTATGCAACATCGGCCACTTTGACAACGAGATTCAGGTCGACCGGCTGAACAACGCGCCCGGAGTCGTCAAGACCAACATCAAGCCGCAAGTCGACATGTATACTCTCCAGGACGGTAGATGCATCTTCCTGCTGGCTGAGGGCCGCCTCGTGAATCTTGGCTGTGCCACGGGCCATCCGAGTTTCGTAATGTCAAACAGCTTCTCAAACCAGACGCTCGCTCAGATCGACCTCTGGACGAACCGGGATAAGTACGAGGTAGGGGTCTACACCCTGCCGAAGCGCCTGGACGAAGAGGTGGCTCGCCTGCACCTCGACAAGATCGGCGCGAAGCTGACGGTACTTACTTCAAAGCAGGCGGAGTACATCGGGGTATCCCTGGATGGACCGTACAAGCCGGACAGCTACCGGTACTGAGCGTCGAACGCCCCTCACCGCGACCCTCTCCCGCCGGGGGGAGAGGGTTCAGCGGTGCGCCTCCATCGTCCCACTATTGTGAGAGTTCGCGAAGCGCCTCTTTGGCCGCCTCTCTAACCGCCTCCTTGAGCGGGACGACAGTGTCTGCCGGCTCGATCCGATCGAGAATGGCGTCCTTGATCGCCTCCTTGACCGCGGATTTGACCAGCTCCACCGTAATGGACGGCGGAAGGCTATGGGGAGGCTGATCCACGGCAATATCCGCGTGCTCATCGAGTTCACGCTCTTCGATTAGCTCATGAGCGGGCCCCCGCACATCATAAGTCTTGCGCCAATCCGACTCGAATGTTTCGATAACGGAGCGGATCACGTCAGACTCCTCCGTGATCACGCCGACCTCTCGCCGCGCATCCAGCTCCAACGTTCGCAGGCTTTGGCTGCCGAGAAACAGCTGCTCGCCGTCACGAACAATAGCCTGGGCGTGGAGTCGAATCGACAGACGACCAGTATTAACACCCGACGCGCGTTTCCCGGCGATTCCGATGACTCGCACGTCGAGACCGGCGCGCGCCTGGTTCGCGAGCAGGCGCATCGCTTCCGGGTCGGAGAGCTTATCGTCGTATATCAGCAGTTGGTGTCTTTCTGAAGCCAGGAGCGCCATAAGCTGTCTCCTCGAGTTGATCGGGCTAACGATAAAACTATCACACTCCGGCATGTATTGCTGGCGCATTGTGTCGGCCGCAAACATCCTCTCCGCCTCTTCGATCCAGTCCTTTCTACGTGTTAAGATGCGGAAGCTGCGGCTCCGGTCGATATCAAGATGCGTGTAGTTAAAGGCAAGCAAAAAGAGAGTTTCGCTATCGATGACCATCAGCTTGCTGTGATAGCGAATGAGGTCGGACGCCGTTCGAGTTACCGTGATACCGTCGGCCAGGATCCGCAACTCGAGGTTCCGCAGCGTGATATCGCCGCCCTGTCCGGCGCTCGTATGCGCAACGAGCGCGTGTACAAAGACCCCCCGTCGCGCGGCGCGTTTCAAGGCTACTTCGATCTCTCGCCGATCAAAACGGAAGATCACAATATGGATGGTCCACGTCGCCTGGTCGATACCCTCAACTAGCGTCGCGGTTCCCTCGCCAGGTTGGATAAGAAGCCGTGTTATCGGTTGTGGAGATCGCTCCATCGGTTCTCCTACCTCGAATGCATTCGTTCGACTCGCCGACCTACGGACGGACAATGCGCGTGGCGGCATAAGCGAAGACGCGCCTCGCAGTTGAATCGGCGAAAAAGGTTGCGGAGGGGTTTCGGGGAGGTATATGGTTCGTACCTCTGGCCGACATATCGGATCCGAGTGCGATTCCAAGAGCGGTTGTCGATGCGATGGGACTGCCAGGCGCCGCGACCATCGAGCCCATGAGCCAGGCGGTTTCCGTCCTCGATAAACAGGCTTCGCTCTTGATTCTGGACAACTTTGAACAACTCGTCAAGGGCGGCGCGGAGATTCTTCATCAGTTGCTCGATCGAGTTCCGACGTTGCGGGCGTTGGTAACGTCCCGGCAGCTGCTTGGCCTTGAGGGCGAGCGTGAGCAAGCGGTTCCGTCGCTCCCGACTCCGAACGGAGTGGATACGCCGGAACGCCTGAGCCTGTTCGAGAGCGTTCAGCTGTTTGTGGACCGTGCACAGAGCTCCAGACCGGATTTTCGCGTTACAAACAAAAACGCAGCCGCCGTAGCAGAGATCTGCGATCGCCTGGAGGGATTGCCGCTTGCTATCGAGCTTGCTGCCGCACGCGCCAATGTGTTGACTCCGGCTCAGATCCTGGCTCATTTGTCGAGGCGATTTGAGTTCCTCGTGAGCCGCAAACGTGGGGTCGCCGAGCGGCAGCGTACATTGATGGCGGCGGTCGATTGGAGTTACAAACTGCTCACGCAGCCGCTGCAGCGGTTCTTCTGCCGCCTGTCCGTCTTTCGCGGCGGCTGGACAGCAGGCGCCGCCGAAGCGGTTTGTGAGGAGCCGCTCGCGCTGGACTATTTGGCGCTGCTGCTAGAGTGCTCGCTAATACAGTCCGTTGGAACCGAACAGGGAATACGATTCCGAATGCTTGAAACACTGCGTGAGTTCGGTGACCTACAGCTGTCCGAGGAGCAGCGACTGCTATTGGGACGCAGTCACGCCACGATGTACCTCGCCCTGGCCGAGGACGCTGAGCCGTATCTGTGGCGCGATGAATCGTTGACGTGGCACGATCGCCTGGATGCCGAGTACGAAAATCTGCAGACGGCATTCACATGGGCAGAATGCAACGATGCGGCGACCGGCCTGCGCCTGTTCGGCGCGCTAGGGCTCTACATTTACGACCGCGCTCACGGATTTGCAAGCTGGGAGCGCATGCGCCAAATGCTGGCTTCATGCTCGAATCCTGGTCCGGAGAGGGCAAAGGCGCTCTGGGCCGCAGGCGTCTTTGCGGACGACTGGACTTTTCAGAGGGAGCGCTTCGAAGAGTCGCTCGTCATCTATCGCGCGCTCGGTCGTACTGAGGAGGTTGCGAAACTGCTGCTTTACCTTGGCACACACCACGGCGAACAGATGCAGCACGACCTTGCCGCGCCATGCATCGACGAAGCGCTGTCGATCTACCGCACGCTGGGCGATAACCGCGGAATCGCACTCGCGCTCAGTCGCCAGGGAACTGCCAGGCAGGTCATGGGCGCGCCAAACGACGCGCGACGACTGCATACGAAGAGTCTGGAGCTGCTGCGCGAGGTCGGGGACCTGTGGGGGATCGCCAACACACTGCATGAACTGGGTTATCTGGCGAAAGTGCGCGGCGATTTTGCTGAAGCACGTCGGTGCTATGAAGAGGCGCTGGAAATCAGCCGCAAACTGCGGCACAGACGCTGGCTACCTCCCACACTCGCGAACTTTGCCGCGAGCCTCGTCGATGTCGAGGAGTATGATGCGGCGGACCGGGCATTTGAAGGCGCGCTTGCTGCATGCTCCGAGATCAATGACATCAATTGGCGTGCGCAGACACTTGAGCTTTACGGTTTCGCCGCATGTAAGCAAGGCGATGTCGCACGATCTCGTCCCCGGTTCTCAGAAGCGCTCACTATTCGTTTCGAACGAGATCCGGGTTCTTACCCTACGGTTCGAATCTTTCTTGGTTTCGCATGGATCGGCGCGGAATCAAAGCAGTTTGAGCGGGCGGTGCGGCTCCTGGCAGGTCACGACTCACTCCATACATCTACCGGCGTTCCAAGGCCGCCGCACCTTCAGGGACACTATGACATGCTGCTGAGGCACTGCCGTGCCGCCGTCGGCGAGGAGGACTGGTTGCGGTGCTGGAAGGAAGGCCAGGCAATGCCTCTTGAGACGATGGTCGCATACGCGCTGGAAGAATACAACGAGTGGTGACATGCCCGCACGAGCTTTCGAGATATAGCTGGTTACGCCACGTGGGAGAGCCGTATCGGCTCTCCCATCTGCTTTTGTGGCGACTATTTGAAAGTCTCTCTAGCGAACGGCCTATCGGGAGAGTTTGGGGAGGTTTGATGGCTACCATGGAAACGTCAACAAATCTCCTCAAGGAGGCTTCGCAGCCATGATCCATCTTAACAAATCGGCAGCTCTTCCACTGCTGGCGCTAACGCTGAGTAGCGCAACCTCGGCGCGAGCCCAAACGGTCTACAACTTCACCGACCTCGGCGTGATCAATCCGTCGAGCACATTCGCGTCCGCGTTAGGGATCAACAATGCCGGCCAGATCGTCGGCGAGACGAAGACCAATGCAAACACCACACGCGTCTTTCGCGTTACGCCCGTCATCGACGGGAGCGGGCATCCCGTTTGGTACGTAGATGCCAACGGCGACGGAGTGAACGGCCTCATGCAGCTCCTTCCCCTCCCGACTGGCTTTACCTTCAGTTATGCCTACGCCGGCGCAATCAATGCGGCCGGACAATCGACCGGCGTGGCCATTGCGGCGCGGAGCACGGCGCCGCAAGATGCGATCGTGTGGAGCGCGGCCGGAGTTTCCGCCACGCTGAGCGGCACGAACGTTACGAGCAGCGGATTGGGCCTCAACGATCACGGCGATGTCGCGGGCAACTACTACGATTACAAAAAGAACAAGCCCGCCTACCCATATCTGTGGCAGTTTACGAACGGCGTCTATACCGCCGTCCAGCTCACCACCGCCGCCGGCACGGCATATACAGTTAATAATCACCGACAGGTGCTTGGAAACA
Organism: Chthonomonadales bacterium; assembly: GCA_038211235.1. Lineage (GTDB taxonomy): Bacteria > Armatimonadota > Chthonomonadetes > Chthonomonadales > Chthonomonadaceae > DATGJU01. Next base: position 5,387 of record JBBQVV010000068.1, on the reverse strand, counting down.
ACGGAAGCAGCTTCCTATGGCTGCCTGCGCCAGCGTACGGATTACCGAAGGGCATTACCGTGCTGAACGGAATCGGCCTGAACACCGGCAAGAACCTCAATAACTCTGGCCTGATCTCCGGCACGGTCAGCTCCAACGGTCACCTATCCATCTGGACGCCCCCGGGCAGCGGCGCTGCCTTTGGCCTGTTCGACGGAGTCAACGATCTGGGAAGCGGTCCGTTTTCCGCGGTATCTCCTTGCTGTTTGAGCAACCCCATTGTTGGCGGCCCGTTGCAGATCGTAGGTGTGGCCCAAGACAGCGCCAACAACCAGTTCGCGTTCGTCTGGGACAGTAGTACCAGGACGATCTGGAACCTGAACGCGCTCGTGTCGAATCTGCCCGCCGGATGGATACTGAGGTCGGCGAACAGCATCAACGATTACGGTCTGATCGTGGGAACAGGGACTTACAATGGTTCTACGCGCGCCTTTGTGCTTACGCCGTGAGGAGGCTCTTCGGGATGGCGCGGCAAGATACGCGATGCTCTCAAGAGCTGCTCCGGCGCTACCCGGCACGCCGCGACGTTCGTTTCCATTCTCTCTGCGATCAAGCAATTCGCGAACGGATCAGATATACGGATCAAATATGAGGAGCGTACACAGCATGAAGCTAGAAAGAGCCGGGCTCACTGCTCTGGGCGAGCAAGGCAGAGCGGTCTCAACCGACCAGTTTGGTCCGAACAACCTGTGGCCGGCACTTCGACGACGACCGACACTTCTATCTGAGCGAAGATATTCGCACTCTGCGCTAGTCTGCTTGCTCATCGGATTACTGTGTCTTTCCGCCCTGGTTCCGGCCGTTGCCGGGCAGAGTTCGCCATGGGCCTGGGGCTCCAACCTTTGGGGAATGATTGGCGATGGAACGACCACGGATCGCTATTCCCCGGTGCAAGTCGGGATTCTGACCCAAGTCGCGGCCGTTGCGTGCGGAAGCGTTCATAGTATTGCGATCAGAAACGATGGCACGGTCTGGTGCTGGGGTGATAACAACGCCGGTCAACTCGGTGACGGCACAGTCGCACAGCGGAATGCTCCGGTCCAGGTCACCGGGATGTCGAGCGCTGTTGCCATCGCCGGAGGAAACTCTCACACAGTAGCCCTCAAGTCCGACGGCACTGTGTGGGATTGGGGAGATAACGAATTCGGCCAACTCGGCGACGGTACAACTACGGAGCGGCATATACCGGTGCAGGTCAGCGGGCTCCTCGGAGTTACGGCGATAGGGAGCGGCCACAACCACATTCTCGCGATCAAATCCGATGGCACCGTCTGGAGCTGGGGCTGGAACCTCCATGGTCAACTCGGCGACGGAACCAAAACGGAGCGCCATTCGCCCGGACAGGTGATGGGTCTTTCCACCATTATTGCTGTCGACGGTGGACAGTACCACAGCCTGGCGCTCAAGTCTGACGGGACGGTTTGGAGCTGGGGATATAATAATTACGGGCAACTCGGAGACGGCACGACGACGGACCATTTCACTCCGGTCCAGGTACCCGGGCTGAGCGGTATGGTGGCTATTGCGGTGGGCCTCAATCACAATCTGGCCCTCAAGAGGAACGGGACGGTCTGGACATGGGGCGGGGATTACGCCGGCCAACTGGGTTACGGCACACCGGACACACTGCCGCACGGCACTCCGACCCAGGTGATTGGCTTAACCGGAGTTAGAGCGATTGCTGGCGCAGACGTTCACAGTATGGCAGTAGAGTCTGACGGGTCGGCATGGTGCTGGGGCAGCAATCAGTTCGGGTGTGTCGGAGACGGCACCACAGTAAAGCGCACGAATCCCGTCCAGGTTAGTGGTCTATCGGGTGTCGTTGCAGTGGCCGGCGGCTGGGAGTTCTCGCTGGCGCTCACCGGTCAGCCAAACGACAACTTCGCCAGTTCCCAGGTTCTGACCGGAACTTCCGGAATCGCGTCCGGCAGCACCGTCGGCGCGACCAGGGAGGCCGGAGAGCCCAACCACCTGGGCGTCTCCGGCGGGCACTCGGTCTGGTATCGGTGGACGGCGCAGCGCAATGGCCCGGTGGCGTTCAGCACGGCCTACAGCAACTTCGATACCGTGCTGGCGGTCTATACCGGATCGGCGGTCAATAGTCTTACCTCCGTTGCAGGAAACGACGACATCAATGCGGGCGGGACGAGCTGGGTCTTCTTCACCGCCGTCGCCGGAACGACCTATCAGATCGCCGTGGACGGGCACGGAACGGCCGTGGGCTCCATCGGTCTCACCTGGACGCAAGGAGGCAGCGATTTCGATGCGGACGGACTTTCCGACATCGTGCTGCAGTACCCGACGACGCGGCAGGTGGCGATCGGGCACGTTTCGGGAGCCGCTCTGACCGGCAATCACGCGCTCAATGCGCTGCCTGGGGGGTGGTCCGTCGCGGGAGTGGGCGACTTCAACGGTGACGGGATGCCGGACCTCCTGCTGCAGAACCTTTCGACGCGCCAGGTATCCATTGGCTATGTCGTAGGATCGACCATCGGCAGCTATCACGTCATCACGACACTTCCTTCCGGATGGCAGGCAGCGGGAGTGGGAGACTTCAACGGCGACGGTAAACCGGACCTCATCCTGCAGAACCTGAGCACGCGTCAGGTCACCATCGGCTATGTCAGCGGCTCCGCGCTGACCAGCTACAATGTGCTAAAGACGCTGCCCGCCGGCTGGCAGGTGGCCGGCAATGCCGACTTCGACGGCGATGGCCAGCCGGATCTGGTGCTGGAGAACCCGAGTACTCGCCAGGTATCGATAGGCTACGTCAGCAGCGGAGTGCTCATCAGGTACCAGGTGCTCGGCACACTGCCGGCAAACTGGCATGTGGCGGGAGCAGGCGACTTCAACAGCGATGGAGCGCCGGAGCTGTTGCTGCAGAACCTGACCACCAACCAGTTGTCGCTGGGATACGTCGCCGGCTCGGCGATCACAAGCTACCAGAGCTTCGGGACGATAGTACCGGGCTGGCAGGTAACGGGACCAAGATAAGCAATGTCAACGTCGACAATGGTCTTGCATTGCTTAGCGTTGCAAACCCCTACCAATTAAGTTTCACCGTGTGCAGGGATCCACTCGCGGACCGGATTTGGAGGCTTCATGCGGACAGTGTTGACGGAGTGGACGTAATGGGCTGACTGGACAACGTGGATGGACGGCTTGGATGGCGTGGATGAGGCAGGCGATCAAAGGGTGGTCGCCGGTTGATACGGTGCTGCTAGCAGGAGTCTCGGCTCGGTGCGTCGAACGCGCTACCGGGCGAACTTCATGGCCGGGAATATTGCGCTGTCGGCAGCTCCTCGCGATCGAAAAGGAATGACCTCATGCTCCGGTTAGCCGGATTCCCTGAATTGACATCCCCAGCTTACTACCCTCGAAAACGAACCAGGATCAGAGCTGACCGACGTGGTCTGGTGGGGGTCCTATTCGTTATCGTGGGCCTTTGGAGCCTACATGTTCGGTGCAGTGCCGACGACGTACTAGGAAACCTCGCGACCCCCCAGGACGGTCGGAGCATGCGTGCGACGTCGACTTTCCGAGAGGGCGCGAGGGGTGAATACGATCCGGCCGCGCCACCCAAGGGCGATCGCGACGAGAAGAGCAACTACGACAACTTCCGGGTAGCTCCCGGCGCGACGAATGTCCTGATGGATGTTAACGGCCCGGGAATCATCACGCACATGTGGCTTACGTTTCTAGGTCCTGAGCCGCAGGAGTGGGCGAAAGCCGGCTCGGCCACGCATCAGGAGATGCTCCTGCGAATCTACTGGGACGGGAGCAAGCGTCCGGGAGTAGAGGCGCCGGTCGGAGATTTCTTCGCCAACTGCTTCGGTCGGCGCGACGAGGTCGTTAGCCTTCCGGTAATCGTCGATCACGGCAACGCTTACAACTGCTTCTGGCGCATGCCGTTTCGTAAGTCAGCGCGCATCGAGATTGTCAACCAGAGCGACAAACCCATCAATCTCCTCTACTACAACATCGACTGGATCAAGAAAGACCGTGTGCCGAAGGACACGCCCTACTTCTTTGCACAATATCGCCAGGAGTATCCTGTCCAGGGCGGTCAGGACTATGTCCTGCTCGATACCAAGGGCAAGGGGCACTATGTGGGAACGGTCCTGGCGGTACGGACCCGCAGCCCGGCGTGGTTTGGCGAGGGCGACGAGAAGATCTACATCGACGGCGAGGCGAAGCCTTCAATCTGGGGCACCGGCACGGAAGACTACTTCCTATCGGCGTGGGGGCTCAAGAAGACCCTGACTCCCTATTTTGGCGTGCCCTATTTTGATCAGTGGGGAATCGTCGGCGGCCATACCAGCGCCTATCGTTGGCATCTCAACGACCCGATTGTGTTTCAGAAGGGGATTCGGGTTACGTTCGAGCATTTCGGCTGGATCTCTCCAGACGAGAATCCCAAACATGAGACGACTAGCTGGAACGAGCGGGAGGACGACTATTCAAGCGTTGCATTCTGGTACCAGACGGGAGAGCCGACGTTTACCGCTCGGGCGCCGGACGGGCCCGCGCGGCGACTGCCAAGCCTGGAACGCGTCATCGCCTACGGACGTGACCACGTGGATGCGAAGCAGAGCCACGGTGTCGGGCAAGTCACGTCACAGCAGCTCGATTTTTACGAAAGGCCCCAACTGCTCTATATGCCGGATCGGAAAGACGGGGCATGGATCGAGATTCCATTTGTAGTGACTGAGAAGGAGCCGCTTCGACTTCTACTAAATATGACGACATCCTATGATTTCGGCCAGTACCAGGCATACCTGAACGATGTCAAAGTTGGCGACCCACTGGAGTTCTACAGCGCCAACCTTGCCAACGGCGAATTTCATCTACTGGACTTCTGGCCGGAACCTGGAAAGTACGTTCTCAGACTGGTGTGCACGGGCAAAAGCCCACAGTCGACCGGCTACTATCTTGGGATCGAGTCTGTCAGGCTGCGAGAGCGCAGGCCGCGTGTCAGGGACCTGGGATTCGACAGAACCGGTGATTGGCGAAGGAATCAGACCTTGTATCGCTAAGCGCCGGCTAGTCTTATCTGAGGCGCCCAAAAGAAACGACGTTATTCGACCGAGGAGGAGAGCCATGTTGCTGCGTTTCCTGTTTTTTGGAGCCGTGATTGCGTGCGCATCCATGGTTGCGTCACAGCAGGCGCGCGCCGAGAACAAGATTCCCGAGGAGTACAAGTCCGGGGGTTTCTTCATCGGCTGTCAGTGCTGGACCTGGAACCACTTCACCGTGTTCGAAGCAATTGAGAAAACGGCGCAGGCGGGCGGCAAGGTGATCGAGTTCTTTCCAGAGCAAAAGCTGAGCCCTGAGGAGCCGAACGTCTC
>JBBQVV010000067.1:0-20749 GCA_038211235.1 Chthonomonadales bacterium | reverse complement strand
AGACATTCCCCGATGACGGCGACGTGAACATGCTCACGGCACTTCGGAGTTATCGCGACGTCGGTTACGACGGGATGATCATGCCCGACCATGTGCCGCACATCGAAGGCGATATGGGCGGAGCGCAGGCGTTTGCCTTCGCATTCGGGTACATCCAGGCGCTGCTGCAGTCGGTTCACCAGGAGGCTTAGCGTGAAGACCATTCGGAAGCGGGTATTGGATGGCGAGCTGGTCACCGGGACGTGGCTCAATCTCGGGTCCAACATCACGGCGGAGATCGCGGCGCGCGCCGGATTCGACTGGGTGCTGATTGACCTGGAGCACGGCTCCGGTACGGAGGCGGACCTCGTCGGCCAACTGCAGGCCGTCGATACGACGGAGACGGTCAGCATCGTTCGCATCGCGTGGAACGAAGCGCCTCGATTCAAGCGCACCCTCGACATGGGTCCCGGCGGCGTGATGATCCCCTACGTCAACACCGCCGAGGAGGCACAGTTGGCCGTTTCAGCAATGCGCTATCCGCCCGCGGGAGTACGCGGCGCGGCGCGGTTCCATCGAGCAAACGGCTTCGGCGCGCAGTTCGAGAACTATTTTGCCATGGCGAACGACCGTCTGCTTACAGTGGTCCAGATCGAAACCGTCGAGGCGGTATCGAATGCGGAAGCGATCGCCGCAGTCGACGGCGTGGACGTGCTCTTTGTCGGGCCACTGGACCTGAGCGTCAGTCTCGGCATTAGCGGCCAGATGCAGCATCCTGAGTTTCGTATCGCGACCCGGAGAGTCATCGATGCGTGCCGCACGCACGGCAAGTCGCCGGGGATCCTGCTGCCGACCGCCGAGATGATACCGGCGGCAGTGGAGGATGGGTACAAGTTCCTCGCGGCGGGATCAGACGGAGCCGCCGTGGCGGCTGGCATGAAATCGCTGTCAACCATGTTCGCCGAGGCGAAGCGCGGACTCTCCCCACGTTAGCCTGCTTTGTTCATGAACTTGGGCGGACGGGGACCCGTACGGCTAGACTCCTACAGACAAACTGCGCCCCGCTCTATCGCCGCATCGCGCTCTCGATTGCCGAGATCTCCATCTCGAGGTCGGGACCGAGCCGTTCTAATCCAGTTGCAGTAACGAGATAGTCGTCCTCGATCCTCACGCCGATTCCCTCCGAAGGCAGGTAGACACCGGGCTCGACGGTGATCACATTGCCTGGCGCGAGTGGCTCTTCGGCATCTCCCGCATCGTGAACATCCAGGCCAAGATGATGACTGACCCCGTGCGGCATGAACATGTTCATCGTCTGCTCCTCGCCTTTCTCATTCCGCGACCGCAGAGGTGACGCCTTCAGGAACTCCTTGCACCTCTCGCTCAGCACCGGCAACGTGTCCGTCCCTGGCACGCACCGCGCCACGACGTCTCGGTGCGCGCTTAATACCAGCTCATAGATCTCTCTCTGACGCCCTGAGAAGGCGCCTCCCACCGGGTAGGTCCTCGTTAGGTCACCGCAATAGGCTCCGTGCCGCGCCCCGATGTCGACGACGACCAGTTCGCCGTCGAGCATTCGCTCGCTATTCTTCTCGTAATGCAGCACCGTACTTCGTCCCCCGGAGCCGACGATGGATGCGAACGCGAGCGCAGCACCCCGACCGCGAAAGGTCTCGAAGATCCGCGCCTCTACCTCGTATTCCCAACGTCCTGCGCCCGCGGCAATCAGAGCGCGCGCCGTGCGCTGTCCTTCAGCCGATATGTCGATTGCCGTCCGGATGCGGTCGATCTCGAGCGCGGACTTTACCGCCCGCTGACGGGCTAGGGCGAACCACGCATCGCGAAACTGGACGGCCGGCGCGGCCTTCGAGATCCGCTCCATCAAGGCGAATTCACGCGAGGTGGATACGCTGTCACCATAAGGTGTCAACGTCGAAACAGTCGGGCAGCGCCTGACCCAGCCCGTAATCGCGGCAACGAAGCTCGCCGCGTCAGCCACCTTATGAATTCCAGTGGCCTTCTCGGTCTCTGGTCCCGGTCCGAGCTGCGGTCCCGTCCACGTCTCCGTCGCCGCATTGCGTGCGGCCAGAAACAGGATTTCGTGAACGTCGGGCGGAGTATCTCGCAGACCTGTCCGGGCCGGTACGCCGTCCGGCAAGAGCACGAGATAGGCGCCGGGAGTTTCGACGCCCGTCAGATAGAAGAAGCTGCTGTTCTGCTGGTACACGCTGGCGCCGGAAAACTCGTCTTCACGAGATCCCCGAATCACCACGAGACTGTCCGGGCATGCCGCGCGCACCCTGTCGCGGCGTGCACGGAACTCCTCAGCGGGAAAGCCGTCGAGCGGTGGCGAGGGGGTCGATAGGAAAGCTGGCGCGGCCGATGCCTGGTCTGCGGGCGGAATCGTCATCGTGAAGTCTCCTATGGCGCAATCCGCCTTTTAGTTGGCGGATGGATTCGTCGAGTCGGCAGTCGGCTGGCAGACGGCGCTGTGTATGAGGGCGAACTCGTGCGCGCATTGTACCCCGACCGCAGCCGCCGCACCAGCAATCATTCGTTGGTGACGACGACAGCCACAATCACTGTACCGGATTGGCTGTTGGATTGACGACGACAGGCGACGCAAGGAGATTTTGAGCCGGACGACGAACAAGAGCGGTAAGCCAAATCGGCCGTCGAGAGGCGACGCGCAGGACCGCAGAATACCGGAGAGGAGCGAAACCCCATGCATTCCGACGAACAGCTCACCGTCTTGAAGGATCGGCCTCATGATAGACCGCTTTCGCGCCGAGATTTCATGCGAGCGCTCTCCGTGGCCGCATCGGCGGGGCCGGGCATGGTCGCCGCCGGCCTTACCGGGCTTGCCCTCACCACGAGCCAGCGAGCGGAGGCGTACGAAGCAATACTCCATGGCCTTGGCGGTCTGCCCCGCGTAACGCTGGGACCTCGTCTGGGCCATATGGAGGTGGCGAGGATCGTACTATGTCAGGATTCCGCCCCGGACCTGATCGAGCCATCCCTCGCAGCGGGAATGAACTTTATCCATAAGGCCGCTTACTGGCCGCGCGGTGGAGTTCCGGCACCAGTTCAGAAGATGCCACGAGAGTCTTACTATACCGATGTGACCGTGGACAACACACTTCCCGGACACAATCCGGACGACGAAGCGGAGGCGTATCATCAGGTGACGGAGCAGCTCGACCGGACCGGCCTGAAGTACTTCGACATCTTTCGAGCGCACCGTGGATGGAAGAGTCGCAAATCGTTCAATAACGGCGACAACGCATCCTATCGGGCATTCAAGCGGCTGAAGCGCGAGGGGAAGGTGCGGTACTTCGGAGTAAGCCAGCATGCCACCGCCGGCGAGTACGAAGACTACGTAACGATGATCGACGCCGAGATCGCATCCGGCCTCGTGGACAGCATACAGTGCTGGATCAGTTACGATACCGCGCCCGAGATACTGGCCGCGTTCGAGAGAGCGCACAAAGCCGGAATTGCTATTACGGCGATGAAGACGATTCGTTATGGCTCCGACAAGATGCGCAAGGACGCGGCGAAGCAGGCCGAGCTAAAGGCGCCGGGTCTCATGGGCCGATCCTGCCTTCGATTTGCGCTCAGTCTGAAGGGGAGCGACGGCAAGTCGTTCGTGGACTGCGCGGTCAGCAACCTGCAGAACGTGGACCAGTTCGAAGAGAACGTCGGAAGCGTCAGCTCGAAGACCGCATCACGCGATGGTTTCGACCCTTATACAGTCACGATCGCTTAACGGTAATAGATACCTGCTCTATCGCGTTCATTCCAGACTGTCCGACGGGTCGCGGCATCGGCTGAGCCACTCCGTTGCCGTCGATGGCTCGGCAGCGTAGGTGGTACGCTCCGGGCGCCGGCGGCGGTACAATCGCGGCCCAGTGTGCGGTGGCGTAGCGCATCGGCCACGACTTTGGTCGACCGGTGGCCGGATCGAATCCGAGCGTATCCGGCGGCATCCGTCCTTCCGGAAGCCCGCCGCCCCACCGGGTCGGAGTCGCCAGCAGTTGAGCATCCCGCCAGGGTGCGGTCGTGAAATGTGGATCTCCGGGGGGCAAGCCGGCGTCCCGCGGATGCAGCCAGACCTGTACACGTCTGAGCCCGGATACGCCTGCCTGCGCTACGCCTGAAACGGCGATCGCACTGCCTGCCTTTACCTCCTCCGGGTGGGTCAGGAAGCGCGCAACGGTCTTCATCCAGCTATCGATATCGTTGTTTTCCTCCGCATAGGTGTCATTTGCGCCGGGCAGGTTGGTCAGGACAATGCGCTGTATCCACTTGACCGACTTGAACCCATAGGCCTCCGGCACGATTATCCGAACGGGTCCGCCTCGCCTGCCGCTTAAAGCCTCGCCGTTCAGCTTGTAGGCGAGAATGACGGGGTAGTCGCCCGGCGGGTCTTCCAGGACGCGGCTGAGCGAGAGCGAGCCGCGGAAAATCTGCTTTGGATCCTCGTTGTGATGTCCATAGTAGAACACCCGCCGTATGTTCGCCGTCGGGGCCGCCAGCCATACTACGTCGCGGAGCGGCACGCCCTCCCATAATCCCATGCCGAGCGGTGAGTTCAGGTTGTTGCAGGTGATAACCTTAAGAAACCGGACCGAGCGCCGCTCCGCGAGGCGCATGAACGCCGGCCAGTCGAGGGCCGTGCCTCGCTCCCTCGAAAGCGGGCGCTCCACCTGCGCGGTTGTCCCCGTATCGGGCACGACCTCGAGTTGCCAGGTCTCTCGCGTCATTCCGATCTCGCGGAGCCGAGGCTCAGGCAGCTGGTATGGCGGAGGATTGCCGCGCTCGACCGTGCCGAAAGCGTCCTGCTTCGTCAGGTATTCGGGCGCGGCATGTGCCTGTGCCGATAGGTCGACGCGAAGCTGCGCGTTCGCAATCAGCGGCGACATCGCGAGGCTCGTTCCTGCCGCCTGGAGGAAGTAACGGCGCGAGAGCAGCAGATGCTCCTCAGAAACCGCACGCTGATTGAATTTCATTTCCATGCGCCTCCCGCAGACGTGGACAACCTCCGCAGCCTTCTCGCGCATTCTACTTCCTTGCGATGAAGACAATGACGTCAGTGTCCTCAGTCACCGCGTTGTCCGTCCAGTCCGCCTCTTCGCCAACGATTGTAAAGCCCGCTTTCTCTATCATCGCACGCAACTCATTGCGAAAGTATAGGTTGATAGTAAGGGTGTAAGTGTTGTCTGCCATCAGGTTGCCGTCCTTGAACTGCAGCATCCGCATCTGCCCCGTGTTTCGCTGCTCGAGTGGATCCAGGTCGACGACGCGATAGTGCATCTCCGAGTCACCGCCGTCCTTGGGCGGGATGCCGATCCCGTCCGGCCAGGGCTTCGGCAGGCCGAATCGTGCATCCTTGCGCCACAAGGGCCAGGTCTTCGCATCTTCATAGGGCAGATAGTGTTCGAGCAGGAGCACGCCGCCGGGCAGCAGGTGCTCGTAGAACCGCAGGAGCCCTGCAAAATCTCCGGCTCGGTCAACGCCTATTCCGAAGACGCCGCAGGCGAAGATGGTCTGATATCGTCGGGGCGCGTCAAGCTCGTGTAGGGCCTGCTCATATAGCTGCGTGGTCAGTCCTTCGAGTTCTATCACCTTTCTGCAGTATGAGAGCATGTCGCCTGATACGTCGCAGCCATCGACGTCCAGGCGGCGCGAAGATACGGAATGAGCAGTCGCCCTGTCCCGCAGCCCGCGTCCAGCGCTGGTTGACCGTATGTTGCGATTTTGCGCTGGAAATAGTCGATCTCCGGCCCGGTCGTATTGTTTTCAGCCCAATGCCGCGCCATGATACCGTAGTGCCAGGTCTGCACCCGTTCGCTCATATAGTCTCCTTGCTGCGTCGAACTGTGCCTGGATCACTTGCTCTGCCGATAGTGGCGTAAGTATGATAAGCGTGCGCAGAGAAGAGGATGTCAAGTCCGAAGCGACAGGAGCTCGGCGCTGCAATGCAGCCGCTGAGTTCCGGCACGTCGTGCTTCAGATAAAGGAACTGGACGACTCAAACCCTGCTACCAGTCGAGCAGGAGCGCGCAGAGTCCACGACTCCGTAAGCAGCTCCTGTAGTTCGTCGACACTAAGCGTGTCAAGGCGAACCAGCACTCCAGGATGGCCCTCGTAGTGTGGAGTCTGAAAGAACTTGGTCGGCTCGGATGCAATGAGCGCCTCCTTTTCGCGAATGTCAGGTCGCCACACGAGAAGCGCGTCGGGGTTCTCGCGAATCCTTACGAAGAGATTGTTCCTGACCCGAAAACCCGGAAGGCCCTCGTAAGGCTTCTCAAACGCGCCAGGGAGAGTTAGGCAGATTCGGCGCACATCTTCTTCATCGGTCACGACTGGCGCTCCTCGCCTAGCGGCCGGCCAATCTCCCAGTGATGTCCGAACGGATCGACCACGCGTCCGACTCGCCATCCGTACTGCTCCTCGACCGCGACTACCACTTTGGCCCCCGCAGCGACCGCCTGCGCGAATACTGCATCAGGATCCGGCACGGTCAGTACCATTCTAGTCGTGCCTCCGCCGAGAGTCACCGGACTGTAGTTGCCGTGCTCGGGGGATTCGTCGCTCACCCAGAACTCCGCGCCCGCGATGGAGAGCCGGGAAACCACCGCGCCTCCGGGGTCCTCGATCCGATAGACCTCGACCGCCTGAAATGCTGCCTTGTAGAACTCGACTGCTGCCGCTCCGTTCCGAACCGACAGCATCGGGGCGATCGAAACTGCGATCGCTGCGTTCGCGTCAGTGACTGCGGTCATTGTTGCCTCCAAGTGAACTGCGCAATGAACGTGCTGGAGCCGACTCGACTCAGTCATGGCTGCCCGACAAGGATTCCAGCGACACCGCGCCGTATCCTCCCTGGACCGCGAACGTTGTACCAACTCAGGTTCAATCGTTTCATTCAGAAGGTGAACTGGTCAGGAGCAGAATGAGAATCTACGTCGTCCGGCATGGCCAGTCCACGCACAACGCGAACCAGGACGTGCCGCACAATCCCGACCCGCCGCTTACCGCGCTCGGGCGCGAGCAGGCGGAGCGGACCGGTGCGGCGCTGAGGGACGCAGATCTCGGCGCCGTGGCGTTGTACGCCAGCCCACAGCGCCGCGCGCTGGAGACTGTCGCGGCGGTGCAGACGACGCTGGGACTTGCCGCGCACATCTTTCCCGACTTGTGCGAAGCAGGCGGGCTCCGCGAGCATCCAGGAATGTGCCGAGAGCAGATTCTGACCGAGTGGCCTGGAGTCACGGTAGACGAGCGCGTAACTAAAACCGGATGGTGGACAGGTGGCCTTGCCGACGACGAGGATTTCGCCTTTTTCGACCGGGCAAAGGCGGCACTTTCGTTCCTCTGCGAGCGGCACGTCGGCAGCGAGGACACGATCGTAGTGGTAACGCACGGCCGATTCGGGAGCGCACTGATCAGCACGATGCTGGACCACGTACCGGTGGACTACAGCCGCTATCCCTTCAACAACTGCGGAATCAGCCGCCTCGATTTCGAACCCTATGAGGACGTGACCTATGGACGGGCGCCTTCGCCCGACGCCGATCCGACTCGTCCCGCCGTCCGTCTCATGTTTCATAACCAGACAAAGCATTTGCCGCAGGTGATGCGGACATGAGCGATTGATGCGCGTGCAGCTGTTCACGGACTCGGATCGATTTGCCGGCACGGAGCAGCACATCTTCGATCTTGCCTGCGGATTGCGGCAGGAACAACTGGCGCCGTGCGTCGCTTGTCCGGCAAATTCGCCGCTAGCCGAGAGACTACTACACGCGTCGATTCGCGTCCAGCCAGTAGAGAAGCGGGGATTGGTGGACAGACAGGCAATCGCCGCGATCCGGCGACTTGCCCGGGGCGATAACGTTGATGTGGTTCATGCGCATAACGGCCGCACGGCTCTGATCGCTGCACTGGCGCTGAGGTCCCATCCCCGCATACCACTCGTCGTTACACAGCACTTCCTGCGACCGGATCATCTTTCTCGAAGAGGCTATCGGGCGCTCATATCGACGGTCGGCCACCGGTGGGTCAACTCCAGGGTAGCACGGTTCATCGCCATCTCCGAATCCGTTCGCACCGCCTTGCTGGATCGCCGGGAAGCGGCTGCCGGCAACATTGCTCTTGTTCCAAACGGTATCAGCGATCCCGATACGTCGACGCTGCGCTCGCCAGCGGAGGTGCGGAACGAGTTCCGAATACCTACGAACGCGCCGCTTGTCGTATGCGTCGCACGCCTGGAACCTGAGAAAGACCTCGCGACACTCGTGCGAGCCATCGCCGATGTTCGAGTTTCGCACGCGGAGACTGTTTGCCTCGTCGTTGGGGAGGGCAGCGAGCGGTCTTCGCTGATGTCGCAGATCCACCGCCTGGGCCTGGACGATATCGTCCGGCTGATTGGCTATCGAACGGACCCGCTCGCCATCGTCGCTACGGCGGACCTCTTCGTTCTCCCCAGCCTGGCAGAGCCCTTCGGCCTGGTAGTCGTCGAGGCCATGGCGCTGGGTAAAGCCGTCGTCGCAATACGGGCGGGCGGACCTTCCGAGATTGTTAAGGAAGGCGAGACAGGGCTCCTCGTTCCTCCCGGAGATTCGACCGCTTTCGCCGCCGCAATCTGTGGGCTTCTCGCCGATCGCCGGCGAGCGGAACAGCTTGGCCAGTCGGGTCGGGAGCGCTTCAAGAAGCACTATACACGCGAGCAGATGTCCCGCGCCACGATCAACGTATATGAGCAGGCTCTCGTCGTGAGGAAATGAAATCACGGTCCGCTCCGGCGGTCCACCTGTCACATCCGTCTGATCCGTCCGATTCGCGATACAGACGGATGGTCAGGCGGTTGTACCGTCCATAGCATCCGGAGTACGAGCTACTTGGATTCGGACTCGGCGGTTCTCTTTGCGGCCGGCTGTCGAAACGATCTTTCAACCATGTCGTTCGGATCTGTTGAAGCCGGACCGTCACGCCACAGCCAGCGCATCATCTCCGGCATCGCCAGGCCGCCGAACTTCTGCCCATGCCGGTTCATGCCCCAGGTGTAGTTAACGTCATAACCCTTCCTCGTCAGGGCCTTCATAAGCTTCACATTCTGGTAGAACCAGTCCCACGTTTCGTCGTAGGTTCCGTTGCGGATTCCGCGGTTGTCGTTGCGCCCGTCACACAGAAACACCCGCAGAGGCTTCTTTCGGCTCTTGAGTGCGATCTCCGAATAGGCGTGTCCACCCCGAATATTGGTGAAGCTGCCGACGTTGCTTAGCACCTTACGGAAGGCATCGGGACGCTCCCATGCAACCGTAAAGGCAGCGATCGCGCCGGAACTGGATCCGCCGATTCCATGCTGTTCGGGGTCCCTTGAGATGTTGTACTCTTTATAGAGTACCGGCATCAGCTCGTCCGTAATCACCCGTGCATACTTGTCGTCCAGCGAATTGTACTCGACGCCGCGATTTGTAAATCCGTCTCCCCAACCGGCTTGAGGAGATGGCTCCGTCTGTTCCGGCGTACGCCCCGGGTTGATGAACACGCCGATCATCACCGGTATCTCCCGCCGGTAGATAAGATTATCCATCACGTTCTGCGCCCTCATGTCCGCCTTCTCATCCTTGAACGCCTGCCCGTCCTGGTAGACCATAAGACTGGCTTGAGCTGTAGGATCGTATTGTGCGGGGACGTAGACCCAGTACGTATGCTGAGTGCCGGGATATGCCTTACAGGGAAGCGTGAACGGCCCGCGGATCTCGCCTTTCGGGACTCCCTCCTGCGCCAGCGAGTCGGGCCCTAAGCGATATTGTGAGTCGGGGTTTGGGCCAGGAGGGACGTTCGTTTCGCGCAATCGTAGCGTAGTCTGCGTTTGTGGAACTGCTGGGATCTGTTGTGCCTGTTGTCGCGGACCATGCGCCCGCGCGAACGCAATTGCGGCCGTTACCGCAAATATCAACGCAATGGCGAACGCAACTGTTCTTTTCATCGACTATTAACCTCTGAACTCATTATATCGATACGATTTGGGTGCTGTACAGCCAACTGAGCTTTGCCCTGCAAATTCGGGCAGGTCACGGGCTGAGGACGGCGAATGTCACTTTGACCACGGTTAAATGGTACCCAATTTCGCGATGACGCGCGGAATCGCGGAGCATGGAGATAGGAGTTGCCTGTGGCCCCGGAGGAATTCAACGGTCTTCCGTACAACTCTCCCACTACGATCAGCGGGAGAAGTGCATGTATGCCGCGCACCTTTGATGATACTGTTCCCGACACGAGCCATGGACCATTGGAAGCGTGTCCAGCGGCGATACAATACGTCGCCGCGGTCCTTGCAGTCCTGGCTGCGCTTCTCATTCGAATGCTCCTCGCGCCCTACCTGGGCGGTCAGTTCCCGTTTGTCACGGTCTACTTCGTAATCCTCATAGTCGCCTGGAATGCGGGATTGCGTCCCGCCTTGCTGGCGATTGCGGTGGGCTATCTGGGCGCCACCTATTTCTTCGTTCCGCCATACTTTTCATTGGCGACTCACGGGATCAGCCAGACCATCGGAGCCGGGTTCTTCCTGTTCATGAGCCTGGCTACCGCCGCTTTGAGCGAAGCACGTCGCACCGCTCAGGCTCGCGCGGAAGCCACGGCGCTCGATTCACTGCGCAAAGAAAAGGCGATTCGCGTAAGCGAAGCGCATAAAGCTGCCATTCTCGAGTCCGCCCTCGATGGGATCGTTACCATGGACCACGAGGGCAGGATAGTTGAGTTCAATCCCGCGGCCGAGACGATGTTTGGCTTCGCCCAGGAACAGGTTGTGGGCAGGGAGATGGCTCAGTTCCTCATTCCGCCTGCCACGAGGGACCGTCATCGGCAAGGGCTTGCACACTACCTAACCACCGGAGATGGACCGGTGATTGGCAAGAGAGTTGAGATATCTGCCCAACGGGCAGATGGAACTGAGTTTCCTGTCGAGCTGGCAATCACGGTGATTCCTGGAGGGGAGCGGCCCACGTTCTCTGGACACATCCGCGACGTCTCGGCGCGGAAGAAGGTAGAGACGCAGGAGCGCTTTCTTGCGGAGGCCAGCGATCTGCTGGCTTCCTCGCTCGACTACCAGACGACCTTGCAGAGCGTCGGTCAACTGGCCGTACCGCATCTGGCCGATTGGTGCGTCATCCATCTGGTAACTCAAAGTGGCGATGAAAATGGACAGGCCGAGCTGGAACTGGTTACGGTCGCGCACGTCGATCCTGCCCGAGTCCAAAGTGCCAGGGAAGCGAGTCGACGGTACCCGCCGCGACCGGACTCGCCGTCCGGGCCGGGCGCGGTTGTACGATCGGGCAAATCGCAGTGGATAACGTCCATTTCGGATGATATGATCCGGGCCGCGGCCCAGGATGACGAGCACTATCAAATCCTCTCGGCAGCGGGAATGAAGTCCTATCTCTGTGTACCTCTGGTGGCGCGCGGCAAGACCCTCGGCGCAATCACTTTTGTCGGAGCGGAGTCAGGACATAAGTATGTGGAAGACGACCTGGCACTCGCCGAGGAGCTCGCTCGAAGAGCTGCGATTGCAGTCGATAACGCGATGCTCTTTCAGGAGGCTCAACAAGAGATCAAAGAGCGGCAAATCGCGCAAGAGGCGTTGAAAGAGAGTCGCGACTACTATCGCTCCCTCACGGAGGCCGTACCGCAGTTGGTCTGGACGACCCGCTCCGACGGCGTTCCGGACTACTTCAACCGCCACTGGGTCGACTACACGGGACAGACGCCCGACGACACACGATCCTGGTGGAAGGGCGGCGTCCATCCCGATGACCTGCCCCAGACCTTGGAGCACTGGAACGCTGCCGTGCGCACCGGCGAGCCCTACGAGATCGAGTACCGGCTGAAGCGGACGGACGGGGTCTATCGATGGTTCTTGGCACGTGGTGTTCCTCTCAAGGATGACAGAGGAGACACCATCAAGTGGTTTGGGACCTGCACGGATATCGATAGGCAGAAGCGCGAGGCAGAACAGCAGCGCTTCCTGGCCAGGCTGTCCGCCGAGACTCGTACGATCGCATCCCCGGATGAAGTGATGTGGACGAGCATGCAGTTGCTCGGTGAGCATCTAAGCGCATCTCGGTCCACCTACGGCGTGGTTGATGATGAAAGTGATCTCGTCACGATCCGTCGCGACTGCTGCATGGAGGGGGAAAGCATTCTCGGCTCCTTTACACTGACTGCTTTCGGCCCTGCAGTGGCGGAGGATCTCCGCTCGGGGCGCACCGTGATCGTGAAGGACGCCTCCAGTGACGTGCGCACCGCCCAATCGTTCGAGTCGAACTATCAGCCCATCGGTGTTCATTCGTACATTTCCGTGCCTCTTGTCAAAGGCGGAAGGCTGGTCAGCATCCTATCGGTGCATATGATCGCTCCCCGCGCCTGGACGGAAGATGAGGCAGAACTCGTCGAGGAGGTGGCGGAGCGAACGTGGCTGGCGATTCAGAGCGCCCAGGAAGTAGAGGTCCGGCAGCGGGCGGAGAGCGCGCTGAGCCGCAGTGAGGAGCGGTTCCGAGCTTTCGTTGAGCGCGCTTCGGATGCAATCGTCTTTGCCGACCTGGAGGGACGATACGTCGATGCCAACTCCAGAGCCCATACGATGCTGGGCCGCACTCGCGATGACTTGGTCGGCAAACCCATCGCGGAACTACTCCCAGCGGAGGACGTTAGTCGCTTCGAACGGCTTCGAGAATACCTTGTTGCAGATCGCACACGAACTGATCTGTCGGAATGGCGCTTGCGCCGAACAGACGGCGACTATGTCCCTGTCGAAATCAGTGCAAACATCCTTCCGGATGGACGGTGGGCTCTCATCGTGCGGGATATCACCGAGCGCAAAGAAGCTGAGGAAGCGCGCGCGAACCTTGCGGCGATCGTACATTCGTCTACGGATGCCATTGTCAGTACAGACCTGAACGGTATTGTCACATCGTGGAATCTGGCCGCGGAACGAATCTACAGGTATCCCGCGCTAGAGATGATCGGAAAGTCCAAATCCCTGATCGTTCCTCCGGAACTTCCGAACGATCTGGCAGCGATCCTTCAGAAGATACAGGCGGGTGAACGCGTCGAGCATTTTGAGACCGTGCGAGTTCGGAAGGACCAGACACGCGTAAACGTGTCCATCAGCGTGGCTCCGATCCTGGACGGATCAGGGAAGGTCATCGGCGCGTCGACGATCGCAAGGGACATTACTGAAAAGGTGCGCCACGTGCAAGAGATCGAGGCATTAAACTCTCGACTGCAGCGGTCCATCCAGGAAACGCATCATAGGGTAAAGAACAACCTGCAAATCATGGCCGCCCTTGCAGAACTGCAGACCGACGATGGGCATGAAACGGTTCCCGTCTCCGCAATGCAGCGGATCGGCCAGCACACGCGTTCGCTGGCAGCAGTTCATGACTTGTTGGTGCAGGGAATCCAGACCGACGCGCACGCGGACAGACTCTCGACGAGCGCCACGCTGGGAAAACTCGTCCCGCTGTTACGTGATACGACTGGCGGCCGAGAGATCGACTTTGAGGTGGATGATTTTATGCTGCCAGTGCGTGAGGGCTCTTCGCTTGCGCTCCTCGTGAGCGAACTGGTCGGAAACGCCGTCAAGCATGGAGCCGGCGCTATCACAATCGCGCTGCGAGCTGATGGCGGCACGGCACGGCTCGACGTCACGGATCAAGGACCGGGCTTTGCAGAGGATTTCGATCCCGCGGAAGCGGCGAGCACCGGATTACAGCTGATCGAAAGCA
Organism: Chthonomonadales bacterium; assembly: GCA_038211235.1. Classification (GTDB taxonomy): domain Bacteria; phylum Armatimonadota; class Chthonomonadetes; order Chthonomonadales; family Chthonomonadaceae; genus DATGJU01. The sequence continues at coordinate 6,980 of JBBQVV010000067.1, read as the reverse complement.
CCGGGACCTACGATCTGCGTGGTACATTGACGTTCGAGAATTTGCCCGCCGGCGGAGGCTGGGTGCAGGTCGTTTTCCCCATTCCAGTCCTCGATCAATAGCCGCTTGCTACCCCCCGAAGCGTCACCTTCGGCTTCAGACTCTTCGGCCTGGTATCGAAGCAGCAGACGTGACGATGGTGACTGCCTGCCGGTTCCTCAATCGGGTACCCATACGGGGAACCATTGCTCCCCACATTCGTCATATCTCCGTGCTCTACTTGAAAAAGTTTGCAATGGGCTGTCGGGAGCAAACCAAGGAGTTCAATGGCATGGCAGCGGAGACGCCGGACAGAACCCTTGTGTTCAAGGATCGCGCCGATGCGGGCCGACTTCTTGCCCAGAAACTATTAGGCTATGATGAAGACAGCCCGATCGTTCTTGCACTGCCGCGAGGCGGCGTGGTCGTTGGTTATGAGGTCGCACGAGCGCTGCATGCGCCATTGGACGTGGTCGTTGCGCGGAAACTCGGCGCGCCAGGACAAGAAGAGTTGGGCATCGGAGCGATCGCGCCCGGCGGTGTGCTCATTCTGGACGAGCCGGCCGTCCAATGGCTCGGCATCACCGAGAAGCAGTTGGAACAGTTGACGGTACGTGAGACCGTGGAGATGAACCGCCGGCTGCGATTGTATCGTGGCGACAGGGCGCTGCCGGATGTCCGCGATCGCACCGCCATCCTGGTGGACGATGGACTGGCAACGGGTGTCACCGCGCGCGCCGCGATTCTGTTCTTGCGCCGGCAAGCGCCTCGACGTCTCATCCTTGCGGTTCCCGTCTGCGCCGCAGAGACTGCCGAGCGCCTGGCGCCGGAAGTGGATGACCTGATCTGCGCTTACACTCCTCCCAACTTCAGAGCGGTCGGCCTCTGGTATCGTAACTTCGACCAGACGACGGACGAGGAGGTTATTGAGCTTCTGGGAATCGCCGCGGAAAACGTGCATGCGATGGCATGGTAGGCGGTCGACTCCGCGCTCATCGCCGAAGAGGAGGCTCTGGATGAATACAACGGCATCGGCGCACGTTCAGGAGCAGCTTGTGCGGATACCCTGGCAAGACATCGTTCTGGAGGGTGAACTGGCTCTGCCGCAGAGCACCCGGGGCGTCGTGCTGTTCGCGCATGGGAGCGGAAGCAGCCGGCATAGTCCGAGGAACCACTATGTTGCGCGAATGTTACAGAATTCCGGCTTCTCCACGCTGCGGATGGATTTACTCACCCGCGATGAAGAGAGCGTCGATGTAGTCACACGTCAGTTGCGCTTCGATATCAGCCTGCTGGCGCAAAGATTGATCGGGTCCACAGACTGGCTTCGACGACAGGATTCGACGAGGCTTCTGCCCATGGGATATTTTGGGGCGAGCACCGGCGCGGCGGCCGCTCTGATCGCGTCGGCAGAGCGGCCGGACCAGATTGGAGCGGTCGTCTCGCGTGGAGGACGGCCCGATCTGGCAGGCAGCGCGCTGGCGAGAGTCCATGCGCCCTCTCTGCTGATTGTTGGCGGACATGACGTTGACGTGATCCCTCTCAACCAGCAGGCGCTGCAGCAGATTGCCGCCGCTGAGAGTCGAATGGAGATCGTGCCGAGTGCGACGCATCTCTTTGAGGAACCGGGGACTTTGGAGCTCGTGGGGCAGTTGGCGGCAGGATGGTTTCAACGATTTCTGAAACAATTGAACGGAAATAGGACGGAGACTATCTAATGCATCTCGAACTTGGCCAGCATGTTTTTTCATCCGATGGGCATGACATCGGCGCCATCAAACATCTGATCCTGGATCCGGCGAGTGCTACGGTGAAGACCTTCGTTGTCGAGCAGGGTTGGATATTGCCTGCGGACACCGAGATCCCACTGGAGGCTGTACTTGGGGACGGCCGTGATGTCCTCTCGGTACGGTATACCGCGGAACAGATTGCTGACCTTCCTCGCTTCGATGAGAGCCAGTATTCGTCGGTCCCGCAGGATCAGGCGAGCGCGTTCATGGGATATTCCGCCGACGGCCTGATGTGGCCGAACGGCTACGCGTTTCCGCCGCTTGCAACAGCCGGATCTCCGTTACCTGCGCCGGTGGTCGACGGCGAGCTGGCCATGCCTCTGCCTCCGGAGGTGCAAGAGCGTTTGAGACAGCAGGACGAAAGTAATGCGGTGATCTCGGCGGGCGATGATGTGATCAGTCGGGACGGCGAGAAGGTGGGCGAGGTACAGAGCGTCGTTTTCGATAGCGTTACCGGACGGACAACCATTCTCACGGTGCGTCAGGGCTGGCTCTTTCACAAAGATTGGGAGATGTCAGCCGATGTTATCGCATCCGTGGATGACGGCGTAGTGTACCTTAATGTGGACAAGGATCAACTCGAGGTCCAGCGGAACGCGGCACCGCCTTTAGCGGGCGGGCGCCAGAGTGGCGAGATCTCCGATCGGCATTGAGCAGCGCCAGTTCATGACGATACCCCCCTGCCTCTTCTTCATAATCCAATTGCAGCGAAAGCTGCAATTGGCAGTCACCACACTGTGTTGATGCCCCGCCAGTAAAACCAGTAGAGTTACGGTAGACAGTAGAGTAAATATAGCGCATTATTGTCTACATATTAATTCGACTCTTTGGAGGACTTATGCTGGTGGCTTGCTTCCTCTTTCGTGACATCGCCATCGTCTGCGAGTCAGCACGGCTGCTGCATCTGCGACATGAGCCTTTCATCGTCGCTATGGACGAGCTGGTCGTCGCCGTATCGGAGGCTGCAAGCCACTGCGGAATCCGGGCAAATATGTCCGTAACCGCCACTCGCTCGCTCTGCTCCTCCCTGATCATCCTTCCATACGATCGCGCCGCCTATGTTCGTGCCATGGAGAGCGTTTGGGATCTGCTGGCAGTGGAAAGCTCGACGGTCGAACCGGTTTCGCCCGAGTCCTGTTTTGTGCAGATGGAGGGACGCGACATCCTAGAGCGCACGCAGCAGCTAGTCTCGGCGGTTTCAGATCGGATTGGAATTGCAGTACACGTTGGGCTTGCTAACACAAAGTTGGTGGCGCATCAGGCTGCACTACAATCCAAGCCGGGCAAGCTGCTTGCCATCCGGCTAGGCGATGAGCCGTACATGCTCACAAATGTGCCGCTACATGCGCTGGGCAAACTGGACAGGAAGCAGCTCCAGCGATTGGAGCGATTGGGAGTCAAAACCCTCGGCGATTTGAGTCGTTTGCCGCCTCAGGAGCTGCAGCGACAGTTCAAACAGATGTCCTGGCTCATGCAGCGCCTGGCCCACGGAGAGGATGGCGAGCGGGTACGACGCCTCTGGCCGCCGCGCTCAATCGGTTTTACCTTCGGATTTGGGGATGAGGCAATCGACCTGGGAAGCATCAGCCATGCTCTAGCAGAGTGTTCCGACCATATTGCTTGCTCTCTCGCTCGCCGAGTAGAATACTGTCGCGCGCTTAAGCTCGTCGCACGCTTCGCGGGCGATACCTGGGCAACACAAGAGGAGAGACTCAAACATCCGCTCCATACGAGCAAAACGATCTATCGGGCCGGGCTCAGGTTGTTCGAGCGAATGACACACGGCAGACCGTGGAAAGAGCCTGCCACGGAGTTGACGCTCACCGCGTCGGACCTGTCAGTCGGATCCGCCATCCAGCTTTCCCTGCTCGATGGCAATGCGTTTGAGCATGAGTTACCCCATGAACATCTCTGCCGTCTGGAGGAGGCGCTCAGTCACATTAGGTCACGCTTCGGATCGGAAGCAATTACCCCCCTCAAGCTCCGGTGTGAAGCCAGGCGAATCGACCTCTGGCGCACGCCCCTCGTGCGCAGGCGGCACGAGCGCGTGCACGTCGAGGTAGATCAGCGTGGAATGCCGGTGCGGTTTTGGCGAGGCTCGCGTGCAGAATCGGCCAGTCCGATGGAAATCAACGTACGCGATATTTGGAAGGAAACCGCCTGGTTTTGGGGCGAGAATGCGACTGCCTACCTCGTCGAGAGTGCTGGAGATGGGCTGTATGAGATCCACCACCGCAAGGCTGCCTGGTTTATTGCAGGGATATCGGATTAGCGACCATGCCTTTCACGCATTTGCACGTCCACACCGAGTTCTCCCTGCTCGACGGAGGAAGCGATTGCGAGCACCTGGCAGAACGGGCCGCGGCCCTTGGCATGACATCGCTTGCCATGACCGACCACAATTCTCTGACAGGCGCAGTGAGATTCATTGAAGCATGCAAGAGTTACTCCATCCGTCCGATCCTTGGCTGTGAGCTGACTATGGAAGACGACAGCCACCTCACACTGTTAGCCAGGAATCGCAGCGGATACTCCATCCTGTGCCGACTGGTCACTCTCGCGTATGAGATAGGCGGCCGCCATACCCCCACCCTCCCATGGACGGCATTGGCGCCGGCAACAGGCGGGCTATTCTGTCTTACCGGCTGTCATAAGGGGAAGCTCGCGGCGCTGATCCGCAATCATCGGTACGATGAGGCTCAGGACTTCGTGCGAGAGCTGATACGATGGTTCGGCCCTGAGAACTGCTACGTTGAGCTGCAATTGGACTTCACTCCAGGCACGCTGAGTGTTGCCAGAGAGCTTGCGGACCTTGCCAAGCATGTCGGGATCGGCACGCTGGCGACGAACAACGTGCACTATGCGACCGCGGATGATAGTATCACGCATGAGGTGCTGTGCTGTATTGCCACCAAAACCACGGTGAACGAGCGCCATCCCGATCGTCCTCTCAATAGCGAGCGATTCCTTAAATCACACGCGGAGATGGCGGAGCTTTTCGCATGGTGCCCCCAGGCGGTCGAAAACACGGCCGTTATTGCCATGCAATGCGTGAACCCCCTGCCGGCTGGTGAGGAGATAACTCCGCGCTACATCGTTCCGGATGGCTACAAGTGCGCAACATCGTATCTTCGGCACCTGACCCTCAAGGGAGCTGCGGCGCGTTATGGTCGGCTCACCCGCCGCGTTAGAGCCCGGCTGGACTACGAGCTTGAGATTATCGACCGGCTGGGGTTCAACGACTACTTCCTCATGGTCTGGTCTGTCGTGCTTTGGGCAAGACGACATAGCATTCGCTGCACCGGCCGCGGATCCGCGGCGGATAGCTGCGTGGCCTATTCCTTGCGCCTCACAGACGTGGACGTGTTGGAGAGCGATCTTCCCTTTGCCAGATTTCTCTGCGAAGGCAAAGTGCCGGACATCGATATGGACTTCGATTCGGCGCGAAGAGACGAAGTCTTTCAACATATTCTCGAGAGATACGGCGAGCAAAACGCGGCGATGGTGTGCGCCTATAACACCTTCCGAGCAAAGTCCGCCGTGCGAGATATCGGAAAAGCGCTGGCGCTTCCCGATACGATGCTAGACTTCCTCAGCAAGCACCTCAGCCACTTTGTCGATGCCGATGGGATCGAGCGGGCTTTCGAGCGTCTGGCGGAGCTACGGCCTCACCAGCACATGAAGGACCGCTTTAAGCTCCTGTTCTCGCTCTGTGCCAAGATTGCGAATTTCCCACGCCATTTGCAGACGCATAGCTCCGGCATCGTCATTTCGCGTGTACGGCTGGATACGCTGGCGCCCATTCAGTCCTCCGCGAAGGGGCTGGTGCGGATACTCCATCTCGACAAGGACGACGCGGAAGCGATCGGACTCATCAAGTTCGACGTATTGGGGCTTCGCATTCTATCAGCGATCTCGGACGCTTCCGACGACATTCGCCGCTACAACCCGTCCTTCTCCTACGAACGCATAGCTCTGGACGATCCGGACACCTACGCCATGCTGCGGGCTGGGGACGGAGTGGGCGCATTCCAGTTCGAGAGTGCGGCGCAAATCAATCTGGCGCTCCGGTGCATGATCACCAACATCCAGGATCTTACCGCCGCCGTAGCGCTTATCCGGCCAGGACCGGTCAAAGGCAACGCGGTACAGCGCTTCATCGCCGCGCGAAATGGACTGACTCGTCCTCACTATCCTCACCCGTGTCTGGAACCGATACTGCGCCGCACGCTGGGCGTTATCATTTTCCAGGAGCAGGTCGTGTCGATACTGGCGGTGATGATGGGCATATCGGAGGGAGAGGCGGATCGGTTTAGAAAGAGCCTGAGTAAACATATGCGGCGGGGAACGATGGAGGAGCCAAAGGTGCAGTTTATCGAGCGCACCATCGACCGCCATCCCGATATTGGGCAGGAGCGCGCCGAATTCTTGTGGACCCAGCTTGAAAGCTGGGGAGGATACGGATTCACGGAAGGTCACGGCCGCAGCTTCGCGCTCACGGGGTACAAAACGGCAAACCTATCGCTCCATCATCCCGCCGCCTATTTCGCCGGGCTCATGTCGAATCAACCGATGGGGTTCTATCCCATCAACAGCCTCGCCGGGGAAGCCCGCAGACGCGGAGTAACCATCCTGCCCGTCGATATTAACCGGAGCCTACTGAAATGCTGCGCTGAAGAGGAGAATACGATCCGGCTGGGATTGGGGCTGGTCTCCGAGCTTCGTGAGGAGGATGTAGTGGGTATTCTAGCCGCGAGACAGGAGCGCCTATTCGCCAGCCTGCTGGACTTCGCCGTGCGAGTGCCGCTCCACCTCCATCGGATGGAAAATCTCATCCTGTGCGGCGCGTTCGATGAGCTGCATCCCCATAGGCGCGGACTAACCTGGCGACTGGAGGAGACGATGGCGCAGGCGCTGCTCTACCGCGCGTGCCATCAAGATCCACAGGCGCGCTTTACATTCGACAACCCGGCGTTCCTTCCAACGCCCGTGGCATGGGACATCGAGGATTTTTCGGCCTGGGACAAGTTCCTGTGGAGTTGGAGCCTGACCGGAGCAACCGCCGAGTGCCACGTGTTTACCCATCTGCGCGACCATCTCGCCGCGAGGGGAGTGCACAGTACTTACGATGCGAAGAACTCCGCGCCCGGCACGCGGGTGACAGTCGCGGGA
>JBBQVV010000066.1:0-21112 GCA_038211235.1 Chthonomonadales bacterium | reverse complement strand
TAACTCGGCGCAATTCGTCGTCCGTGTCCGTGATCGTATCCGGGTACTCGTACTCGACCCACGCCCGGCGAGGAATCCGCTGCAGAGTGAAAGCTACTTCCTGATTAAGGCCATGGCGCCAGATGAGAACCTTGAGAGCCTGCAGCCGAAGCTGCGCGAAGGCGAAGGGTTGGGAGGCCTCACGCTGCGAGACTACGATGTCGTCGCGATAGCAGGGATGTCGAACCTGTCGCAAAACGATCGCGCCGCGCTGAGCGAGTTCGCTAAAGAGGGCGGCGGCGTGATGCTCTTTCCCGGGCCGGATACGGATCCCAGGCAGATCAGCTCGGGGCTCCAGGCTGCCGGCCTCCTGCCCGCTCGCCTGGGCGCCCGCAGACGGCTGGATGAGAAAAACGGGCTGGCGCTCGACCCGGGCTCTATAAAACATCCGGCGATGGCGATTTTCAAGGACACGAGCAATCTGCACCTTTCCGGCGCACAGTTCTACAGCTACTTCCCGTTGGAGCCTGTTACCGACGAGACGAACCTTGGCGCCGTGCGCGTAATGGTACGCTACAACAACGGAGATCCTGCCTTCGTGGAACGCCAGGTTGGCCTGGGCCACGTCATCCTCGCCGCGAGCTCCGCCGGCCGCCGCTGGAATGACCTGCCACTTCAATCGAGCTACGTTCCTCTGATCTACCAGTTGATGTTCTATCTCGGGCAGGGAGCGACATCACACCGCAATCTCCGGCTGGACGAACCGCTATTCCTTTCGCTGCCGCTCAAGGATGCCCACAAGCCCGTACGATTGACCGCGCCGGACGGCCGGACTTCGACGCGCAACAGCGTACTGGACGTCCGGGGAGTTACATTTCGATACGACGGGACGGGCGAGGCCGGTATCTACAAGGTGGGCGTCGCGGGCGCTGCAATGGAAGACGCGTTTGCCGTCGGGCTCCCATCCGGCGAATCCAACCTGGCCTACACCGATCCGAGACGAGCCGCGCCGGAAGCCGGCCTGCCGATAAACGCCCTGGCAGTGGCGCAGGATCCATCGCAGATCCGGTCGATGGTAAACCGTGCACGGTATGGCGCCGAGATCTGGTATTCGCTGATCTGTGCCGTCATCGCAATGATGTTCCTCGAGAGCCTTCTCGCGCAGCGATTCGGCCGGCGAGGATAGGAGCGATTCCTTTCCGTATCGGAGTATGCGTACTCACGTCCGCTCGTCCTTGCCGGTGTGAACGACCCATCCTACTTCAGCCGCGTTATCAGCTCTTTGCCCACGTCCAGGGATTCCAGGATGACTTTGTTGAATATCTCGTCTCCCTTTTCGCCGTTGGTCAGGATGACCAGGCCTCGCCTGGTTTTGGGCAGGAGAACGATAAGCGTCCGGACGCCGAAATCGTGACCGTCGTGAACAAGCGCAAACTCCCCACCGCTCATATTGGGCACAAGCAGCCAGCCTAATCCAAAGGACAACGCAATCCCATCTGCTTCGGGGATACCGACTTGAGGTTTGATCATCTCTTCGAAAACTTTTTTAGCTAGTCCTGATCTCTTGATGACGGCAGGTGCAAACTTTCCATAGTCGGAGATGGTCGTCATGACGCGATCCGCTGCGTTTGCACCTCGGGTCTTTTTGTAGAACGCCTGCTGCTCTTCCGAGGGGTTTCCGTCTTTATCATGGGGAGTCGCGAATCGGGACTCTTCCGTCGTCTCATCCCAGAAGAACCGGGTCTCTTTCATGCCGACGGGTTCGAGCAAGACCGAACTCGCGAGCTGCTCCAGCGGCTTTCCAAACTTGTGTTCAAGCGCCTGTCTCAGATACTCAAATCCCTCCCCGGAGTACCGATATCTCGTTCCGGGATCGAAATCAAAAGCTAGCTTCTTGGACGGACTGTCCGTTCGCCAGTTCGGAAAACCCGTCTGGTGGCTCAAGACAATCCGCGTGGTAAGGGCCTTGTGTCTGGGATCGTCCTTGAGGTCGGGGTCCACCCAGTAGTTGTCGAGCGGCTCATCCAGGTCCCATTGGCCTGACGCAGCCAGACGCAGCGTGAGCATGGTGACGATCGGCTTGGTGAGAGAGGCCACTTCAAACAGAGTATTGATCGGAGCCGGAACGCCTTTCCTCAGCTCGCCGAATGCCTTCGCTTCCTTCAACTTCCCATCTTCGATGACGGCGATTCCTACCGCGGGCACATGGCTTTCCGCCATCCATAGGGGCAGTTTCTCCTGAAACGCAGTTTCGATTTTCGCGGCATTTTTGGATGGCGCGACGGAAGCGCTCCTTATGGCGATCGATTTACGAGCAAGCGTAAGCGCGGCCTCGATCTCTGGATCGCGCCCAGTTAGGCGATCGTTGATGGAGGGTTGAATCGGAACATCCGGCATTACGCCGCGCTTGGGGAACCGATAGCCGCTTACCGCCATGACGTATTTCATCAGCGGCACGCGCACCGTGACTTTTGTATTGGGAAGAGTAAGGACCGGCATGAAACCGGATGTATTTCCGTAGTAGCCTCCACCCGCCTCTTCGCCGATAAACACCGCGCGATGGTGAAAATGCACCGTGGAGACAAACTCGCACGTTGTCGAGAAGCTGCCGCCATTCAACAGAACGAAGACTTTTCCGGCGAATGTCGGCTTGCTCGGCTGCTGCTCGCCCCAGTTGGGATGACTGACCAGCCGGTAGTGGCCGTCCGGCATCTTCTGGACGTCGTTTTCAGGAATACCTTCGGAGTGATCCGTGTATCGCAAGAATCCGAAATGAAGCGCATTAATGACCAGATCGTCGTAGTATTGGAACGGGCGATCAGTCAGGAATGAGAACAGGAGCTTGCCCAGTTCGTCTTCGCCGCCGCCGTTGTTTCGCACGTCCAGGATCAGCGCCTTCGTCCCTCTTTGCTGAAATAGCGCGAACGATTCCTTAATGAAATCCGCCAGGGGCCTCTTCTTCTCCTTGTCCGCAAACCCGCCGAAGCCATAGATCGACAGCACCGCGATCCTGTCCTCATCCATGAATTTCAGATCGGCGGAATGATCCGGGCGTACGTCATCTTGCGGATACTTTGCCTTGGAAATCTCTGTCAGCTTTTCAAGCGTCAGGCCGGGCAGTTCCATGCGCATTTCCTTGCCCCTCTGCTTCGCTCGATAGGTGACGGTGTAGGGAGCGTGCATGCCTAAAAGAACAGAGAGGCCGAGGCTGAACCGCTGCCCGACCTGCCGAAGTCGCGACGTGGGTATCTCGCCGTCGCCCGGAATCGACGCCGCCAGGTTCTTCACGATCTTCTCGATCCGTGCTCCGTTGATGGAGCGAATCTCGCTGCCTGCAAGCCTGCCGTCCTCATTTGAGAGGTCGCGGAAGATGTAGACCTTCTTGCCGATGAGCTTGACCTGGAACGGCAGCAGAGGAACGCTCCTATTGATCACGTCTCGCGACGAACCAGGCAGGTTGGCGCTCGTATGTCCACATTCGATGCGTGCGGCCATGGGAGCCACTATCCTATAGAAATCATAGACGTCCATGGGATGATTCAGCTTCTTCTCCGCCTCGCCGAACTGCCGGTCAATCGTCTCCTTGGGAACGTAGCGGTAGATGCCGGGATGTCCTACCTCCAGCGCGCCGCGGAAGATTCGAAAGTCCTCCGCCAACTGCTGCTGCGTGAAAACGTCCACCGCCTTCCCTCCATCTGCCGCTTGCGCCCGCGCGGGCGGCGGATATGCGCATGTTATGAGCAAGAGCGCGACCGAGTTTAGAACCAAATGCCTCTTCATGATTTTGCTGTCTCCCAAGGGACTACTTACTCCGGCTCCATGCCCCAACCGTCGATCTTGCCATCCTTGTCGAAACTCACAATAAAGAAAAGGCTGTCGCTCTTGTAGATCACGCGATAGCGATATTGGTGGTCGCTGCCCTGGTCCTTGTGTTCTATTAACTCGATAGACTGAATTGTGCCCGGGCTGCGGAGTTTGACCGCCATCCGCGATTTCGCCGCTTCAGGATATCCGGCAGCAACTTTAGATGTGAACAGGTTCATATCCAGGTTGTTTCCTACAAAGCCATCTATCATAGTCTTGACCTTTGCCGTAATCAACGGTTCCCTATCCGGAATCGGTTTCAATACCGGCGGGGTGAGTGCCGGCACATAGAAACCGGCTACGTTGAGGGCAAGTTTTTCGGCATCGGCTTCGTCGGTGTTGATCAGCACAATCACCGTCAGCTTATCATTGATGAACCGGTCAAACTCTGACTGGAAACCGGGGAGACCGCCACTGTGGTACACGCGCCTGTGACCTTGCCAATCATCTACAAACCAACCAAATCCGTAAGGATGTGTAGCTCCGCTGTTTAACACTACGGGAGTCCACATCTGATCGCGGCTGCTGGATTTGAGAATATTGTCCGTATACAGTGCAGCATCCCACTTCGCAAAGTCCGATACGGTGGAGAGAAAAGCCCCGCTCGGGCGAAGCTCAAGCCAATTCGCGGCGATCACCAGTTCAGTGTCGTCCCAGGAGTAACCGCACGCACGGTGTGACACTACTTCGGTCGTGGTCGTGGTGCGAGTCGCAGTCATTCCGACCGGCGCAAAGATGCGCTCGGTGAGGAACGCGCTCCATGATTTGCCGCTCACCCTGTGAATGATCTCGGCGAGGGTGAAATACCCGACATTGGAATACTCCCACTTCTCTCCGGCAGCAAATACCAGCGGAAGGGGATAGGCTGTCTTGATGACCTCATCATCCGGCTTCACTTTGTAGGGGTCGGAACCGGGCGCCTCACGAATGAGACCGGAAGTGTGCGTCAAAAGGCGCCGGATGGTGATACCTTTCCAGGTGTCGGGTAGGTCGTCCAGATACTTGCTGATCTTATCATCCAGCCCCAATTTGCCGTCCTGCATCAGGAGCATGATGCCAGCGGCAAGAAACTGCTTGCTGACGGATGCGATCTTGTAGACCGTTTCCGCGGTGGCGGGCGTGTGCGTCTCGACGTTTGCCAGCCCATAGCCCTTGGCTTTGAGTACCTTGCCGTCTTTGACGACCGCCAGCGAGAGCCCGGGAATATGTCTCCTCTGCATCTGGACTCTGATGTAGTCGTCCACCTTGTCGGCATGAGCTCTATTGGAAGCAACGCACATTAGCAAGCAGGCCGTCAGAATGAATTGTCTCCGCATGGTTTGTACTCCCCTTTGGTAATTCTTGTGTTCAGGGCTCGCCTAATCGCACGAGGAGCAGTTCCATGCTGACGCGCCAGTTCACGATAAGGAGATGCTCTGCTCTCTCACCCTGTTTGGTCTGAAGCGCATCGATGATCTGCCGATGCTGTTGGACCGATTCGAGTACGAGCGCCGAGTCGGACATGTAGAACTGCTCGTATCGCCGGATGGAGGTCCGAAGGCCGGAGATAATCGAGTTAAGGCGGCGATTGGGGCAGTGAGAAAGCAGTTTCTCGTGCCACTCCGCGTCCAGACGAAGGCGGTCCTCCGCTTCCGCGGCGACGGCGAGCGAGGAGTTGATCCCGGCGAGCGCTTCGATGAGCGAGTAGACGGCGCCGCCACTGGATCGAAGCGCCAGCGCTTCCAGCGTCCACAGAATAGGATAGATCTCGCGCACCTCGCGGCCTGATAACGGTTCGACCGTAAATCCATGAGCAAGTTCGGAGCGAACGAATCCCTCTTGTTCGAGATGGATCAACGCTTCGCGCAGCGGCGTTCGGCTGGCACCGAGTTCCTCGGCAAGGCGAGATTCCTTTATTCGAACTCCAGGAGCGAGTTCTCCGCGAATGATCCGATCCAGGACGATTCGGCGTAGATCCGTGCGGATCGGGGCGTCTTTACTCTCTGCCGGGGGCTTCATCGGCTCCTCTTTCCGTAACACTTTGCCAATACGACGATATCCCAACGATCCGCCTCAACTTTGCTTCCTTTCGAGGCTATCACACCTGCAATTGAGTTCTCGGGGATTGCTGAACAAGACCATCGATGAGTCTTTTTGAATTCGACACCGACTCAATCAGATACTATAACTTGATTATTGTATACGATAATACATTAATTGAATACTATTGTCAATGCGTTTGCACACGTTCCTCGAGAATTCGGTCGAGAGGGTAATCTCTACATGGATCGAAGGCGAGGAGACTCTACGTCGCCGGAACAGCTAGACCGCCTGGCACGAATAATCGAGCCGGCGAGAAAGCATGGAATATGAGCGGCTCTCTTCTTTCTCGCGCGGCTCTCGCACGCGGCCTCCGGAAACAGAACGCCGCAACATCCTGAGAGATCAGCGCATCTCTGCAACGAAACAGAGGACGATCGCCCTTGAAGGTATAATCCGTTAGAAGGCTGTCGTCGGGCTGTATAACGGCCTGCGCGGTCGAAATCGAGCCCGCAGCCCCGGCATACGATGCAGGCGCTATGAGGAGACGTGCGTGTCAATGCATTCGTTCGAGGCGCCCGCGGCCGACATCGGCGTGTTTGGCGGCAGTGGTTTCTACTCGCTCCTAGACAACGTACATGAGATTATCGTGGAAACGCCGTACGGCACGCCAAGCGATGCGATATTTCTGGCGGAGGTTGACGGCAAGCGGGTCGCCTTCCTTCCTCGCCATGGCAGGCGACACTCCATCCCGCCGCACAGGATAAACTATCGGGCCAACGTCTGGGCGATGAAGCATCTGGGCGTGCGTTACCTGGTAAGTCCCTGCGCCGCCGGAAGCCTCCAGCGACACGTGAAACCCGAGCACTTCGTCGTTTGTGATCAGTACGTTGACCGTACGCGCGGGCGCAACGACACGTTTTACGATGGACCAGAGGTATTCCATGTCAGCAGCGCCGAGCCCTACTGCCCGCACCTTCGGAAGCTGGCTGCCGAGGTAATTCGCGATCAGGGCATCACGGTCCACGAGAAGGGAACCATGGTCGTGATCGGTGGCCCTCGCTTCTCCACGCTCGCCGAGAGTCGCTGGTTCACGAGCGCCGGCTGGGAGGTCATCGGGATGACCGGATACCCGGAGGCCCACCTGGCGCTGGAACTGGCGATCGCCGTGGTGAATATCGCGCTGATCACGGACTTTGACTGCGGTCTGGCATCGGACGGCGCCATCGAACCGGTCACTTCCGAAGATGTCTATGCCGTTTTACAGAAGAACGCCGAGAGGGTTAAGTGCGTCGTGCTTGAGTTGATCCGGCGCATCCCTCTCGACCTGGATAGTCCATGTCACCGTGTCCTGGAGCGCGCGAAGATTGGATGAAGCACTGCAGTTCATGGAGGACGCCGAAACGATGCCCATCGCTCTGACCATCGAGCCGTTAAGGACCGTACAATGGATCTCCGGCGGCGTCAGGCTGATCGACCAAACCGTGCTGCCGGAACGGCTATGCTACGTAGACCTCTCGAACTCACGCGACGTTGCAGAGGCCATAAGGAACATGATCGTACGCGGCGCTCCCGCAATCGGATGCACCGCCGCACTGGGCATGGCGCTCGGAGCGCGCGAGATCGCTGCCGACAGCCGCGAGACGTTCCTTCCGGCTATGCATGCGATAGCCGAGATGTTTCGGAAGACGCGTCCCACTGCGGTCAACCTGTTCTGGGCAATCGAACGGATTCTCGGTATTGCCGAACTAGCAGCCGGACCTGTGTCAGACATTAAGGGCCGCATGCTCGCGGAAGCCCTCGCAATGCTGGAGGAGGACGTCGATACCAACCGGCGGCTCGGCCGCCATGGCGCCGAACTTTTGCCGGATAGCTGCACGGTCCTCACGCACTGCAACGCAGGCGCGCTTGCGACTGTGGGACACGGTACCGCGCTGGGCGTCGTAAGGACTGCCGTAGAGTCGGGAAAGCGGGTACATGTCTATGCTGACGAGACGCGTCCCCGCCTCCAAGGAATGAAACTGACCGCCTGGGAGCTTGTACGGGACGGCATACCGGTAACAGTGATCGCGGATAATATGGCCGCGAGTCTCATGCGCCAGGGAGACGTGGACTGTGTAATCGTTGGGGCCGACCGCATCGCAGCCAACGGAGACACCGCCAACAAGATCGGCACGTACGGTCTCGCGATTGTGGCCCGCCACCATCGCGTTCCGTTCTACGTCGCGGCTCCCTTCTCGACGATCGACTTTGCGCTCTCATCGGGCGAACAGATCCCGATCGAGCACCGGGATTCGTCTGAGATGATGCACCTGGAGGGCGCACGTGTGCTACCCATTGGCGCGAATGTGCTGAATCCGGCCTTCGATGTAACACCGGCCGACCTTATTACCGCAATCGTGACAGAGAGCGGCGTGTTGGAACCTCCTTACCAAGAGACGTTGAGGCGCGACCCATCGCCGACCGTCCAGCCGACTGGAGTGGCATGAGGCAGTGTGAGTGGAAAGGAACATCATGAGCAAGCTACTTGCCGAGGATCTTGTGCGCGACGTTCCGGATTTTCCCCGTCCTGGCATTCTGTTTAAGGACATAACGCCCGTCGTGCAGAATCACGCGGCGCTGAACCAGACGGTCACGCTCCTCACAGACTGGGCGCGCGATCGGCGAATCGACGCGGTGGTTGGTATCGAGGCACGTGGATTTATCTTTGGCGCTCCTATCGCGCTCGAACTGGGAGTTGGATTCGTTCCGCTCCGCAAGCTGGGCAAACTGCCCTACGATCGCGTGACGGAGGAGTACGCGCTTGAATATGGGACCAACACAGTGGAGCTCCACTCTGACTCGGTCCGACGGGGCCAGCGGATCCTCATTGTTGACGATCTGCTTGCTACGGGTGGCACCGCGGCAGCAGCAACGCGGCTCGTGGAGAGACTCGAAGGCGTCGTAGCAGGCCTGGGGTTCGTGATTGAGCTGGACTTTCTTGAAGGTCGCCGGGTGCTGAGTCAGTACGACATTAAGTCGCTGATCCATTACGAGTAGATTCGTCCGAAAGGGCCGCAACAGGTAGATGCCCTGCAGATGAGCAGCTGGCTCATAGGCAGGGCACGAAACAGATATTCAGTTGTACGTTATTCAATTGTCCGCTATTAAGTTTTCGCTATGGATTTGTGTTCGCCTCATCTTCGGCTGAGCGGATCGGAAATCTTAGGGCCGCCCCGCCTGGAGCACCAACATGCGAATGTTCAAGCCTGAAGGCTCACTGCGCCGCCGCTATGAACTGATCCGCCTTGTCGTAACTGCGCGGAAGATGAACAGCAGTATGACCGCACCAACGAACGCAACGATTGTGCTCCAGATGTAGCCCGTCCCAGCGCCCGCTCCAACCTGGCCGAACAGAC
Organism: Chthonomonadales bacterium; assembly: GCA_038211235.1. GTDB lineage: Bacteria > Armatimonadota > Chthonomonadetes > Chthonomonadales > Chthonomonadaceae > DATGJU01. The sequence goes on along the minus strand of JBBQVV010000066.1, from coordinate 11,852 downwards.
CGAATACGAAGCCGCCTACGAGAGCTCCGACAATACCAATGATCAGGTCGCCGATAATGCCGCCAGGGCCCTCGCCCGGAACAACCATCTTCGCAAGTGCGCCGGCAACGATACCGACGATGATCCAAAATAGAATGTGCACTTTTTATTCTCCTTCTGTCGACCTTGTTCGCGCATATAGCGTCGGCAATGGACGACTGAATCGAAAGCAGTTGAGAATCACTTCACGTGCATCCCGCACCGCCGCCGTGACATTTCCCTTAACGAGCATCGGTCATAGTTGCGACCGCGAAATTCATGGCCTTTGATAACGGATCTCCAGCCGAATTGCCCGCATCGGAGTGATGCCGATTGGACGAGGAGACGCTACGGATGGTTCCCGAGATTTTGGACTGGCGCAGCCAGGCAGCGCGCACAGTCAAGTAGTTGCCTCACGTTGCGCTAACGTTTATGACCGGAGCTTCTGGATGTCAAATCCGCGTTTCTTCTATACTGACTCACTGCTCGGTTACGACATGGGCCCGCAGCACCCGCTGCGGCCGCGCCGCTTGCGCCTTACCTACGACCTGCTGAAGAGTTATGGGCTTCTTGAAAGCTCGATCGACGTGACGTCGCCGCGGCCGGCCGGCCGCGGTGAGGTCGCAAAGGTACACAGCGACGACTTCCTGGAGATGATCCTTGCGCTGGACGCCGGCAAGCCTGTGCACGGAATGCAGCGATATGGATTCGGGACCGGAGACAATCCGATCTTCGAAGGCATCTATCGCGCATCGATGCTCTATACGGGCGCCTCGGCCGATGCCGCGCAGTCCGTTATCGATGGTGGTGGCAAAGTGGCTTTCAATATCTCCGGTGGGCTTCACCACGCTCACTACGATCGCGCCGCCGGCTTTTGCGTGCTGAACGACTGCGCGGTTGCATTGCGGCGACTCCGGTGCAAGTTTGATCGCGTCGCGTATGTCGACATCGATGTACACCACGGCGATGGCGTACAGGAGCTCTTCTACGCTGACGACACTGTCCTGACGATCTCGCTTCATGAAAGCGGGCGGACTCTATTTCCGGGGACCGGGTTCACCGGGGAGATCGGCGAGGGGGCTGGTGAGGGCTATAGCGTGAATCTGCCGTTCTCGCCGTATACGACGGACGACGTCTGGCTGGAGGCATGGAGAGAGGCTGCGCTGCCACTGTTGAAGGCATACGACCCAGAAGCGATTGTTCTGCAGATGGGGACAGACACGCATGAACTGGACCCGCTTGCTCACGTCAGCCTGACGGCGCAGGGCTGGCTGGAAGCGATCAAAGACGTGCGCGATCTAGCCAAGCCGATCGTGGCGATTGGCGGTGGCGGATACAATCTGACGACCGTGCCCCGGATGTGGACCCTGGCCGTCGCCGCACTGGCCCGCGTGGAGATTCCCGACGAGGTGCCCGAGTCATATCCCCACCGAGGTGAAGGACTGTTCACGCTCACGGACCATACGCCGCCCGTAGTCAGCTCTCGCCAGAAGGATTCCGCCCGAGCAGCCGCGTCGCAGTCTGTAGAGGAGCTGAAATCGCTGCTTTTCCCCCGCTTTGGGCTTTAGGGCTAATCCGTACACTTGGTCAGTCGGCGTACAGGCTCTCGCCCTTGTGCAGGCGCAAGACGGTCTGATAGGTCTGCCCGGTGGAACGCGACGTAGGCGAGTGCGCCGCGAGGTACCTTGCGACTGCCTGCAGAACGATCTGGCCGTCCGGCGTGGCGCGGAGGCGGGAATATTGCCGGAAACCTGCCTCGACCACCTGATACGAGTGGAACTCCGCGTCTTCCCTAAGCAGCGCCGCGCCGAGCGTCGCCAGCAGCTCCGAATCGGGCCTTCCGGCTCCGAGCCAGTTGGCCACGTACTGTGCGGCTTCCGTAACCTGCTGCTGCGTATTGAGAGCCTCCAGGAAGGCGGACGGCGACGGGCACTCCTGCCCGTTCGAGTGCACCAGCGGGGCCGGTGGCATATTAAGAAACCGGTCCATATATACGCTCATCGCGGCGTCGAAGACACCGCGAAGCAGCTCGATCGAGGGAGACCGACGCATGGCCTGCTCGACGGCGTTTGCATAGGTGAACGTATGCAGCACGGTGATCCAGTCGCCGAATTCGTTGGACGTACGGAACTGCGCGATCCGCCGAGCCGCCGCCATCGATACCGCGGCGGCGAGAGACTCGAGCGAAGCGCCACAAGTCAGAGCAGACTTCAGAGCCGAAATCGCGGCAGCAGGATCGTCCAGCAGCAGCGATTCCACGAGCATGGCGCGGCCATCCCATGGCGATGGTGCCGCGCGCCCCTGCGCAACGAGGTCCGGCATCTCGCCGGCGGCTGAGGACAGCAGCTCGACCAGGTCGATCGGCCGCCGCCATTCCGACGTCTCCTCGCTGCGGCGCGCGTTCGCAAGCTCCGGAACCAGGCTCGGCAGCACCTGCTCCGCGTGATCCCAGCCTATGAAGTCGAGCAGCTCAAACGCCTTGTTGACAAAGTCCAATGAGTGTCCGCCGTTCAGATAGACGTGGTCGGTGGCCACGGAGAACAGCATATCGGCGACCGCCGTCATCGAGAGCCCCTCTCGAATGGCGGTGCGGAGGATCCGTTCCGCGGCGTCCCTGTGTCGGACCTCCATGAAATCCCGAAACCAGGTCTTAACCAGTGACGCCGAGATTGCTTTTGTGGGGAGCGGATCGAGCATGAAGGCGGGCGGCCGTCCAGCGGTCTGCTGGGCGACATGGCGCAGTCCGTGATAGAGCGCGCGAGGACGATCGTCGTCCGCTAGATATGGCAAGATATTCGCCATCGCCGTGAGTATCGTGAGGCCGGAGGTCCAGCCTGCGTTCGAATACTGTGTGCCGAATTCGGCGCCAACGGTAAGCGCTGCCGTCTCCGGCGCTCCGCAGCCGTGCAGGCCGATTACCGACTTGGCGACAAGGAGCGAAAGATTGCGCTTCATGCCCTCTGCCAACCGGGCAGAGAACCTCTCTACCGGCGGTGTGGACGGGGGCGTCGTGTCGACGAGGACTTCACCGGACTCGACGCGTACCGGGTAGGAACGGACATCGTCCGCCCATGGGTCGAACGTTCCGCCGCTCGCCAGGTCGAAGCGAGCATGGTGCCAGTGGCAGGTGAGAATACCGCAATCGACGCTGCCCTGGTGAAGCGGAAACCCCATGTGTGGGCAGCGGTTGTCGACCGCGAAGACGCCGCCTGCGTGCCGAAACAGCGCGACCGTCTGGCCATCGACCTCGACAACCAGACAGCCCTCCGGCGCAATATCTTCCAGGCGGGCGACCCGCACGTAACCGCGTGATCGCCTGTTCGGCGCTTGCTGTGAGCGTGAATCTACTTCGAGCATTGTCTGTCTCCTCGATCAGTGGGGCGTCAGGTTTAAATGGAACGTCCCGTCATACACCGATTCGGCCGGTCCGCGGAGCTCAATCGACTCGCCTTGCCGCCATGCGACCGCCAGTTCGCCGCCTCGACTGGCGACCACTACAGGCGTCCCAGGGCAGACGAATCCCTTATTGATCGCGGCGACAGCAGCGGCGCAGGCGCCCGTTCCGCAGCCCCAGGTCTCGCCGGCGCCGCGCTCCCAGATGCGGAGCCGAAGGTTGAGTGTGCCTTCTACCTTGCACCACATGAGACTCGTACGATCCGGAAAGATCGGATGCTCCTCGACCTGCCGGCTTATTCGATGGAAGAAGGTATCGTCGGGAAGAGCGTCGACGAACGCTACGGCGTGAGTTGAACCTGTAGAGAGCGCGGAGATTGCGAGTGTAGACCCATCGTCGAGTTCGAGAGGAAAATCGATTACGGGCTCCCGTGCGACGCGCATAGGAATGTGAACCGGATCGAATCTCGGTTCGCCCATCGTCACGGTTACCGAGCAAATTAAATCGTCAATATCGCGATGGATTGTGGCATGGCGCACGCCTGCGAGCGTTGCGATTCGCATGGTATCTCGCGGCACGATACCACGTTCCACCGCATATCGCGCAATGCAGCGAAGTCCGTTTCCGCATACATCGGGCGTGCCGTCCGGATTGAACATACGCATACGCACGTCAGCAATGTGCGTATGTTCCAGTATCAGCAGGCCGTCAGCGCCGATTCCGGTGTGCCGATCGCAGAGCTCAAGTGACAACGTCGACCAGTCGACGGAGGCGTCCTGCCGCCCGTCGACCACGACGAAATCGTTCCCCACGCCCTGCATTTTTGTAAAGCGGAGTTCGTCCGGCATCGGGTCCTCGATCGTTGAGTATGACCAGAAGATACCCGAATCGAGTCAAATGCACGCATCTGTGCCGGCTGACAATCATCGGTAGATAAGTGTACCCGAAGCACAACTCGAATTTACCGACCGATTGCAGACGCCAATGGGACGAAATGTGTCGTGTGGTTTCAGCTATCCTTTGAGGGCTTCGGCGCCGCCGACGATCTCGGAAATCTCGCGCGTAATGCCGGCCTGGCGCGCCCGGTTGATGAAGAGGGTCAGCGTCCCGATCATTTTGGCCGCGTTGTCGGTTGCCGAGCTCATCGCCGTCATCCGAGCGCCATGCTCGCTCGCGACGGATTCAAGCAGCGCCTGATAGACCTGGCCCTCTACGTAACGGGGAAGCAATGCGTCAAGAAGTACGTCGGCGGCCGGCTCAAAGATGTAGTCCTCCGTCTGTCCAGCCGCTGGAGCGTTGTCCGTCGCAGGCGGCTGGATGGGGAGAAGCTGGATCTCCGTCGGCTTCTGACTTATGGCAGACATGAAGCGCGTATAGAGTAGGAACAGCTGATCGATCTTTTCGGTCTCGAACTCCGTCCACACGACGCGAGTGATCTTCCTAGCCTCTTCGAACGTCACGCCGGTCGAGTTAAGCGTAAACTCTTCGACGACGTTAAAGCCTCGCCGCCGGAAAAACTGGATACCCTTGCGGCCCGCCGCGTAGATCTTGACACGGCTCTTATCGTAATCTCGAAGTAACTCGATCGCGCGTCGAAGAATCGCGGAGTTGTATGAGCCGGCGAGTCCGCGATCGGAAGTGACAACCAGGAATCCGACGTTCTGCGGTGTCCGCGCAGCGAGCAGAGGATGCTGGACTTCAGGCCCAACGGCGCCCGAAACGCTGATCATCATCTCCCGCATGGTCGCGGTATAAGGGCGAGCGGCGGTCACGCGATCCTGAGCTCGCTTGAGTCGCGCGGCCGCTACCATCTTCATGGCCTTCGTGATCTGCTGTATGTTCTGCGCAACCTTGCGTCGCTGTCGCAACTGCCGAATCGTCGCCATGGCACTCCCTTGAGACGATGCGAATCGATCGCCTACTCAAATCCAGATGGGCCGAGCCGCGCTTGCGCCCGCAGTACGGCGGTCTTTCGTGCCCGGTAGTTTGCAGTGCGCTTTCTACTTTCGTACGGCGGAAAGCAGTGCATCAACCAGCGCGTTGTCCGCGGCAGTGGGATCGCCGGGATACTTCTCTGTAAATCCGCGTGCGAAGGTCTTGAACTCCTCGACAGCCACACCTCGTCGTCCATCGCGCTCGGACAGGTAAGATGCTCCGACGATGGCCGAACACTCCGCGCCAAACGACGCGTCGCTGATCGACGGTACATTGTTGCGCACGCACTCCACCATATTGAGGATCTCGCCATAGAACGATGAGGGCCAGTGCTGCCACGTCGGACCGCTTACTTCGATGCGGCGAGCCTCTCGATCGTATGAGTCCATCACGACGGCAAACCTGTGATCGTCCTCGCTCACAAAGAGAATCCTGCCGGTCGTCCCGATCACTACCGTATCGGGCGAGTCCCGATGGCTCCAGCTTCCCTCGACGTGCGCGGTCGTCCATGCCATTGTTTTAGGGTCTTCAAATCGAATCAGGATGTGCGCGTCGTCATCCACCCGCACCTTCTGAAATCGGCCGTCGAGGATGCGGTTCGGCATCCGGATGCTCATGCCAAACGGCTGCGCGGCCTTGACATAGGTCGGGCGCTTTTCGAGTCCGCTCACGTACCAGGATGCGCCAATCGCGTGTATTCCATTGTCCAGGAGTGCGCCACCTCCACCGAAGTCGGAGTTCCAGAATCGGGGCGCTCCTTCGGGACCTCCGTGAGCAGTCGCGAGGAACATGAGCACCGGCTCCCCGATCGCGCCCGAATCGACCAGCTTCTTTGCCGTATACCAGTCGCGATCCCACAGCCAGTTCTCATTGTGCTGATAGAGTTTGCCGGTGCGTTGGATCATCTCGAGCAGGCGCTGCGATTCGAGCCACGTCCGCGAGATCGGCTTTTCGCACATCACGTGGATCCCGGCCTCCAGCGCCTGAATCGAGAGAGGCGCGTGCAGCACGGGCTGCGTGCAGACGTCGACGAGGTCGGGCTTTATTGATTCGATCACTTCGCTGATATTGTCGCATACCCGAATAGAATCCCGATCTTGCTCGATACGGTCAACCGTCGCCTGGTCACCGCGCTCATTAGCGACTTTGAGCTTTGCCTCCATTAATTCGTGGTACCGCTTCAGGACCGCCTTTTGTGCGACCGGGTCCGGGTCGCAGAACGCGACCAGTTGTGCCTGGGCGATGTCGGGATACGCGGGCAGATGTGCCCCGCGGAAGATGTTACCCGTGCCGATCGCCGCAACTCGAACGCGCTGCGTGAGTTCCATATGGACGGTTTCTCCTCTTGGCCCGACAATCCCGGCATTGTTCGGCGTGCCAGACGGCACGAAACTGGTTGCCACGATGTCTGGCGCGCTTGGCTCGCGACCGCCGAGTGCTTCCGGACCAACGATCGCATCCGCATTCCGCGTCTCGGTCAATGCAGCCCGTGGGGATTCGCCGGGAGCCGTGCGTCCGCTGGCGGACGGTCCAGTCCCGGATGCAATTCTCGCTTCCAGCGCGGCGAGCATCTCCTCGGCGGTTTCGATTTCGGCGGACACCGCGGGGGTCGCAGCAGTTCCGGGACGCGCGTTCGCCACTTCAGTCCTGGCGCTGGCTTCGTTCCGAAGGCTGCGCGTCTTTTCACTCGCGCGATCGAACATACCCTCCCATTCGGGCCTGGAAGTCCCCGATGCTTCCGACGAGATGACGCCCCTTGCCGCATCTATCAACTGAGTCTGAAGTTCGCGCGCCCGCTGCAGCAGCCGCGCCTCCTCTTGCGGCAGATTTATCTTAGCGCTTTCCGCCGCAGCGGTGAGTCGCATCGCGACCTTGCGTGCCTCAGTGAGCTCGATCGCGCGCCTGGCTCGCTCTTCACGAAGCTCGGCCGCCAGCCTCGGATTGCCGATCTCCTCGGCCGGCTGTCGCCTCTTATCCAGGTCGGCAAGCGCGCGTTCCAGCGCGGTTACCTGCTCTTGCGCCCGGTTCCGCTGCATTACGGTAGACACGACGCCCTCGCGAAGGGCGTGCAGCGCCTCCCGGATATCCTGGACGGCCTGCCGCATCCTGGTTTTCGGATCTCCGAACGGGTCTGGACTGCCCACGGGAATCCTCCGTCTGCGGAGAGTAGTTGTAGATTGTATCGTGCCTCGCCACTGCAGGCAGTGGTCGCTAAGGCTTGAACTGTGCCTTGAATGCCTCAATCGCCCTGATCAGTGCCTGTTCAGTATCCTTATCGAGATCCTTCGTTCTGCGAATCTTCTCGACGATATCGGGATAGTTTTCCGCCATAAACGGATGGAAGCCCTGTTCGAACTTCTGAATGTCGGCAACTGCGATCTCGTCAAGGTACCCTTTGAAGCCAACGTAGATAATGGTGATCTGCTGCTCGACCGGCATCGGTTGGCCCTGAGCCTGCTTCAAGATCTCGACAAGGCGAGCACCGCGCTCCAGCTGCGCCCGTGTCGCCTTATCCAGATCCGACGCGAACTGGGAGAATGCCTGGACTTCGCGGTACTGCGCGAGATCGAGCTTCAGACTCTTGGCGACCGCCTTCATCCCTTTCACCTGCGCGCTCCCGCCGACGCGCGACACCGAAATTCCGACGTTGATGGCCGGCCGCACGCCCGAGAAAAACAGATCCGGTTCCAGAAAGATTTGGCCGTCCGTAATCGAGATGACGTTCGTGGGAATATACGCGGAAACATCCGACGCGAGCGTCTCGATTATCGGCAGCGCGGTAAGGCTGCCGCCGGTGCCGGGAACCATTCGAACCTCCAGGTCAGCCGCGTTCGTCATGGCCGCAAGCGCCTTGCCGGCCTCCTTGGCGCCATCTTCACCCTGGTAAACCTCGCCATCGACGCCGGCCCGGGTGTCCGCACTGGCGGTCCTGGCAACTACGATGTAATCCTCCCTCACCTTCGCGGCGCGCTCCAGAAGGCGGCTGTGGAGATAGAAGACGTCGCCTGGATACGCCTCGCGGCCCGGCGGCCGGCGCAGCAGCAGTGATACCTGGCGGTAGGCGATTGCGTGCTTCGAAAGGTCATCGTAGATCACCAGGGCATGCTGGCCCTTGTCGCGGAAATACTCGCCGATTGCGCAGCCTGTGTAGGGCGCAATGTACTGCAGCGGCGCCGGATCGGACGCCGTAGCCGAGACAATAATGGTATATTCCATCGCTCCAGCGGCATCAAGAGCTCGCTGAACGTTGGCGACCGTACTGGCCTTCTGGCCCACCGCGACGTAGATGCAGACCACTCCATCCGGCGTGCCCCAGTTGGACTTCTGGTTGATGATCGTGTCGAGCGCGATGGCTGTCTTGCCGATACCGCGGTCGCCAATGATCAGCTCACGCTGTCCGCGCCCGATGGGGACCAGGGAATCTATTGCCTTAAGGCCCGTCTGCAGCGGCTGCTTCACCGGCTGTCGATCGACCACGCCCGGTGCTCGAGACTCGATGAATGCGCTCTCATTGGTAATTACCGGCCCTTTGCCATCCAATGGATCGCCGGCGGCGCTAATTACGCGGCCCAGCATCGCCTGTCCGACTGGGATCTCGATGATGCGGCCCGTCCGCTTGACCGTCGTTCCCTCTCGAATCTGTTCATCCGGGCCAAGAATTACGGCTCCGACATTGTCCTCTTCTAGGTTGAGGGCGATTGCGCGAATCACGGCGCCCTGAGAGTCCGTAATCGGGTTGCCCTTATCGTCGAGGAACTCCAGCAGCTCCGAAACCATGCAGTCCTTAAGCCCGTAGACTCGCGCAATTCCATCGCCTACCTGCAGGACGGTACCGACGCCGACTTCTTCGATTTCGCGTGTGTAGGATTGCAGCTCGCGTTCGATGATCGACGTAATCTCTTCCGGTCTGATTGCCATACTCGTTCAGCTCCGTTTCCAGAATCAGCTCATGGGTGCGAGGCGCAGGACTACGCCTCCTGCAGCAACTGTTCGCGCAGGCGCTCGAGAGTGCCGCGCACGCTTCCGTCGATGATCGTATCGTGCATGCGGACGACCACGCCACCCAAAATAGACGAGTCCACGTTGACCGACAGGTCGACGTGCTCGCCAGTACGCTTTTCCAGGCTCTTGATCAGCTTCGCGCGCTCGTCGTCCGTTGGGCTGACCGCGAAGGTTGCCTCCGCTCGCACGAGGTGACGCGCCGAATCGGACAACTGCTGGACCTCGAGCCGGACCAGCCGCAGAATGTCTTCTCGGCGCTTATCGACAAGCAGCCGCAGAAATGAGAGGCTCAGCGTATCGACGCTCTGCGCGAACAGCTTGCCGATCAAGTCCCGCTTCTTGCCTGTTGGCACAACCTTACTGCTCCACATCTCCTCGAGCGCGGGTGTCGTGTCCATGAGATCGACCACCTTGTGGAGGTCGCCTGTTACGGCGTCCAGTTTGTTCTGCTTCTCGGCCGTCGAGAACAGCGCCGTCGCGTACCGTCGTGCAGCGCGGAGATCACGCTCTCCTGCCATCGATCAGGCCCCTTCCTGGCGCGAAAGCCGCACGGGCGCATCGCCCGCAGCCAGTCCGATAAAGTCATCGATCAGCTTACGCTGTACCGCGTCATTCGTATGGGCTTGTATCGCCAGTTCCGCCGAATCCAGCGCGGTCGCGACGAGCTGCTGTCGAAACAAGATCCGCTGGCGCGTGCGCTCGCGCGCCACCTCTTCCGCGCTGCGCCTTCGAATGGCGTGCGCAACCTGCTCCGCTTCAGCAATGATCTCGGCCCGCGCAGCATCTGCCTCGCGAACCGCGGCGTCGATGCGCTGGCGCGCCTCCTCCTCTATCTGCGCCAGGCGGGCCGCGTAGTCGCTCCGAAGTGCCTGGACCTCGTTAATCGCCGTGTCGACCTGCAGCTTGTTAGATTCAATGCGCGTCGCCCGCTCGTTCAACACGTTTCGATAGTGAGGGACGCTCAGAAACGGTATTGGAAAGCGGAGGACGAGGGCGAGAAGCAGCGCAAACCCGATCAACATGGACAGCAGGATCTTCGGATCTTCGATCTGCCAGGGTATGATCAGCTGAGCAACTGGTAAGCAGTGAAGCACGTCAGGTCTCCAAGTAAAATCTGAGTAACGCAAGTCCTGTCCGCCGTCGAATGCCGGACCTAGTAGTCGACAGTGCGGCTGACGGTTTGAGGACTGGCTGCGGCGTCGGTCAGTTACGCGCCGCGACGCTCTCTACAATGCCGGGCCGGAGAGTCTGGGGATCGATGGCGCGTCCAACGGCTTTATCGACCGCGGTCAATGCAATGCCGACCATGCGTTCACGCAGGCTGGTCAGAGCGTCGGTCTTTTCCCGCTCCATCGACTCGATGCCCTGCTGAATGGCTGCGTCCGCCTGAGCTCGGGCGTCGGCGAGGATGCGCTCACGCCCTGCCTGCGCCTCTTTGATCGCTTGCTGAATATGCGACCGGGCCTCTGCTTCGATCTTGATTATGCGCGCCTGGTACTCGGCACGGAGCGTCTCCATCTCGTGGCGTGTAAGGTCCACCGTCCTGTAGGCATCCTTGACGGTCTGATCTCTCCGGGCAAGGTGCGCGAGCATCGGTTTCCAGAACACCTGGTTCATCACGACGTACAAAACGATGAACAGGACGATCTGTGCGATGAAGTAGCGCCAATCAAAGCTCAGGCTCTTGATGATCGGTTCCAGCATAGGCGTACCCCCCAACCGAGAACGATGCATGCCCAGCGGAGTCCGCGAGGCGCGGACAGGCCGTGATACGTAGGCTCACAAGCAGGCGACGCCGGCGCAAAGCGGAGCGTCCGCGATGACCTCAACCGGGAGACATCTCGCCGTGAGCGAGACTCCCTCGCTGGCACAGCTGATCCCCAAGCGCTCCACATCGAAGGTGCGGAACTGTGAGATTCGTCAGACCCGTCCGATGAGAGACCAATTGCCGAACCAGCTCCGACTCAGCTCCCAGCCGGTCGTGCCTGACCTGCCACCGGCCGGCCCGCCTCGAGGTCCAACACTGCCTTGGTATCAGGCAGTTTGCCCTGCAGAAGGAAGAACACCAGCAGCGCAAAGATGACGAGAGACTCGATGAACGCGAAGGCGAGAATCATGACCGTCTGGAGTTGGGGCACCAGTTCGGGCTGACGCGCCATGCCTTCCAGCGCGGCCGCCGCTGCCTTTCCCTGGCCCAGTGCGGCACAGAGCGCCGCAACCGGGACACCGAAGCCCACAGCAAGAGCAAGTGCCATAAAGTAACTCATTTTAAGCTGATCCTTCTCTCGAAACTCCGTTCGAGCCGTGCGTTCCGGCAGAGAGTGGCCGGATACGTATCAATCCGCAACGGGAGCCGGCCTTGTAGAGCCTGTCCCCGGTGCGCGCAAATCGCGTCAGTTAGTGCGCGGCGGAAGGAGCGCGCGCCCCGTCCGCGCCGCTCTCGTGTTCGCCCTGTTCATCGCCGTGCCCGTGCCCGGTGACTAGCGAGAGATAGATGCAGGTC
>JBBQVV010000065.1:0-21294 GCA_038211235.1 Chthonomonadales bacterium | reverse complement strand
ATGCGGTAGCACAGATTGTCACCCGTGCGGTGACGGCCGGCGACAATGCTGTTACATGGAACGGCCTTGATAACACCGGCCATTCGGTCCCGGCAGGCTCTTATGTCCTCCAACTGCAGGCGGCGACTCTGGACGGCCAGACGACCAGGGTGATCCGGCCTCTAGTCCTGAGCGGCCGCTCTCAATAGCCTCCCGCGCCTCTCGTCGGGCCGGTTCGCCGGCTCGACGAGGAGCGCAGTGAACGCGCGAGATCCGGCCAGCGGCGCCATGGTCGAGTCGGCTGCGAAATCGTCGAAGACCGGGCGCGTCGATTCTTAGTTCCTGATGTCCCCCCGGGCAGGTCCATCGCCTCACTCGAGGCCCAGATGAGCGGTCTGCGGTGGGTCGGTGATTTACTGGCTTTGGTGCGGAGGTTCCCCGGCCGCGCCGCAATCTTACTTAAGTCAATTGGGAGGACTTCCTCATGGGGTGGAATGTTTCGATAGCGATACGAATTGCGCGAGCAGGCCGTCTGATGCTGGCCGCAGTTGGGCTTGCTGCTATTGCGTCCGTGGCGCACGCTCAAACCTATGTCCAGATTTCGAACCCATATCTTGTCCTCGGTGTCGGCAATGGCGCAACCACCGATGGCTCGATATTTCTAGGGACGGCGGCGGCGAACCCGACCAATCCCACTGCGGGAAATCCGGTCGCGATTCTATTCGGTGGAGCGGTTGAAGCGGCCAATACGGCCACTGTAGGTACCGGAACGGTCGTTTACGTTCGAGTCGATGGCGGTAAGAGCGCGGGCGGTAATGATTACATCTTTGGCCGTCAGGGAGAGGGAATCTGGCTCGATCCGCCTACCGTCGTAGGTAACCATATTACAGCGCGCTGGCAGACACTTTCGGCGGTCGTAAGCGCTGCCACAATCGATCCTCAGATTGAAGTCGATCTGCTTGCAAGTTTTGTACATGACCAGGCGCGATTTCAGTTCACGATCAAGAACAACAGTCCCGGCCAGACCCATCGGGTCGGACTCGCGTTTCTTCAGGATATTGTTGTCGGAAAGGTGGACGCGCAGCTCGGCGGCCCGATCCGCCTGCCAACCGGTCCCTATCTGCGCCAGGAGACACTGCTGCAGGGCGGCCAGGTGCCTCCCTACTTTGACGTCTTTGCGCTCGGGTCGATAACGGGCGGCGCCAACATACCGGGGGGACCTAGCGTTGAAGGCATCCTCGCTCCCACCAATCCATCACAGGCGAACGCGGCGCAGATTGAACCGACCCGTCCCACTCGCTTCGGCTACGGCTCCTTGACCAAGCTGAGCGGTGTGGGAAATCCAGTTGTAAATCTGACATTCGTGGGCCGCGATTTCGACTTTATCTGGAACTTCAAGCCCGATCCCACACTCAATCTCAACAATGGCGTTATTGACAATGCCGTGATCGATTACTGGGACAGTCAGCTTGTTCAATCTGGGCAGTCCATTAACGATATCACCTATATCGGTCAGGCGACGAGCAGTTACGTCTTCTCGCCACCGCTGCTGACGCTCGGAGTAAGCGCGCCTCTTGCATTGGGGATAACCAGTACAAAGGACGCCAACGGAAGTCCGATCGCTGGAGCGGTGACTCCCAGCACGTTCGCGATCAACGCCTTTGTGCAGAACCAGACCGACCTGTCTCAATCCGGCGGCTTTGCAATCAGCCCGATCACGATGTTTCTGGACCTTCCAAAAGGACTAGTACTGGCGCCAGGCGAGATAAATCCAAAGACGCTGCTTAACGTGACGCCAGGCCAGGAGAGTGCTGCGACGTGGCAGGTCATGCCGGACCCCGCAAATCCTGTCAACGGCAAGTTGAGTTACACGGTTTCGCAAAGCTCCCTCGTCGGCAGCAGCGTCCTGCGTACAATTGAGGTTCCCGCGCCGGCGGTATTTCATCTGCTCGGTACCGCAGCCACGCATGGTCTTTTTAACATGGTTTCGTTTCCGCTCGTCTTTGGGAGTACGCCGCCGTCGACCGTGCTCGGCCTGAATGCCAATCAGCCTGCCCCGGATTTCGACCTGGTGCGTTGGAATGCCAACCTGGGGCACTACGAGCCGGTCAACACACTGTTGCCGGGTCTGGCCTACTGGCTGCGGAGTCGTCTTCCCGCGGACAAGACGATCGTGGTCGATACCGTCAAGTATCCGCCGTTGGACAACCAGGTTCAGCCGACTGCCGCGCCATATAAGATCAACTATGACAAGGGCTGGAACCAGATCGCGACGCCAGACATCTACCGCGTCAGATTCTCCGAGGTCCAGGTCTTTGACCAATCGACGCTCACGATCGCGGATACCTCGACGGCGGCGGATCAGCTGCATCAATGGCTCCAGCCGGCTGTCTACTTCTACGATACATCGGACCCCGATCCGCAGAACTGGCACTACGTTCTCGAGGAGAACTTCGGATTCGACATGGTGCCGTACCAGGGCTACTGGCTGCTGGCGAAGAAAGACGGGCTCCAGTTCGTCTATCCTGGTGTTGACACGCCAGGCGCCTCCGTTACAAGGGCAGCGCTGATCGGCGTGGGACTTGCCTTGCCGCGCTCTCGCGCAAGCAGCAATGATTGGTTTGTGAAGATCAAGGCCAAGGGCACGATAAGCACCGACTACACCACCACGATCGGCGTCAACACAAAGGCGATCGATGCTCAGGACTACTACAAGATCTCCAAGCCTCCAACCCAGGAGAACCAACTTTCTCTGGATATCATTCACGACGATTGGACCGGCGCGGCGGGCACACGCTACGCGAAAGACCTGCGCTCATCAACCCCGGCGCAAAAGACGTGGAAGATGGCGTTGTCCTCGACCAAGCCAAATGAGGCGGTCACCTTCTCGTGGCCGGATCTTGCCGTCAGCGTTCCGCGCACCTACCGATTGACCCTGGTCGATACGGATAGCAACACGCGCTACGATATGCGGTCCGTCTCGTCAGTGGTTCTCAAGACAAATGCCAATAAGACTCGCAACCTTCAGGTGATGGCCGAACCGACCCGTCGAACCGGGCCTGCCGTGATCACGAGCTTTGACGTGAGCCCGGTTCAGGGTCGAGCGTCAGGCTCATCCGGCAGTGTCTCGATCAGCTACACGCTCTCGCAGCAGGCGGACACGCATGTTGTCATCCGCTCCACCGGCGGGCGCATAATTCGTACACTCATCGGCCAACCTATCGCCGGCTCCAGCTCCAACTCCGGCAGGGCCGTCTTTGATCTGCGCGATTCGCAGGGCCGAGCAATTGCGACCGGCCTGTACCAGGCCGAGCTGACGGCCCAGGGCACGGACGGCCAGGTCTCGCGGCAGATACGACCGTTCCTCCTGCCTCGCTAGTATAAGTACGGGACAGGTCCTCGCGGGCCTGTCCTGTGTAAAGACCTCCATGGAGAACCCATATGATTCACTTGGGTAACGCGCCCGCAACTCGACTGCAAGGCAATTCGAGTGTTCGCTCTCTGCGATCGTTCGTGATGGCCGCCCTGACGGCGGCGGCGCTCAGCGTCGCGATTGCGCCCGCCATGGCGCAGACCTCGAACAACGGCGCGACACGGTCCGAGACGCCGGACGAGAAGAACGTCACCCCAACTGGAACGCCGCGGCGTGGTCGTTCGGCCGGGCAGATGCGGCGCGGACAGAGGCGCAATGTCGTGACGCCAAGCCGGGTGATTTTGGTCTTCCCGACCGACACCAAGGGCGGCGCAAGCGATCAGCTTGCCGATATCATCACGGAGACGGTTCAGGGGCGCATCGCGGCCGGAGGACGATACCAGACGGTCTATTTTCTGCGCTCAATTCCGACCGTTACGCGGGCGCTGAATGAAGCTACGCTTACCGTCAACGAGGTATCACACCCCTTTGATGACGATATCAAACTCCGAAAACTGATGCCCTATAGCGGATACGATCTGGCGCTGACGACATCCGTCGATAGCTACTCTTACGACTCCGCCAAGAATCAGGTAACGCTTCTCATTAGTGCGCGCCTCATCGACTTCCGCGGTGAGAAGCCGGTGGTTCGTGCCGCGGCGGAAAATGGCAGCAGTCCGGAAAACGGCGGGAATGCCAAAGAACTGACGCTCGCGAATCAGGTTGGGAAATCCATCACGGAGAAGCTGATGACCTCTCTACTGATGCAGGATAGGTCGGGCCAGTCTCCGCCCGCGGTCCCTGGAAAGTAGCCCCGGTCGGACGAGTTTCGTGATAGGAGTCCGATAGGTAAATGCGATCTCGCATCCTCGTAGCCTCACTCTCGCTCATAACGGTCGCCACTTTGCAATCGCTTTCATACGCGATTGGAGTGACGACCGTTAACCTCAGAGCCACTAGAAATGCCCTGCTGGCGGATGGTAAGCAGACGACCATCCTCCGTGCCGAGGTCCGTGATAGCTCGGGCCGGTATGCCGCGGAAAACACGATGGTCCAGTTTCAGACCACCGGAGGCGCGCTTTCGGCTTCGCAGGCGCCGACGCACGGAGGGATCGCGACCGTATCGCTGAATAGCGCAACGACAGGCGTCGTGCGTGTCACAGCCTTCGCGCCCGGAGGAGCGAGCGCGCCGGTGGAGATCCTCTTCACCGACGATCCGGAGGCAACGTTTCAGGGAAACAACTACATGTTGTTCTCCTCGTCCAGCTACCTGGCTTACAGTGCGACCGACAAGGCAATCGAATCGATTGGAAAAGACGGAGGCGCTAGACTCGCCTATCGGAACATCGAGATCAGCGCCGACCGGCTGCAGATGAGCTGCAGCGATCTCATCGTCCGCGGCCGGGATAATATCACCGTAAAGCGCGCCGGGAAGACGCTTAAGGCGACCCGTCTCTACTACAGCCTGCAGTCGGGAGACGGCTACGCGATTGCTGAGATCGATAATCGACTGCAGACGGTAATACTCGCCGGTGAGAACCTGCGTATCGAGCCCAGCAAGACGCCGATACCTACCTCCTACCTGCGACTGCCGGAGCTACAGGTAAAGCTCAATATCGTGGCGAAGAGCATCACCTACTTCCCGGGCGACAGGCTGCAGTTTCGCCGGCCACGGTTCTTCCAGGATCAGGTTCAGATCCTTGCGCTGCCCTACTACGAAGTCGGCCTTTATTCGAACGAGCTGTTCACGGACCAGTTCCTCAGCGTCGGCACGAGCGGATTCGGTCTCGAGCTGCCGTTCTACTACAATCTATCGCCGCACGGCGATGGGATAGTCTATCTGCGGCATCAGCAGCCGTTAGGACGTGGCTACTACTCCACCCAGCCTGGCTGGGCCGTGGATGTCATTCAGGGATACTCTTCTCAAGGGGATCATCGATACGAGGGCGCGTACGGCTTCACGAATCTTACGCGCGGCGACTGGACTTTCCGATTCAACCACAATCAGGAGTTCAATTCCAAGACGCAGGGTTCGTTTGATCTCGAGTTCCCCCAGCACAACAGCATCTTTTCCGCTGCAAACTTCTCGCATCAGATGAAGGCGATCAGGGTCGGAGCCGACTTCTCCGGCGGCCAGACGTTCACATCGGACAACACGGTCAGCTCACAGGCCAACATCTTCGCGGAGACGCTGCCGCATCCGTTTCTGGGGTCGCGCGGATATCAGTATGCTGTCGGAACCAACTACACGTCGGCAGAGACGCACTCCGGCCTCGTTGGCGTTACGAATTATCAGCAGACGAGCGAGAACGCAACGATGCGGATCTTCAGCCGGCCGGTTCAGCTGGACCGGCGCACGACCTTCAACAACTCGTTCACGTTCGGGCACACCTGGTCCGATACGGGTGGCACGGGGCTGACCTCGCTTGCTACGCTCGCGCTGGATCACACGCTGCCTCGCGGAGGCGGCCTCAACCTATCGTACGACTTCGTCAAGCAGCCACGTGGAATCTTCACGGCGAACGGACAGCACCGCGTCAGCGCGACATTCAATATGCAGGGATCGAAGCGATTTCAGGCCTTTGTCTTTGGCAGCGCATATCTGGATGCGCCGGAAGCGAGCGTGCTTGGCGATATCTCCTACAAACTGAATGGCCGCTGGCGCATTATGGGAGCAGTAACGCTGCAGCGCTTTAACGGCGATACGTTCAATGACATCGAGCTGATCGTCGGACGCCGAATCGGCGCGCGCGAGCTGCAGCTCGGCTATTCCACTCAGACCAGGCGCTTCTCCTTCGACTTCACCGCCACCCGGTTCTAAAAGGCATAGCCGGTTTCACGCCTGCCATGATGGGCGCCGCGCCTCATAGGCGCTGATATCGGGCTCGTGCTGAAGTGTGAGCCCGATGTCGTCGAGCCCGTTCAACAGGCAGTGACGTCGAAATGGATCGACCGTGAATTCCGCCGTGAATCCCTGGTCGTCCGCGACAGTCCGCGACTCCAGATCGATGGCCAGTGTATAGTTCGGATGCTCTCGGGCGCGCGCCAGAAGCATGTCCACCGTGGCTTCCGGCAGCGTCACGGGCAGGATTCCGTTCTTGAAGCAGTTGTTATAGAAGATGTCGGCGAACGATGGCGCTACCAGCGCGCGAAAGCCGTAGTCTTCCAGCGCCCACGGCGCATGCTCGCGCGACGATCCGCATCCGAAGTTCTTTCCGGCGAGCAAGATCGTCGCGCCCTGGACTGCCGGAGCATTCAACTCGAACGCCGGATCGGGCGTCTTGCCGTCGGCCAGGTACCGCCAATCGAAGAAGAGGAACTGGCCGAAACCCGTTCGCTCGATGCGCTTTAGAAACTGCTTTGGGATGATCTGGTCCGTATCCACGTTAACTCGGTCCAGAGCGGCTGCTAGTCCCGTCTCTCGCACAAATGCCTTCATTCCGATAATCCCCCCTTACGATGTCCGATAGGCCGAGCCTATTTCCAGTCTCGGATGTCAACCAGGTGTCCGGCGATCGCCGCGGCCGCGGCCATGGCGGGACTGACGAGATGCGTGCGTCCGCCCTTGCCCTGTCGCCCCTCGAAGTTGCGGTTTGACGTTGACGCACATCGCTCGCCAGGCTGAAGGATGTCCGGATTCATTCCCAGGCACATGGAACAGCCGGCCTCGCGCCAGTCGAAGCCGGCCTCTTTGAAGATGGTGTCGAGCCCTTCCTCCTCTGCCTGGCGCTTTACGGCCGCCGATCCCGGAACAACCATGGCATGAACTCCGGCGCTGACGTGTCCGCGCCTCGCGATGTCGGCCGCGGCCCGCAGGTCCTCGATTCGGCCGTTCGTGCAGGAGCCGATAAACACTTTGTCGAGCGCGAGTGACTGTAGCGGCGCGCCTGGAGTCAGGCCCATGTACTCCAGGGCCCTCTCGGCGGCGCGCCGGTCCGACGGACTCTTATAGTCTCCAGGCGATGGCACGGTACCGGTGATCGGAGCCACCATGCCGGGATTGGTGCCCCAACTCACGTACGGCGCGATCTCCGAGCCATCCAGCGTCACAAGCGTGTCGAACTCGGCGCCGTGTTCGCTCGGCAGCGCTCTCCACGCGGCCTCCGCGGCAAGCCAGTCGGCGCCTTTCGGACCAAACTGTCGCCCCTTGACATACGCCAGCGTCTTCTCGTCCGGGGCGATCATTCCGGCCCTGGCGCCAGCCTCTATGCTCATGTTGCACACCGTCATGCGGCCCTCCATCGAAAGGGCGCGGATCACTTCGCCGGTGTATTCGACGGCGTACCCCGTCGCTCCATCGGTGCCGATCTTGCCGATGATCGCAAGGATGACATCCTTTGCAGAGACTCCGACGCTGAGTGTTCGATCGATTCGAATCTCCATGGTCTTCGGTTTCGGTTGTTGCAGGCACTGTGTCGCCAGCACGTGCTCCACTTCGCTGGTGCCGATGCCAAATGCAAGAGCGCCGAAGGCGCCGTGCGTGCTTGTATGGCTGTCACCGCAGACGATCGTCATGCCCGGTTGAGTCAATCCAAGTTCCGGCCCTATCACATGCACGATTCCCTGCCGCCGATCGTGAAGATCATAGAGGGCGATTCCGAACTCCTCGCAGTTGCGCGCGAGCGTGTCCATCTGAAGTTTCGAAATCGGATCGGCAATCGGCACGGCTCGATCCGTCGTGGGCACGTTGTGATCCATTGTTGCAACCGTGAGCTCGGGGCGGCGCACTCGCCTGCCGGCAAGTCGGAGTCCCTCGAACGCTTGCGGTGAGGTGACTTCATGAACCAGGTGTAGATCGATGTAGAGCAGTGCCGGCTGGTCCGGTTCCTGACGCACGACATGGGCGTCCCAGACCTTTTCGAACATTGTCTTCGGCTTCGGCTTCATATTTCGGCTCCTTTCGCGCTCCTCAATCAAGTATATCTCGTATGGTGTGGATAGTCCAACTCGTGTTTTCGATCGAATCGATAGGACTGTCCTATCGATGAGCGGCGCACGTATTGGCCGCCCGCTGAAGCGACTGCCTGTTGACAAAGGCTCTGTCCGTACGATATACTACCCGTGATCGCCTCGCGTGCGTTCAGTACCCGCATCAAGCAGCAGTACAGGACTATCACCGCCTGATGGCAGCTCCATGACGCCCCGCAAACCTCTCAACAGGGTCATCTCGAACTGCCCTCCCTCCGGAATCCGGCGCTTCTTCGATATCGCGCAGCAGATGGAAAACGTGATCTCGCTGGGTGTCGGCGAGCCCGATTTCGTGACGCCGTCGCGTATCCGCGAGGCTGGGATTCGGTCGCTCGAGCAGGGCTATACGTCATACACCTCCAACAGCGGTCTGCTGCAGCTCCGTGAGCGCGTGTGCGCAATGCTTGCCTCCCGATACGGCGCGGACTACGATCCGCACACGGAGTGCCTCATCACCGTGGGAGTCTCCGAAGGCCTTGACCTGGCGCTCCGGGTCCTTCTGAACCCCGGCGACGAGGTCATCGTTTCCGAACCATGTTACGTCTCCTACATTCCTGGAATTGAGTTTGCCGGCGGCGTCGCCGTGCCCGTCAAGACCGAGGGGAGCGACGGCTTTCGGGTGCATGCGGATCACGTTGCCGCGGCGGTGACTTCCCGTACCAAAGCCATTCTCCTGGCATCGCCCGCAAATCCCACGGGCGCAACGCAGACCCGCGACGATCTCGCCCGTGTGGTAGAGGTTGCAAACGCGCACGACCTCTATCTTCTCTCGGACGAGATATATGATCGTCTCACGTACGTCGGCGAGCACACGTGCATAGGGACACTTCCAGGCGCCCGCGAACGTACGATAGTACTGAACGGATTCTCAAAAGCGTACGCGATGACGGGCTGGCGAATCGGTTACGCGTGCGCGCCCGCGACGATCACGGCGCTCATGACTCGCGTTCATCAATACACCATGCTGTGCGCGCCACATATTTCGCAGTTGGCTGCCATTGAGGCTCTGGACAGCGCCGAGAACGACGTGCAGGCAATGGCGCGGGATTACGATCGCCGCAGACGCATGTTTGTACCGGGACTCAATGCGATGGGAATGGACTGTTTTGAGCCGCGCGGAGCCTTCTATACGTTTCCATCCATCCGGCGATTCGGGTTGTCCTCGGAGGAGTTCTCGGAGCGACTTCTGATGGAAGAGCATGTGGCGGTCGTGCCGGGCGGCGCTTTCGGTCCATCCGGAGAGGGCCACGTACGGTGCTCATATGCGACATCGCTGCCGCTACTGGAGGAGGCCCTGGAGAGAATGGGGCGATTTACGCGCAGCCTGAACCGGACCTGACCGCGGCGAGAGTCCGGCGACGTATTCGGAGAAGAACAGCCCACTATTGGCGACAAGACCGACACTTTCACACTCCATATTCGGCGTGCTCTTGGCCGCGATAGTCATGGCCGGGCAGGCCGCCCACGGAGACCGCATCGTCCTGGGCCCTGACGGAGACACGCTCGCGCCCGACTCGTATCGGGCGGAATTTGCACTGGATCCGCGACGAAAATTTCAGAATCGCATCTGGCTTCAGTATTCAACGCCGCAGGGAATCGAACTTGAGGCGGAGCGTACGGACCTGACGGGCGATCGAAAGAAGGGCTACTCGCTGAACATCCAGTATCCGATCACGTATTCCATTGTGTCTACCTTGCCCGCGATATCGATTGGCGTTCGTGACCTCACCTTTACCGGTCAAGAACATGGCGCGCTCTATCTGGCTGCGACAAGGAGCCTGGCGCTTACGGATCGTCAGCGCCGGTTTGCTAGAGAGCTGAAGCTCGATGCCGGTATCGGCACCGGAACGATTGGCGGCATCTTCGTGGGTGTGCGGACGCAGCTTGCGCTTGGCCCGCGGATCCAGGCGGAGCTCTACCGCCGCCGCCCGAATGTGACCGTCTCTCTGCCGATTTCACGGCACTGGGAGGCCAGGGCATACAGCCTTGACAGTCACTTTTATTACGGAATATCGTTCAGCGTACAGCGCTAGCCGGGACATTTCCTGGCTGACCTGGCATACCGAACAGGTGAAATGAGGGTCCGCGTACGCCAATACTAACGCGGGACGGGGTTAACTGCCCGCTTCACCAGTCCATGGACAGTTCGTGAGCACGCTGAATTACGGGATGACGACCATGACCTCCAAGTGTGACAATCGACGGGTCGCGCTAATCAAGAGCCTCGCGACTAACAACAGGTTCTACGCGCTTGTAGAACCGGAGCGGGGTATCCGAAACGCCGATGCGATCGCAAGCATCCCGGACGACCTCTTGCTCGGGATTGCCTACCCTTGTCTTGAAGACGGCCTGAATGACTTTGCTGTCATCCGCACCACATTCGAAACGCTCGACCTGTTTCCCGAAGACGACCCGATTCGCGACGAGATGATGGAGATCGTCCACGATGCGCGCGCCAACCTTCGGCGGCGCCTGGGTGAACTGCACGACAAGATCCAGTCCAACAAGGCCCACTTCCTTGGGACCGATTATAACGAATTCAAGGACTACTCGGTTGCCATGATCCAGAAGGGCTATCCAAGACGCAATCTGGACAGCATGATGAAGCTGAACGTGTTCACTTCGGTTGCCGAAGCCGAGGGCCACAGCGACGCCAACGAACTGCTTTACTACTTCGAATTCAAGTACGCCGACGTAAGGGCCATGCTGCCGCTTTCGGCGCCTGATTTCATCGTTGCGCTCGTCCAGGAAGTGATGAACAGCGTCGAGGACGACGCGAACTACAAGGGCAAGTATCCGTTCGACAAGCATGTCTTCCAGAAATTCATAGCCGTTATGTTCGTCAACTATGCGACCACCGATCCCATGTTCTACGGTATCAATAAGCGGGATTACGGCGTGTCCGGCGATAAGGACATGGAGGACACGCCGCTCTACCGAGCCATTGCACGAGAACTGCGCGAGATCGAAGAGCGCGTACTGCCGCTGCAAGATGTGTTTACCTCCGCGCCGATCGTTGCGTCGCCGAACATACGGCCCGGCGAGCCGGACTTCACCCTTGCCGCGCCGCTCCCAGGTGCGGAGGACCTCGTCAATAGGGCTCCCCTGGAGGCAGCCCAACTCGGCAGCATCTCCTACGAACAGGCCGGGGCGATGCTGCCCAGCGAGCTCATAAACGAGGAGGTCCTCCTTGGACTGCTGCACTCGCTCTGCTCCGCCGCATCACTGTTGAGGCGCAAATCGGATCCGGACACGCAGCGGTTTGCACGTGTCATATTGGCGGATGCCTCGAAACTGGTTCGGGAACTCAAACGGCTCGGAATCGTCTCGCCAGTGGCCAATGATCCCGGAAAGTATGAATGAGGGCGGCTGCTCGGAATCCGCCTGGTTTATTCACGAAACGGTCGGAATGACGAACGTAGCGTCGGGCTTGCCCGTATGGGCCTCCGCGCCGGCCATGAATTATTCGCGCTCATTCCTGCCCATCCACCGAAATACCGTCCAGGCTAAAATACGAGTTCCGCTTGACAAGGAGGTTCCGCAAGCGCTAGAATAACTCCGCTTCGGCCCGGCAGTCAGGCACATTGAAACGCCGCGCCCCATCGTCTGGGAGTCACGTGGTTCGGTAGGAGCGGAGCAGCGCGCCATCGACCCTTGTTGGCACTGTACGATACGGCATCGGTGTGCGACGATCGTGATGTCGGCGCTTCCACCCCAATATCCACCCGATGTGTTGTGCGCCGCCCGAACGGGCGGCGGCGGGTGATTCGCACCTGTCGCACACGTCCCCGCAACTCTGTCGCCCTGATGCTATTCGGGCGCGAACCGCGGTGCGGGTTGCGCCAATTGAAGCGCCATCCAACGTACGGGAGCAGGAGCTAGCGACACGCGCCCTTTTCAACTACCTGTTGATATGAAGTCACGACTAGAAACCCCCGATGAAACCATGGTCGCCCATGCTGTTGTCGCCGCCGCGCGCCTGCGTCACGGTACGCTCGGTGTCGGCGCGGTTTCCCTGGACGCCGTTCGGCAGAGTGTACATGCGGCACAGCAATGGCTGCTGGATCGCCAGGAACCTGACGGCCATTGGGTCGCCGAGCTTGAGGGAGACACGATACTCGAGAGCGAATATATTCTGCTCCTACAGTTCCTGGGTCGTCAAAATCCCGATAAATTCCGCAAGTTGGCCAACTATATACGGGGTAAACAGCATCCGTCAGGATACTGGCCCAGCTTTCCGGGCGGTCCGCCCGACGTAAGCGGCTCCGTCAAGGCATACTTTGCATGCAAGCTCGCCGGGCATCGCAGCGATGAGCCGTTCATGCGGCGAGCCCGCCGGTCCATCCTCAAGATGGGCGGCGTCACGCGGTGCAATACATTCACGAAACTGTATCTCTCGATCTTCGGGCAGTACGATTGGCATGGCGTGCCGACTATTCCTCCGGAGATGATGCTGCTTCCAAACTGGTTCATCTTCAATATCTACGAAATGTCGTCCTGGTCGCGCGCAATCCTCGTCCCCCTGGCAGTCATCAATGAATCTCGCCCCCATCGCGTCGTGCCGGAGCACGCATCGATTGACGAGCTGTTTGAAGGAGGGAGAGACCGCAAGCGAATGCGTCTCCAGTGGGACGAGAAATGGCTCTCCTGGCGCAACTTCTTTCTCATCTTCGATAAAGTACTCAAGCTCTACGACGCCATGCCGTTCAAGCCATTCCGCAGGTTGGCGCTCAAGAGGTCGCTTGCCTGGCTGCTCGAGCGCGAGGAGAACAGCGGCGGTCTCGGCGCCATCTTTCCGGCCATGGCGCACGCCATCATGGCGTACACCTGCATGGGACTCTCGGAGTCTCATCCGGCGATCTGTCGGGAGCTTGCCGAGCTTGAGGCGTTTGAAATCGAAGAGCGCGATACCATCCGGCTTCAGCCATGCGTCTCACCGATCTGGGATACGGCAATCGTCCTGAATGCGCTCGCCGACAGCGGATTTCCAACGGACGAGCCCGCAATGCGACGGGCCGCGGAGTGGCTGCTCTCGAAGCAGACCGTTAAGAAAGGCGACTGGGCAGTCAAGGTGCCGGGCGTCGAACCCGGCGGCTGGTATTTCGAGCTTGCCAATGAATTTTACCCGGACGTCGACGATACGGTCATGGTCCTTATGGCGCTGTACAAGACCTACTGCCCGGATGGCGAACACTGGTCGGACGCGCCGGCACGGGTTCGAGAGGCGATGCGAAAAGGCGTGACGTGGGTGTTCGCAATGCAGAATCGCGATGGTGGCTGGGCGAGTTTCGACAAGGACAACAACCAGGAGCTGTTCCAGTACGTCCCATACGCAGATCACAATGCGATGCTGGATCCTTCGTCCGTGGACATCACGGCGCGTACGTTGGAAATGTGCTCCTACTTCAGCGTGGGCCGCAGTGACCCGCGGGTGCGCCGAGCGCTCGACTACCTCTATCGTGAGCAGGAGGCCGATGGCTCCTGGTTCGGACGCTGGGGCGTCAACTACCTCTACGGAACTTGGCAGGTGCTTCGCGGGCTGAGCTGTGTCGGCGAGGACATGCAGTCGGAGCCGGTTCAGCGCGCGGTGCGATGGCTGCACTCCGTCCAGAACGAAGACGGCGGCTGGGGCGAAACCTGCCAATCCTACGAGCCGGGACATCCCAAGGCGAACGGACCAAGCACCGCCTCACAAACAGCGTGGGCGTTGATGGGCCTGCTTAACGCGGGAGATCTAGACAGTCCGTTCGTACAGCGAGGCCTGGAGTATCTGTTGAATACACAGAACTCCAGCGGCACATGGCCGGAGGAGTGGTTCACGGGCACGGGATTTCCTCGCGTATTCTATCTGCGATACCACTACTACTGCCACTATTTTCCACTGTGGGCGCTGGCGCAATATCACAGTTTCACACAGGGCGAGCCTCCGATTACGCGTGAACAACAGCGCGCTGCCGCGGGCCGATTTGCAAACCTCGAGGTCTGACGGAGTTCCGAAGATCGCTCCTGCCGTTCATTCGTCAACCGTGCATCGGGTATAATCTGGCCTGAGCGAGAGCTCTCTCGTTTCACGCCCACACTGGCGTTCACGCCTCTCCGCTTCGCGCTATCCCGTGCGGGTGTGGAAGGAAGGATCGATTCTGGATGCGTTTTCCCATCGGTTTTACAATGGCACAGGCGGGGCACCGAATGCGCATGGAGCGGGCCGGTCAGAAACGGTATCCTACGGTCCTGATGCTGGAGCCGCTCTATACTTGCAATCTGGCCTGTATAGGATGTTCCGTTGAGCGCCACACCGGCAAGCTAAGAGACCGGATGTCGTTGGAGACTTGCTTCAAAGCGGCAGAGGACTGTGGCGCGCCCATTGTCAATATCTGCGGCGGGGAGCCGACACTCTATCCGGAGCTTAAGGAGCTGATCGAAGGTCTGATCGCTCGTGGCAAGTACATCCTCATGTGCACGAATGCGCTCAAACTGGCCGAGAAAGTGTTCGACATAATTCCGCCCAGCCCGAACTTCTTCCTCATGATACATCTGGATGGTATGCGCGAAACGCACGACTACGTGTGCAATCGCAAGGGCGTGTTCGATCATGCCGTTGAGATGATCAAGCAGGCTCGCCAACGAGGCTACTATACATTCATCAACACGACCGTGTTCAAAGAGACTCCAGTCTCCGAAGTCGAGGACATGTGCCGGCTGGTGGACGACCTGAAGGCGAACGGTATTCTCATCTCTCCGGGATACGAGTATGAGAGCGTCGTCAAGGACGTCTTCCTGAGCAAGGAACAGATTCACGAAAAATTCCGAGAGATCCGAGGATTCTCCGATAAGTACAAGGTGAACGCCACACCGATGTTCCTTGAGTTTGCCGCCGGCCTGCGAGAGCTTCCGTGCGCTCCCTGGTCTACCGTCAACTATACTCCGAATGGCTGGAAGGCGCCGTGCTATCTTCTGGAGGGCGAAGGTTTTTTCGAGCACTGGACCGATTTCTGGGAGAAGACGAACTGGGAGTACTGGGAGTCCCGCCTCGACGCGCGCTGCAAGAACTGCAAGATGCATAGCGGTTTTGAGCACAGCGCCGTCACGGAGGCGATGAAGACGCTCAAGGGAAAGCTGCAGCTCGCTGCCTGGTCCGTCTCCAAATAGGCGGTCGCCTGCACTCGGATACGGAAATCTCCATGAATGGTCCCGATATGGTCGACGGCGGACGAGATTTGTTCCCGCCTTTGTGCCCTCGGGTCCTTTCCGGCGAGCGCCACAGCCCGTTCCGTGCGGAAGGAACGTGACCACGTCGGGACCCTCGTTCGTTACCGGCGCCACGGGTTTCGTAGGATGCCACGTGGCGCGATTGCTGGCCGAACGCGGCGATCGGATCCGGCTTCTGGTTCGCGAGGGAAGCCGGCGCGATAACCTTACCGGCCTGCCCACGGACCGCACGGAGATTGTCGTCGGCGATCTGACCGATCCCTCCTCGCTCTGCGCGGCCCTGGATGGCTGCCCGCGTCTCTACCACGTCGCCGCCGACTACAGACTCTGGTCCAGGGATCCACAAGAGCTGTACCGTTCAAACGTAGATGGCACCCGGTTGCTTTTGCGCGCCGCGCGTGATGCGGGCGTAGAGCGAGTGGTCTACACCAGCACGGTGGGCGCTCTCGGTATCCCGCGAGACGGCTCGCCGGGCGACGAGGAGTCGCCCGTATGTGAATCCGACATGGTCGGGCACTACAAACGTTCCAAGTATCTTGCCGAGGCGGAAGCGACTCAAGCCGCGGCACGCGGCATGAACCTGGTGATCGTGAATCCGAGCACTCCGGTCGGCGAGAACGATATAAAGCCGACTCCAACGGGCCGGATCATCGTCGACTTCCTTAACCGAAAGCTTCCGGCTTACGTCGATACCGGTTTGAACCTAATCGACGTCCACGATGTGGCCGCCGGCATCTTGCTCGCCGGGGAACATGGCCGGCGTGGGCAGCGTTATATACTTGGCAATCTAAATATCACGTTGAAGGCAATGCTGGACCTGCTGGCAGAGATCACCGGCCAGCCCGCTCCTAACGTAAAGATTCCGTACGCGGCTGCCTGGGTCGTCGTCGGTCTGGAGAACCTGATTTCCAATCATGTCCTTCATCGGCCGCCCGCGCAT
This sequence comes from Chthonomonadales bacterium, assembly GCA_038211235.1. Lineage (GTDB taxonomy): Bacteria > Armatimonadota > Chthonomonadetes > Chthonomonadales > Chthonomonadaceae > DATGJU01. The sequence continues at coordinate 4,786 of JBBQVV010000065.1, read as the reverse complement.
CCCTTTGAGGGCGTGAGAATGGCGAAGCGTTCTATGTTCTTCGATGCCGGAAAAGCGGGTCGAGAGCTGGGCTTGCCCCAGTCGTCGGTGACGGATGCGCTCCGTCGAGCCGTCGACTGGTTCCGCTCCAACGGATACGTGAGCCGGTCCCGATGACGGGAGGAGAGAAGACACGCGTGGAAAATCAACCCAAACGTACCGTGGTAATGGCAAAAGAGGTCGGATTCTGCTTCGGAGTCAAGCGAGCAATCAACCTTACGAAACAGGCACTGGACGAGCGGGGCGATGTATTCATCCTGGGCGACCTGGTACATAACAAGCGCGTCACCGACGAGCTGGAAAACCGCGGGCTGCGCAAGGTGGAAGACTACGCCGGCGAACAGAGCGGTGGGACCATGGTCATCCGAGCCCACGGACTGCCCAAGATCAAGATTTCCGAGGCGCGCCAGCAGGGCATGGACGTGGTCGACGCGACGTGTCCAATCGTCTTGCGCGCGCAAGAGGCCGCCCAGACTCTTGAAAATCGTGGCTGCCAGGTCGTGATCATCGGCGATAAGAACCATGCCGAAATCAAGGGTATCATCGGTGCGCTTGAGAACCCTGTTATTGTAATCAACAGCCTGGAGGCCCTGCGAGAGGCGAAGAACAGCCATAAGCTGCTTCGGAAGGTCGGCGTCATCTTCCAGACCACGCTGGCGCTGGAGCTCTGCCACTCGATCGTCAACGAAATGCTGATGATGTGTAAAGAGATTCAGATCATCAACACCATCTGCCGGCCGGTGCAAAATCGCCAGGACGACGCGGTCGATCTGGCGTCGCGAGTCGAGCTGATGATCGTGGTCGGATCGCGCACGAGTGCAAACACGATGGAGCTGACGGAGCTGTGCAGGCACTACAATGGCAATACCGTTCAGGTTCAGAACGCCGATGAGCTGCCCGTCGAGACGTTTACAAAATACGAGCTCGTCGGTATCGTGTCCGGACTGTCCACGCCCGAGGACCTTGTTGAGGCGGTGCGGGTGAAGGTTCTCTACACCGCCGCCGAGCCTGAACTGGCGCTCGCGTAGGCTGTCCAGTTGATCGAGCGATCGCCGGCAGCGCGGAAGAGCCCGACGTGCCCCGTAGTTCTGTATGCCCTGTCGGAAGAGATGCGTCGCTTCGGTTCGCATAGTCTCGCGGACAGTGTCTGTATCGGAGTGGGGCGAACGAGCGCGGCCCGAAATACTCGAACGGTGCTGGAACACCGGCGGGATGTACAGGCCGTGATCGTGGTTGGATTCGCGGGCGGCCTGGTCGGCAGCGTTGGGATCGGAAGTATCGTAGTGGCGGAGAACGTGTCCGACGCGGTTACGCGCGCGGACTACCGGCCCGATGCGCGGCTCCTTTGCGAGGCCCGTGAGATCCAGATGGCGTCGGCCCCCGTTCATTTCGGCGGCCTCGTCACGATTGCCTCCGTACTCGTGAGTGCTGCCGACAAGCGGAAGTTTGCCACTGGTACCAGGGCGATTGCGGTCGACATGGAGTCGGCAGGCGCAGCGGCTGCCGCAACGGAGTTTGGTATACCATGGCTAGCCGTGCGTGTGATAACCGATGGTCTCGACGATGATCTCCCTCTCGATTTCAACGCGCTTGCAAACGCGGATGGCAGTGTCGATCGGAGTCGAATTATATCGGAAGTACTGCGACATCCGTCGAAGATCCCCGGCCTTATCCGCCTCGGCCGGCGGAGCGCTCTCTCCGCCAGACACCTCGCGCTTTTCCTCGATGGGCTCCTTCGCCGGATCGAATTGCCTTAGCGCGCGGAGTGGAAGTAGCGCACGGGTCCTGCTCTCACTTATCGCGGCGCTCCCTTCCTCGTTTTGCCGTGCACAGCCGGTTCAGCCATCTGCGCGGATCACCATGGAGCAGGCGGTGCGAGAGGCCCTGCGGCAAAGTCCGCAGGCTCGCGCCGCACGCGCCTCATTGGAGAGCGCGCGCGTTCAGGCCGACCGCGATAAGCCTGTCGCCCGGCCTACCGTAACAGCCATCGTTTCCGGCACGGCACAGGGACCTCGCGTTGAGTTTCCGCGACCGAACGGACAGCTCGCCACCGTGCTCCCTGAGGGGGTCGGCAGGCTGGACCTGATCCTGGAGCAGCCGCTCTATCGGGCCGGAGGCAGGGCCGCGCGGGAGCGGTACCTGGCGCAGCTCTCTTCCGGCGAACTCGAATATCGTAAGGCGATCTCGGATATCGCGTTGAAGGTTCGAAGAGCCTACATCGACCTGCTCCGGTCCGAGGCAGGCGTGCGGACCGCGCGGGATGGTGTCGATTCCGCGATCCGATACCAGCGTCTTGTCGAGCGACAGGTAGCCGCGGGAACCGCCAGACCCGTCGACTCGCAGACGGTCCAATCCCAGGTTGCCGAGGCGCAATCAGCCCTTGCGCAGGCGGACGGAGGGCTCGCTCTCGCCAGGTCCAACGTAAATCGCCTGCTCGGTCGCGCGCTTCAATCTCCCGTCGCGGGTGTTGAGCCGATGGCGGCTCCAGCCGTGCCTGGGAACGCGGATGAAGCGATCGCCCGCTCCCTTCGCGCCCGTCCGGAGCTGCTGCTGCTCGATCGGAATCTACAGTCCGCCCGCGCGGGTATCGTTCTCGCGCGTGCGCAATCTCTTCCCACCGTCAACGCGCGAGGCCAGGTCACCGAGCAGACGCCAAGCGCTTTTCAGCATGAGCACTACTATGCGGCGACCGTCGAGCTTCGATGGACCATTGCCGATGCAGGCAGGGCTCGTCAGGATACGCGCGAGGCAAGAGCCCAGACAGACCGTGTTCAGGCGCTTGTCGAAGATGCGCGCGAGGGGATCGGCCTGGAGACGCTGCAGACATGGGAGAGAATGCGCTCGGCGCAGTCGCGGATCGAGCTTGCCCGCACGCAGCGGAGCGGACTGGAAGCCACTGAGATCGTAGCTGAAAAGTCATACGAGGTTGGAAGGAGCACGGTTTACGACGTACAGACCGCACAACGCGAAGTCCGCGGCGCCCGAATGGCGGAGCTCTCCGCGGTCTACGATCTCCATGGCGCCTATGCCGACTTTCTCTACGCGCAGGGCGACATTCTCAGCGGGATAGTGTTGTCCGGCGCGCTCGAGAGCAGCCCATGAGCCGGATACGCCTGATCGCCTTCCTCGGCCTGCTCGCCGGCCTCGCGGCGGTCGCCGCTATTCTCCGGCGTCCTGTCGCGCCGGCCATTGGGATGGCGCCCCCGGGAGGCTCCAACCATGAACTTCTGACCGGCGCCGCTCCCTTGCGCCGCTCCTCTCTGTCCGATCGCACGCGTATCAAGTCGCGGATCCCGAATCAGGCGCCGTCCTCAAACGACTCGTTGACGGCCTTGATCGGCAGCGTCGTCGCACCCGTGCAGGCAACACTCAGCGTACGCATGGCGGCGCGCATACGCCGTGTATTCGCGCGCGAGGGCGAGTCTGTCCGGGCCGGCCAGCGGATTATTGAACTGGACGAAACTGAATTCGTAACGCAGGAGAGGTCGGCCCTGGCCGGAGAGCTCGCGGCGGAAGCGCAGGTCAAGCGAGCCAGGGCTGGTCTTGCCGCGCAAGCGATAAAGTCCGCTTCGGATGCGGCCTCCAGTCGCGGTGCGCTCAGGCAGGCGGAAGTCCGGCTGCAGCAGGCCCGGCTCGCGCTCGATACGGCCGCCGCCGAACAGAGAGCCGACCTCCGAGCGGCACGCGAGGCGGTGAACAAAGCTCGCATCGCCGACGATCGGGCACGAAACATTTTGAAGGGACTTGAAGAGCTCTCCACGGTCGGCGGAGTCTCTCGATCCGACCTGGACGCCGCGCGCGCTCAGCAGCGTGCGACGCGGTCCGATCTGGAATCCGCGTCGGATCAGGTCGCACGGCTGGAGAACGGCGCGGGCGGAGTACCGTTCCGAGTCGCCGCGGCGCAAAAAGATGTCGATCTCGCTCAGGCCGGTGTTGACCAGGCCCGCGACGCGCTCGCCACGGCGGAACAGGCTGGAAGACAGATCGTAATGGTGGCGGAGCAGGACGTAGATGCAGCGCTTGCGTGGCGTACCCAGGCGACCGCCGGTCTCAGAGGCATACAGGCTGCACGGGCACAGTCCCGTCTTGCCAGCCCCATTACCGGACTGGTCACGGGCGTACTGGCGAGGGCGGGAGAGACCGCGCAGCCATCCACGCCGCTTGCGACGGTGGTCTCGCTCGCGGGGCTGCGCGTGGACGCCCTTGTGCCCGGCCGCCTCCTTTCGCTCTTCCGAGGCGGCCAGAGCGCGCACGTGTCGGTTGACACCGCGCCAGGCCGCGTGTTCGATGCGATGGTAAGCGAGATCGCACGAATCGCGGAGCCAGACGGTCGAACGTTCCGCGTTAAGTTCCGCCTCCTCGGAACGCCTCCTCTGCTACCCGGACAGACCGCTCGCATAAAAGTCTTCACCTCACGCTAAGAGTCGTTCGTCGCACGACGGTCCGGCGCCGCGCCCTGGAGCAGACCCGACAGTCTGCCCGTTCGATTGATCGCTTCTCAGGCCCACAATGCAGGGAAAGTACGCGTGCAAAACGAATTGCAAACCATCATTGCGTGCCGCGAACACCTCGATTCGCAACACGCGTTCAGGAGCGCCAAAACCCTTGCAACGTCGCCGATTTGGTAAGACCGAAATGCACTTGAGCGTCCTCAGTTTTGGTGCGATGCGTATCGTACCGGAAGATGACGAGAGCGAATCCGCGAGCCGAGAGCGCGCCTTCGCGACCCTCCGCCGCGCGCTCGACG
>JBBQVV010000064.1:0-21684 GCA_038211235.1 Chthonomonadales bacterium | reverse complement strand
CGCCCCATTTCAAAGATTGATGTCTCGCAGGCCGCCCTCCGTTTTGCCATGCCGCGGCAATACGAGGCGCGGGACATGCAGTTCGACGGGAAGCTTGAGGGCGATCGACTTGCTGGAACCGTTACCGGTTACGACAGGGAGACGTGTGTGTGGAGCGCGCGGCGCGCCCCACCATTGAAACGCGATAGGCGACCGCGCTGGCGCAAGGCGATCGAGCTGTTCAATGGCGCCAATCTCGATGGATGGCAAACCGAGGGTGCGGAGAACCACTGGATCGTCAAGGACGGACTGCTGGTCAATGCGAAGGACGGGGCCAATCTGGTAACTGCCGGTAAGTTCGAGGATTTCAAGCTACATGCGGAGTTCCGGTATCCTGCTGGAAGCAACAGCGGCATCTACCTTCGGGGCCGATATGAGGTCCAGATCGAGGATGATGAAGGTAAGGACGTAAACGTTCATACCATCGGCGGCATCTACGGCTTCTTCGCCCCTTGCGTTCGAGCGGCCAAAAGGCCGGGTGAGTGGCAGACGTTTGATATTACACTCGTCGGGCGCGTCGCATCCGTAGTGCTTAACGGCGAATCTATTGTGGATCGACAGACCATACCGGGCATCACCGGTGGCGCGCTCGACTCGGACGAGGGCAGCCCCGGCCCCATCATGATCCAGGGCGATCACGGGCGTATCGAGTTCAGGAAGGTTACGATTACTCCGGCAGAGTGAAGGCATCCTGGGAATCGCACCGACCTGCTGAATCGAACGGATCGATCTGATATGACGGATTGGACGCAGATATGTACCGCGAGGGAGGTTCCGCATGGCTCGTACTTCAGATCCCTTGTCACGACGATCGTTTCTGACGGCAACGGCATCGCTAACGGGCGGCCTCGCCGCCGGAGTTTTAGAAGCGAACGCTGAGAGTGTGAGACACGTCGCGCGCGCCGATCGGCTGAACGTTGCCGTCGTCGGCGCCGGTGGGCGCGGCGCGGACAACATCGGCGACTTGAGCGGAACCGGCGTGAATATTGTTGCTCTATGCGATGCCGACACTCGGCGGGCCGCCGAGTCCTTCAAGCGATATCCCGACGCGGCAAAATACACCGACTGGCGGAAACTGCTCGACAAGGCGAAGGGAATCGACGCGGTACTCGTCGCCACGCCGGACCACAACCACGCCATTATCGCCATCGCCGCGATGAAGCACGGCAAGCACGTCTACTGTGAGAAGCCGCTGGCGCACTCCGTCTGGGAGGTGCGCCAGATGGCAAAGGTCGCCGCCGAAATGGGGGCCGTGACCCAGATGGGAACTCAAGGTCACGCCTTTGAGGGTACCAGGCGGGCGGTGGAGGTGATCCGCTCGGGCGCCATCGGCGACGTCACCGAGCTTCACGTCTGGACGGATCGACCTGCCGGCTGGTGGGCCCAGGGCGCTACCCGGCCGTCAGAGACGCCTCCCGTTCCGGATGGGCTGGACTGGGACGTCTGGCTGGGGCCTGCGGCCTGGCGGCCGTACAATCCCGCCTACGTTCCGTTCGCCTGGCGAGGATTCTGGAGCTTCGGCACGGGCGCGATAGGCGACATGGGAATCCATAATCTGGACACGGCATTCTGGGCGCTGGAGCTGACCGCACCGACTCTCGTGGAAGTCAAGGCCTGCTCTCCCGCGATGACCGAGCCAGCTGCTCGTGAGACCGCTCCTCTCTGGAGCATCATGGAGCTTCATTTCCCGGCCCGTGGAAGCATGCCGCCGGTGAGGATGACCTGGTACGACGGCGGGAAACTGCCGCCCGAGGAGCTGTTTCAGGGCGAGCCGCGCATCAGCAAGGACGGCGGCTCACTCGTCATCGGCTCAAAAGGCACGCTCTTCACTCGCACGTGGCATGGCGGCGAGAACGACGATGATATGTTCGTACTGCTGCCGCGCAAGCAGTTCGAGGGCTACCATCCGCCAACTCAGACGCTGCCCCGCACGCGCAGCCACCATCAGGAGTGGGTGAACGCCTGCCGAGGACAGGGAAAGACGGAGTCGCCGTTCTCCTATGCATCCGTGCTCAGCGAGTCGCTCCTCCTCGGCAACGTGGCGCTCCGGGCCGGCGGGAAAATCGAATGGGACGCAGCCAAGATGACCGCTGTGAACAGCCCGGAAGCGGCCCAATACATTCATCCCGTATTCCGAAAGGGCTGGCGGCTGTAGGCTCGGTTAGGATCTCCATGAACCATTCCGCCCGAAGCGTTGCGATCCTCGTAATACACGCAATCCATCTTGCGGCGTGCTTCGGTCTTCTGATGCTCCTCATGCCTGGCGTTTGCGGAGGCGATCCAACGTCGGACACTCCGTCACCGGAACAGATCGCGTCTGTTCCACAGTTGCTTGCGGACGGAAACAAGAAAATGGAGGCCAAACAGTACGCGGAGGCTGTTTCGCTGTATGAACGGGCTACCGCGCTCAATCCCGTCGATGGCTCGGTGTGGAGAAGCCTGGCGGACGCCTTGTATGGGGCGAAGGCCTATCCGAAAGCGATTGCATGCTACGAGAAGTCGGGAGCGCTCGGGGCCGACTACAGGTTCGTCGCGCCGTACAACATCGCATGCTGTTACGCGCTGATGGGTGAAAAGGAGCAGGCGCTCCGATCGCTCAAACAGTCGTTCGACGCCGGATACCGATTCCTCGATCAGGCTGCGAAAGACGATGACCTCAAGAGTCTTCGCACCGATCCCCGGTTCATCCGGCTCGTTGCGGGCGACGATACCAGCACAATGAGCCGCGACGAAGGCTGGCGCTACGATCTCTGGCTGCTGCACCGCGAACTGACCCGCATGCATTTCAATCCATACCGGGTCACTCCAAAGAAGACCATGGACGCTTTCGTCAGGCGGCTGGACTCGGAGATCCCTCACCTGACGGACCCTCAGATCACCGTGCGCCTGATGCGGCTGATGCGCATGCCGGGAGACGCGCATACCGCGCTGCGGCCGCCGGCGCTGCGAGGCCCGGACGCGCGAAACGTTCCGATCCAGCTCTATCTGTTTTCGGAGGGCCTGTTCGTGACCGCCGCGGCGCCTGATCATGCCGACCTGGCAGGCGCACAGATCCTCCATATTGGAGGACATACTATCGACTCCGTGATGAAGGCTCTCGACCCCATCATCTGTCAGGACAACGTGATGTGGCCGAAGAACGTCGCGCCCGGAATGATGATCAATCCGATGGTACTAAATGGCGTCGGACTGATTCCAAGCTCGGATTCGATCGTCTATCGGATTCGAGATGCGGTCGGCGCAGAGCGCGACGTGACGCTGGCCGCGCAGCCGGGCGCGCCGGTCGACACGTGGGCGCTTGCCCGTGATCGCGAGCATCCACCACTCTACCTTAAGAGCCCTGCCCCGCACTGGTTCGAATATCTGCCCGACCAGAAGCTCCTCTATTGCCAATACGGAGCGGTACAGGATCAACCTGGACAGACCGTCGAGCAGTATTTCGGAAAAGTATTCGCGACGATCGATTCGATGGCGGCGGAACGGCTGGTGCTTGACATGCGCCGCAATGGGGGCGGAAACCTGTTTCTGAATCAGCCGTTGATACATGGCTTGATTCAGCACCGGAAGATCAACCGAGTGGGCAAGCTTTTTGTAATAATCGGCCGTGCGACGTTTTCGGCGGCGGTGTCCTGCGTTGGAAAGATCAGCGCCAATACCAACGCGATCTTCGTCGGCGAGCCGACAGGCTCGCCTCCCAACTTCGTCGGCGAGTCCAATCCGGTTCGCCTTCCCTACAGCAAGATAGTGGGCACTATCTCGGACCTGTACTGGCAGACAACCAATGCAATGGACTACAGGACCTGGATCGCGCCGTCTCTCTACGCGCCACCCTCCTTCGCTCTCCTGAAAGCGGGTCGTGATCCCGCGATGGAGGCAATCCTCGCCTACGTCAAGGCCAACCCTTGACCGTCGTCGCGGTCGGACCGCACCTATCGATGGCAATCCGCGGCAATCCGCGCGGAAACTGTCCATCCGATGAACGTTCATCGGCCGGCAGCGCGGAAATGGGCGGGTCCCGTGGGAGGATTCCTGATGCGCTAATGAGAAATACCCCGACATGAGCTATCGAGCCGCCGGACGTCCAACTGGTGAACGGACTCCCCCTTCAGTCCACTCCAGCGGGCCTATTCTTCAAGCCACGTGCGGCGCATTTTGTACCATCCGAGGAATGTGATTCGATGCGGATTCACTGAAAGGACTCTATAATGGCAAGACGTCGGAATGGCTTTACCCTGATCGAACTGCTCGTCGTGATCGCAATCATCGCCATTCTTGCTGCGATACTGTTTCCAGTCTTCGCCCAGGCGAGGGAAAAGGCGCGGGGAATCTCCTGTCTCAGCAATATGAAGCAGTTGGGAACCGGCCTGCTGATGTACGTACAGGACTACGACGAGAGCTTTCCCATCAATCTCTATCTGGGACAGGATTCGGGAAATCCCTGTATGATGACCAGCTACCAGGAGGTGGCGCCCTACATCAAGAACTCGCAGGTCAACCTCTGTCCGTCCGACCCGAGCCCACTCGATTTTCCTCTCGCCATGAGTGTCATCGGCCTGCCGCCGCCCTGTCCCAGCAGCCCAAATCTGGTGACGGTGAGCGACCAGCCCAACTATGCCCTCATCGATGACGGCGATCCGAATCCGATCTTCGCGGGGGAGACGGGCCGCGGCGTGCACACGCTTGCCCAGATCGAGTTTCCCGTTGAGACGAGCGCCTATGCGGACGCCACCGTCACACTTCAAGGCGACGATGGCGACTACTGCCTCTTCTGCTCACCCATTCAGTCTCGGCATACCGAGACGGTGAACTCCGTCTGGGTTGACGGTCATGCCAAGTCGGTCCATACGAAAAAAGACCTGGACAGCACCGGAAAGTGGCTGGGCGGCTACGCGCTCGATGGCTCACAGATTAAGGGATGGCGCGTGACGAATCAGGGACCCTACTTCGACAGTACCGAATTGTGGGGCATTCCATACCAGAAGTCGGACGGCACGTGGGGACTCAACAACTAGAATCCGCCAGCTATTCGTCATTTTAAGGAAAACCACGATGCCGGATCCTCGGGCCAATAAGGAGCTGCCCGGTTGGGCGCTTCCGCTCGCTATCGCCGTAGGTGCGGTTCTGCTGATCATCGTCGGGATCAAGGTGTTTTCGGGATCACCCGCGACTGTGGGACCGCCAATGAAGGTGCGGCCCCGCATGGTCGATTTCAGGAAAGAGGTTCAGAACGGCAACGTTGGACACAAGCACTGAACGAGCTGTGCGCCGCCGGACCACGGCTGCCTACCGCCGGACTCGGTTCTTATGCGAGCGAAACGGCCGGACGTAACGCGGAATCATGATCCCGTTGACCTCCGAACTTCTCCAGCGGACGCGGGCTAACCCGCGAGGCAGCTTTCCGAGCCGTCGCTATCTCTTCTCGAGCCATAGAGCCTCCCATCGATACAAAGCGCAGCCGCATTGCGTATATCTCTGTCGTGAGCATATTGGAACCTGCTCAAGCGAGTCCGACTGGTGATAGGAGATCGCCACCGAACGCTCGACGTCGTCGCGGAACTGTCTGTGAATCGGAAAAGAGCCCGCGCACGCTGGTGAGGGCGAGAATGGAGTGAGATCGTGTCGATTTTGACGGAGACTCAGCTAGCGCAGTATGTGGCTGAGTCGTATCTGCTCGTATCTGGCCTGATCCCGCGGGATATATCCGTCAGGGCTGAGGCGGAGATGTGGAGGCTATTGAACGCCAGCCCCGATGATCCGGAGTCGTGGCCTCCGACCCCGCCGCACCACCAGGTGTTTCATAGCCCGGAGCTGATCGCGGTCTATACGCCGGACTTCATTGCCGCCGCCGAGCGGTTGGCAGGAGATCCGGCCGACACATTCAAGGCGCCGAATAACGCCTACGCAATCAACGTCTTTCCGGAAGCCGGCGAATGGCGCTGGCCCCATCCGCACATCGACCATTCGATCAAGAAGGACGGCCACAAGACGTTTCCCAGAGCCTTCCGCATCGCCGCGATGACCTTCCTGAGCGACGTGCCGCGCCACGGAGCCGGAACGGTGGTGTGGCCGGGCTCGCATGCGCAGCTTGAGGCGCTTGCCCATGGCGACCGCGAACGATATGAGTTGATGTGGACGCTAAACCAGGCGCTGGAGGAGATCGCTCTGTCCAACCCGATAGAGCTGACACCGAAGCGCGGCGACGTGCTTTTCTACTCTTACCTCTGCGCGCACTCCGGGAGCCAGAATACGAGCGAGCGAGTCCGTTTGGCCCTCAACGCGAAATGGTAGCGCGAAGACCGCACCGGAGTCCGGAGCGGATGATGCGTAAGCGATGGCTTCTGCTTGCACTGACCGTCTTTTTGGCCGGCTGCGGTCGGGGAGCGGATGTCGGGTCAAACCCCAATCTCCACCGCGAACTGACCCCAAACGAATATATAACGCTCAAGGATCCGGACAAGGTCCGCTACAAGAACGTAATCGTTCGCGTGCCGGCGGACTGGGGAGGGGTCCTGCTCCCCATGGATGCCGGCCCTTACAAGTCGCCGACGGACAGAGCGGTTCATGGCGGCGACATCGGCACCCTCATCGGGCTCTACAATCAGAGCGTCTTCGAGCTCGAACACCCTCGCGTGAAGATCGAGTATCTGAACTTCGATATGTGGTCGGACAACTTCCGCTCCGCGCTCGCCGTCGCTCTTGCCGGTAAGCGTGCTCCCGCCTACTACATTGCCCGCGACCTTCCGCAGTCCATCGATCAGGGCATGTACGCCGACATCACCGGCATCGAGAAGAACTGGGATCAGTTCTACAACCAGCCCGACGACTCCCGGCGCGAAGGCACCATCAGCGGCCATATCTATACGATGGCCGCGAACGAGCTAGGCGCGACCGTCATTCGATATCGCAAGGACTGGTTCCGTGAGGCCGGAATTTTCAACGAGAAGGGCCAGCCGGGCCCTCGCTCCGATTGGACGTGGGATGACTTTCGCGCCATCGCAAAGAAGCTCAACGACCCCGCGAAGGGGCGCTTCGGTTACTGCGGCGAGCTTGGCGACTTCATGTACAAGCAGGCGTACGGCATCGACGACTATGTCCCGGACCCAACCGGACACCGCACCTGGGTATTCAACGCGAACGACCCGGAGATGCTTCGTTCCCTGCAGGCCGCTCGCGACTTCGTCAATAAGGACAAGTCGGTCCTGTCGAGCGTTACGACCGGTTGGTTCGAATGGCACAACGAGTTCGAAGCCAGCCACGCCGCGATGATCTCCAGCTTCTCGCCCCACATCCCTGGCGACGCCATTCGCACGCCGGACAAGTTCGGCAAGGACAAGCCGTTCGCGGACACGGTCGGGATGGTCGTTCCGCCGCACGGCCCCGCGGGCTTCAGCGGGCTCAAGGCCATCACCAATCCCATCGGTTTCGACCCGACGCTTACTCCGGACCAGCTGCAGGCCGCCTTTGACTGGTGCAAGTCCTACTTCTATGGCGATCTGTTTGTCAACCGCATGCGGAACGAGGCGATCGACGCTCGCCTGAAGAGGCGGCCAAGCACCCTATACGTCGAGCTGCTCGTCCTGCCCTACAAGCCGAAGGAGAACCTGCTCGACAAGCCCTTTGAAAAGGTGTTCCCTGCGGACTACCTCGACTGTTACAAGGCGATACGAGCCAGCCATGCGCCGCCGCTACCGCGTGAGTATGGCCTGCGGGAGCCATCGCCTAACGAGATGGCGCGCGCGATGAAGGCGATGTACTCCGAAGCCGTCAGCACGGATACCGATCTCAAGGGGCTCATCTCACGAACGGCGGAGCTGATCAATGCCAACATGCTCAAGTTCAAGACCCCCGGAGATCGTGAAGCCCTGCGCCGTTACATCGACGATCGCACGAAGTTCTATCAGCAGTATTTTCCCGGCTACTATGAGAAGGTCTGGCGGGAGAAGCTGAATACGACATTCAGGCTGCCGTAGCAGAGAAATGACCGTATGGCGCAAGCCGCAGGCAAACCCGCATATCGAACCGTTTCCGCCTGGCTCTTCACGCTTCCGGCGCTGCTGGTGCAGTGTTTCTTCGGTTGGTTCCCCATCCTGTTCGCATTCTCCGTCAGTATGCAGGAGTATTTCTTCGTCAAGCCCGCCCAATACGTGGGAATGCAGAACTTCGCCGACGTCGTCGGCGATCCGCTCGTTCTGACGGCGTTTCGCAATACGCTCTATTTCGCCGCGCTCTCGATCGGCCTCACCTTCATCGTCCCCATCTTCATTTCCATTCTGCTCATGGAGATGGGGCGACGCACGATTCGCTGGATGATGATCCTCTGGTTCATTCCGGTTGCCTCCACAGCCGGGATTGCCATCTGGAAGTACATGTATCATCCGCGCCTGGGCCTGCTCAACGGCCTGCTCAACGCGCTCCATCTGCCCGCGCTGAAGTGGCTCGACGACCCGAACCTGGCCATGTTCTGTCTGGTGCTTCCGGGGCTGATTCTGTTCGGGCCGGGGCTGATCTACATCGCGGCGCTGCAGAACATCCCGGAGGAGCTCTACGAGGCGGCGGAGCTTGAGGGAGCGGGGTTCTTCAAGAAGATCGGAGTCGTTACGCTTCCCCGCATGCGCCCCGTCATCGCCATGATGCTGATCTTCAGCGTCATCGGGTCGCTGCAGGTCTTCGAGCTGCCATTCATCATGACCGCGGGCGGACCGGGATATGCGACAACCACCGTGGTAATGCACGTCTACAACCTGGCGTTCAATGCTTACGAGCTCGGGAAGGCCACGGCCCTGGCGATCGTGCTGTTCTTTTGCGTTATGCTGCTCGTAGGAATACAGCGCCGCTATTTCAAAGAGAATCTCGACTCGTAGCAGGCGTCCGGACATGCTCGAAGAGTCTTGACAGGATTACAGGATTGACGGGATTAGAACAGTCCCGATACGAAGCCGCCGCCCAGTTGATCTGAGAAGGAAAGCTCGTTGCCGCTCATACCCGAAGTGGGGCGAAATCGCACAAAGGCCCGCCTGCAGCTCCGCAGCATCGCCGCGTTCCTCTGGCTGGGCGTGCTCCTGCACCTCTTTCCGGTCGTCTGGATGCTGTCTGCCTCGTTCAAGCCTACGACCGAGATCTTTAATCGGCCGTTCAACCTGATACCGGAACACCCGACGACCTCCTCCTACCAGCTGCTGTTCAACTCCGTCAATACTAATGCGCTAAGCACCGGGTCGGACATCTTCCGGTTCCCGTTATACGTCTATCTGCAGAACAGCCTGTTCATCGCGCTGTTTACCGTGTTGATGCAGATCCCGATGACGGCAATGGCCGCTTATGCCGTCTCCAAGCTTCACGCTCCACGCGCAGCGAGGATCCTGTTCTATATTTTCATCGGTACGCTGATGATTCCGGGCCAGATCGCTATCGTGCCGCGGTTCTTGCTGCTTTCGCACTTCCCCTGGCCTTCCCGAGAGATCCCGACAATACCGTTCCTGCACATCGCGTTTCCGAGCTTCTCGTTTATCGGGACCTACTGGGGCATCGTCCTGCCCGCGGCATTCAGCGCTTTTAACTTCCTGCTGTTCAAAGGGTTCTTCGATACGCTTCCTACCGACCTCATCGAGGCGGCTCGCCTCGACGGCGCCTCCGAGCTGACCACGCTTCGCGCCGTCATGCTCCCTCTCGCTCGGCCGGTCGTCGCCGTCACCACCTATTTCGCGTTTACGGGCGCGTGGAACGACTTCCTCGGTCCCTGGATCATGCTGATGAGCGAACAGGGAAAGTGGCCGCTCTCCGTCGTCCTCTACAAGCTGCAGTTCTTCCTCACGAGCTGGCAGCCGTCGCAGGGCAGTATGGATCCCGCGGCACAGCAGCTCATCGCGTCGGGGGTCGGCTATAACGCCCTCATGGCGCTCTCCGTCATCGAATCGATCCCGATGTTCCTGGCGTTCCTGCTCTTCCGCGAGCAGCTAATGAAGGGGATACAGCTGTCGGGACTGAAGGGGTAAGGGAGCGTCTGAGAAACGATGGCTGTGCCAGAAGCCTGGCTTGTTCGCTTCACGTACGGTTCCTGTATCAGGAGTATAATGACGTTGCGTGGAAACGTATGCACGGTAAACCAGTCTGCCACAAAGTACGGTTTCGAAACACCATGGAAGATGACGACATACTGACACGGGCAACCCAGAATCTAGATCAGCGTGTGACGGACAAGCAGAGGCAGCTGGAGGAGCTCGATACACGTGTTGTGCGGCTTCGCAACCTCGTTGAGGAGGAGCGGACCTTCGTCCATCGGCTGCCTATATTTGTGCAGGAAGCAGAAGCAGAAAAAACTCGCCTTCACGATGAGTTCCGCCGGCTCGCGCGCGTTGATGCGTAGCGCCGACCGGGCGGCGCTACGCCGTCGTGAGAATTTCCAATGCGGCTACTGTGGGGTGCGCGAGGTGGACGTTGGCGCTCAACTCACATTCGACCACTATCAGCCGCGATCGTACGGCGGCGGCGGCGAACCAGCTAATCTCGTCTATTGCTGCGCCGCTTGCAATGCCGTCATCGAATCGATCCGGATGTTCCTGCTCTTCCGCGAGCGCCCTCGATCCCATCTGAGTAGCGCAAATACGGCCATATCTACATCGGCCGAGAACCATTCACATCATCGCGTCGCATTCGCCTGCTGGCATCGCGCGATCTCGCCTCCGTGCGCTGGCCGAAGCCTCCAGACCAGAGCGTTTCATTCTGCCCGCGTCAATGACGTCTACTCTTGGCAAGCTATCCTCGGCGCAGTTGACGCAGAATCTGTGTGAATTATCGGCTGCCCAAGCTCCACATCCGCGATGAGACGCCCGGTTGCTTTCAGGTCTGTTGATCGGGCATTGATCGGCGCCCATGGGAGAGTTTAGGGAATCACCGTGACAGACCGCTTGCGTGTTCATTCGGGTGTGCTTTGTCTTTTCCGGGTACGCTATGATAGATCAGCTTCGGTGACAGGAGCCCGATTACCCTTTTCCGCGACCGGCCGCTGCCCACTGCATTCCGACTAAGAACCGATATGAACGAACCGTGGAGAATTGAGCTCCTTGGCGGTCTGCGTGCGCGGCAGGGTGAGCTTGAGATCACCCGCTTTCGCAGCCACAAGACCGCCTCGCTGCTCGCCTATCTGGCCTTCTATCCTCGAATTCATTCGCGCGAAGTCCTCATCGACCAGTTCTGGCAGGATTATGAGCTTGGGGCCGGGAGGAACTACCTCAGCAAAGCCCTCTCCTCACTCCGTCATCAGCTGGAGCCGCCGGGTGTGCCGCATGGCGCAGTCGTCGTTGCCGATCGGTTTCACGTCCGCCTGCGCGCCGCCGCGTTCACGTTGGATACGGCCGACTTCGAGAGTGCACTGCGCAGGGCCGGAACGTCGCGCAGCGAGGAGGGATGTCTAGCCGCCCTTCAGCGTGCGATTGAACTCTATACGGGCGAACTAATGCCGGGCTTCTATGACGAGTGGGTCCTGTTCGAACAGAAGCGTTTGTCCGACCTCTTCACGCAAGCGTCGAGCCACTATGCTCGCCTCCGGGACGGGACGCGACGGTTGCCTTGCGACGACTCCGATCGGCACGAGGCTTCTAACTCTGGTGAGACACGTCCCGCTCAGGTCTCCAACATCCGTTTGCCTCTCACGTTCTCTCGGTTCGTCGGACGCGAACGCGAAACGGCGCAATTAGTCGAACGGCTGGATCGGAATTCGAGAATCGTTACGCTCACCGGACCTGGTGGTATCGGCAAGACTCGCCTGGCAATTGAAGTGGCACGGCAGTCGGCGGGGCTGTTCGCGGGAGGCATCTATTTCGTTCCATTGGCTAATCTACCCGACCCACGTCTGATACCTGGTGCGATCGTGGATGCTCTGCACCTGCCGCGTTCTCCCGGCGCGGAGCCGCTGGCACAGATCGTGGACTGGCTCAACGGGCACCCAGGGTCCCTGCTGGTGCTGGACAACTTCGAACATCTACTGGCACGTGAGCGGCGCATGGCGGAGGACGGCGCGGCGGCAGTGCTGGCGCTATTGGAACATGTACCCACGCTGGCGCTTCTTGTCACCTCCAGGCAGCGGCTTGACCTGACTGGCGAGCAGGAGTATCTCGTGCCGCCTCTGCCTACTCCGGCCGAAGGTTTAGAATTGCTGGTCGAGGGACAGGCGACCCTGAAGCCGCAACTCTCCACCCTGAGCCGGAATCCATGCGTGGCCCTCTTCGTAGATCGAGCGCAGATGACAAAGCCGGACTTTCAAGTAACGGCGCGCAACGCGACCGCCGTGGCAGCGTTGTGCAATCGCTTGGAAGGAATCCCACTCGCCATCGAGTTGGCTGCCGCGCGAACACAGGTAATGACACCCTCGCAGATACTTATCCAGCTGGAACGCCGGTTGGACTTCCTGGTTAGCCGGAAGCGCGACGCGGCGGACCGCCATCGGACGCTGCGATCGGCGCTCGAGTGGAGTTACCGTCTGCTGTCACCCGATTTGCAGCGGTTCTTTGCGCGCCTGTCGGTCTTTCGCGGCGGATGGACGGTCGAGGCGGCGGAGATTGTGTGCGAGGAGGCGCAGGCTATGGAATACCTTGCGCTCTTACAGGAGTGTTCGCTGGTACAGACGGCAGACACCGGAGAAGAGGTACGCTTTCGAATGCTTGAGACGCTTCGTGAGTACGGAGTTGAGCAGCTTAAGACCGGCACGGACGCGCTTTGGGAGCGGCACGCGAGCTACTATCTTCGTCTGGCGGAGGAGGCAAAACCAAACCTCGCAGGCCCAGAGCAGGTAGTCTGGCTCTATAGGCTGGAGCAGGAAGTTGACAATCTGCGAGCCGGTCTCCAATGGGCGCAGGAGCACCGGCCGGATGACGCGCTGAGGTTGGCGAACGCGCTATGGCGATTTTGGCACTATCGTGGAGAATCGTTTGAGGGTCGATCTTGGCTGGAAACAGCGTTGGCGAAGGGCATCAACGCGGCTCCAGACCTGCGTGCAGAGGGGATGTACTCTGCGTCGCTCCTGGCAGTGTATGCGACGGACAATCGTGGAAAGACGCTCGGCGAGGAGTGTCTGATGGTAGCTCGCGCCGCCAATCATCCACCGAGTGTTGCACGCGCCCTGAGCGTGCTCTGTCTCGCGGCATTGGAACAGGGAGATATTGCGACTGCATCGGCCCTGCTGGAGGAGGCCTTGCCACTCTGCCGTGGGGTCGGGGATCCTACTTCGGTTAGTCTAGCACTTAATTGCGCGGGCTATCTAGCAATGGCCGGTGGGGATGAGGGGGGTGCAATTCTGGCGTTCGAGGAGTGCCTTGCGATTGGACGCAAGGCCGGGGACTTCATGTTCATGCCCTGGCCCCGCTACTATCTGGCTGCTCTGTCCCTTATGCGCGGTGATCTGACGGCGGCCCGCTCGCAAGCGGAGCGTGGTCTGAAGTTCGCCAGTCGATTTGGTGCCAAGGACACTATCGCACATGCTGTAGAGCTGGTAGGTCGCGTGTTGTTAGCGCATGGGGAACTCCAGCCGGCACGGCACCATTTTGCAGAGAGCCTGGCGATGGTCTACGACATGGGAATGATGCTCTGCGTTGCACACAACCTGGAGGGATTCGCCCGTATGGCACTGGCCGAGGACCGCGCGACACGCGCGGTGTGCCTCTTGGGAGCCGCGGAAAGCTTGTTAAACGCCATCGAACTCACACTGTTACCGTTCGAGAGAGCGTTCTTCGACGCCAGCCTGGCCGCTGCAGAAAGCTCCTTAAGTACTGAAAACTTTGCAGCGGCACGGATCGAAGGACAAGCAATGACAGTGGAGCAGGCCATCACTTACGCTCTGGACGAGCGGAAGTCGTGACAAACTGACATCCGCCACGAACGGTTTACGATCAACTCGTGGGCATCGCAGTAGCTGAGGACATGGTGAGCGTTCGCTCGCCAATGAGTCCACCCTGCCCGGCCCGGACCGAAGCCTGATCGCTTCTCTTCGGGCCCTTGCTTTGCCCGGCTCCGCGCCCTTTATCCCTGGGACTATATTGGTGGTCGGCCGATTTCGACATAGTTTGGACAGAGTTGAGCATTAGAATGGTTATAGCGACCGGAGCGCGATTGAACCGCGGCCGCGATCGTCAAATACGACCACAACGGTTTCGTGCCGCCTACTCAGTTTGAAAGCACTGGAGTTCGGGCGCGCCGAAAAACGAATCATGGTAGTAGCGACCTTCCCAGGAGAGGAAACACTGAAATGGTACATTGCTTACGAACCACAATTGCGGCATTGGCGGCGTTTGTCGCAACAATGGCACTGGCCACAGCCGCAAACGCACCCACGATACTCATCGACAACTTTAATGACGGCAACGACGATGGCTGGCTCCGCGAGGACTTTACACTTGGTGCGCTCTGGGGACCGTCCATCTTTGATGCGAGCACCGGAGCTTATCACCTCAAGCAGTCCGGGTTCGTTCCTCCCAATGACCCGAACGTGGGAACGATTGACTCGACGTTGGCGGTCTCCGAGAACAACAACTTCTACGCCAACGGATACTTTCGCGGCACCGTTCGGGCAGCCGAGCCGGGTACTACCTGTGGACTGATTATGCGCGCCGATGATGAAGGAGGTACGGATAACGGATTCTACTACAGCTCCAGCTTCGGCGCCTTCTATATCGAACACTTCGATTTCTCGCAACCGGCTCCGCAGACCATCCTCGCCATGACGCCGCCCGGACAGGTTCCGTTCCGCCCAGGAGAGACATGGAACATCGAGGGCGGCGCCGTCGGACACAGGCTGACGCTCAAGGCGTGGCGAGTTGGTACCCCGGAGCCGAAGTCGCCGCAATTGAGCGTAGAGGATCCGGGGTTTGGACCAACCGGAGGAGGGACGGAGCTCTGCGTAATCGCCTTCTTCGACTCCGCCGCGGTCAACCATCCGGTCAAGGTCAGCGCTGCATTCGACAATCTCACATTCCGTCGCCCATAGTGTGCCGAGGTTTCAATCGCGATGAATTGGTCGTGGTAGCTGCTGCCTCCTGCCATTGCGTTCGCGTCAGGGGCCGGAGGCAGGATAGGAGCCTGAAATGACAAATCTCAGCGTTGGCGGACTTAAGTGCGAACGATCACGACTGCTCGCTGTTCTCTCGTTTGCCATGGCGAGTGCGGCGCCGCTGCTGATGATAGCGAGCTTTCCAGCCGAAGGCACGCAACGGGATGGGAGACCCGACCTCGACCGGCAGGTGACCGTGGTACTACGCAAGGCAGGCTTCACCGGCCGCGTTGAGCAGACGCTCGAAAGACGGCTCGGCAGAAGGGTAGATGGTCAACTTGTGGAGATCGGCCGGCTCCTGTGGTTCGATACCCTAACCGGCCTGAACAACGACAATGCCTGCGGCGGCTGCCACTCGCCGTCGGCAGGATTCGGCGATACGCAATCCATCGCGATCGGCATCGACAATAACGGTACTGTAGGGCCGGGCCGGGCCGGTCCACGCAACCAGAGGCGAACTCCAATGGCGGCCAATACGGCGTTCTACCCGACCCTGATGTGGAACTCTAGGTTTGCCTCGCTTTCGGGGGATCCATTCGACAATAGCGCGGGTTTTCAGTTTCCGAGCCCCGAAGGTCTCAGCCTATCGTCACTGGATCATCTGCTGCAGGCGCAGGCCTTTATTCCGCCGACCGAGCGCGTTGAGGTGGCGGGCTTTGCATTTCCTGGGAATCCCAACGATCCGGCGGCGGACCACGCGTTCATTCGTGAGGAGGTGCTGCGTCGGCTCAACGCGGTTACGGCATACCGCAGGCTGTTCGGCCGCAAATTCGACTCGGTGAGAGCCGGCGGTCCCATCACCTTCGAGATGTTCGGCAGGGCTATCGCCGAGTTCGAGTTCACGCTTGTGTTCGCCGACGCCCCGATCGACCAGTTTGCTCGAGGCGAGAGCGCCGCGCTTAGCGAGAGTCAGAAGAAGGGAGCGCTGTTGTTCTTCGGCAAGGCGGGCTGCGTCGGATGCCACGCCGTATCCGGGCAGTCCAATGAGATGTTCAGCGACTTCAGGCAGCACACAGTCGGAGTTCCACAGATCGTCCCAACGCTAGGGAACGTCGTTTTCGATGGACCTGGAGCGAATGAGGACTTCGGACTGGAGCAGGTTACAGGCAGCCCGGAGGACCGCTACAAGTTTCGAACGTCGCCGATACGAAATGTTGTCCTACAGCCCACCTTCTTCCATAACGGCGCCTTCACCCGATTGGAGGATGCGATCCGACATCATCTTGACGTCTTTACTTCGGCACGTAATTACAGTTTCCCGGTCGACCTTGACGCGGACCTGAAAGGGCCGCCGGGACCCATTGAGCCCGTGCTGGCAAGGGTCGACCCGCTGCTCTCGACATCGACCCGGCTGTCGGACATCGAGTTCCGTCAGCTCCTCGATTTCGTGGCGAATGGGCTTCTCGACGACCGTGCGAAACCGATGCATCTACGCAGGCTGATACCGGCGGTCGTGCCGAGTGGTCGCCCGACACTGCTGTTTGAATAACCGCATCAGACACAGTACTGAGGATGCGCCCAGGTCAGGCTGGATCGAAAGGGAAAGAGAATGAGGCGCTCTCGCAATAGCCGTCGCTCTCTCTTTGCTCATTGTGCGGTGCTGGTCCTTTCAGTCGCCGCCATTCCCGCGTTCGCTAAGGGAGGTGGCAGCATCCTCCCTTCCGGCGCCCGCCGGTAGTATGCCTGCCGGTGCTTCTATAATGAATTCAACCGTTAATTTCGCTCTCCAACGAGCGAGCATCCTCCGCGCACTGCCGCATGCCGCCCCCCGGCCGAGTTAAAGATCAAAACGACGGTATACTATCAGAATGGACCGAGAGGAGAGGGACGAAATCTTGAGGGCAGGGGCCGGCTTTGGCGATCAAGACGCGAACGGAGTCGCTCTTTCGTTGCTGCGCGCCAACTTGATGCTCTCGCCGACGGAGAGTATAGAGAAGATGCGGCGGGCTCTGGCGCTTTTGATGGAGGTACGCCGTGCCGGAGAAGCTGCCGGACTTTCGCGCCGCTGACAAGAATCTGCTTGCGAACTACCTCCACGACCTCCACATGACCCGCGTCTCCGGCTCGGCGGTGAAGGAGACCTCCTACTATCCAGCCCTTATCAACCTCTTGAACGGTATCGGCAAGACCCTGAAGCCACGTGTCCGGTGTATCCTGAATCCGGCAAACCGGGGCGCCGGCATACCGGACGGCGGGCTGTTCTCCGCCGAGCAGTTTCCTCGCAGCGCGGCAGGACCGGCGTTGGGAACGCTTTCGGCTCGTGGTGTGATCGAGGTCAAAGGCGCAGGGGAGGATGTCGGCGCGATTACTCAGAAGCCACAAGTGGCGAAGTATCTCGAAAAATATCGGCAAGTGCTCGTCACCAACTATCGTCACTTTGCCCTGGTGACCCGTGGCGGAGATGGAAGCCCGGTCATCCTGGAGAGATACCGGCTGGCAGAGACTGAAGCGAGTTTCTGGCAGAGCGCGGCCTCATCGTTTCAGGCAACGGCGGAGGATGGGGAGCGGTTTACCGACTATCTCTGCCGAGTGATGCTCCACGCCGCGCCCGTGGCATCCCCGCGAGAGGCTGCGTGGTTTCTGGCTTCGTATGCCCGCGAAGCCAAGGCCCGACTGGAGCGCCCCAAGGAAGCCGGGCTGCCTGCCCTCACCACTGCCCGCGCCGGGCGGACCAGGAACGTGTCTTAGCTATTATTGATACACAAGCTGGAGAGGAGAGACACTATGAGGCATTCCACGTCCACTGCTCGCTCTCAAGTGAGCGAGGCCGAATGGGAACAGCGTGTCAATCTTGCCGCATGCTACCGTATGGTGGCCTTTCTTCATTGGGATGATCTGATCTTCTCTCACATCTCCGTGCGCGTGCCTGGGGTAGAGCAGCACTTCCTCATTAATCCCTTCGGCATGTTCTTCGAAGAGGTCACGGCATCCAGCCTGGTCAAGATCGACCTGGCGGGCCGCAAAGTCCTCGATAGTCCCTACGAGATCAGCCCGGCCGGCTTCGTCATCCACAGCGCTATTCATGCCGCGCGTGAGGACGCCGGGTGTGTTTTGCACCTGCACAGCCTCAATGGAGTGGCAGTATCGGCGCAGGCAGCGGGCGTATTGCCGATCTCCCAGCACTCCATCTACGTTCTGTCGTCGCTTGCCTACCACGATTTCGAAGGTGTCGCGCTCCGTGAGGACGAAAAGCCCAGACTGATAGCGGATCTTGGCGACAAGGTCTTCCTGATGCTGCGGAGCCACGGTCTGATCACTGTCGCGGACACCATCCAGGAGGCATTTTTGCGGATGTACATGTTTGAAACCGCATGTACGATACAAGTGCGCGCGCAGAGCGGTGGAGGAGACCTCATTCCAATCGACCCTCGGATTATTGCGGATGCACCGACGCAAGTGCGGCAGGCGACTCGGTCATCAGGAGGCGCTCTGGCCTGGCCCGGTCTGCTGCGCAAAATGGACCGTCTCGACCCGAGCTACCGCGAATAGCATAGTCATTTGGAGGTAGGGCCGGTGCTCCGTCGTCGGCCGATAGTGAAGACGCAATGTCGTACGGATGGGGAGGCATCATGAGATTGAAAGATAAGGCTGCCATCGTGACCGGCGCGGCACGAGGGATCGGGCGGGCTGCCGCGGTGCTCTTTGCCGAGGAAGGTGCGTCAGTTTTCCTGACTGACGTTAATGCGGAGGATGGGCAGGCAGCCGTTCGATCTATCGAAGCACAGGGAGGAACCGCTATATTCTTAACGGCGGATATGTCCAAGGAGACCGAATGTGAGCGCGTGGTGGAGGCGTGCAGGCAGGCGTTCGGAAAGCTGGACATTCTCGTCAACAATGCGGCGATATTCGTACTTAAGGGTATCGATGCAACACCAGACGACTGGAAGTCGGTCATGGAGACCAACGTATTTGGCTATGCCTATATGATGCGTTTTGCGGCGGAAGAGATGCGTCGGCAAGGCGGAGGCAGCATCGTGAATGTCGCCAGTGTGTCCAGCGTCATTGCGCAATCACAGATGGCGACTTACAATGCCAGCAAAGGCGCCGTCCTCCAGTTGAGCCGCTGTGCGGCCGTCGATCTGGCGCCAGATCATATTCGTGTCAACTGCGTTTGCCCTGGCCTCGTATGGACAGGTCAATTGGAGAAGCTATCGGCTGAGAGGGGTTGGACGAAGGAGCAGGCAGAAGCGGAATTGGGGGCGATGCAGATACAGAAGCGCGCCGCCGACCCACGAGAGATCGCCTATCCCCTGCTTTTTCTGGCCTCGGAAGAGAGCTCTTTCTGTACGGGCAGCGCTCTCTTCGTGGACGGAGGCTGGACGGTACAGTGACCACGATTTTCAGCGCTCGTTTCTGAACCTATGGACGGCGCGAATCGGCGCCGCGCCCGCGCCTGTCCGCCATGGACTCGGCCGCTTCTCGAGAAGGGAAGTTGGAGTGCATCCAGACCACCTCGCCGTCCGAAACCTCGACGTATGCCCAACCGCGCTCAATACTGCGTTCTATGAACCAGGAAATCATCTGTGAATTCCTCCTAAGTTTGAAATCGCTGCGTTTGACTCGTTAATTCGGCGATCACTCGTCCGCCTAAAGCCGCGGCCTGCAAATGCGCCGTCATCACCAGTTAACCGCACTCGGTGCGGCGTGTGACGCCGTGCGCGCCATCTAACTTTACAGTGCCCTTCGACCGTCCGACGTGCAGCAAATTGTGCCGGAAGTTTTGAGATTTGGGTCGGTTAGCGTCACCGGAGCGGGAGCACGGTTGCAATATCCTGGACGTTGCAAGAATCGGGCCAGCGAAGGGCCAAGGCCCGTATGGCCGCATATCACTTCGTTGACACCGGTCGTCGGCATGGCTATAATCTTCACATCTCGTTGAAGCTCTTCTCGCCGCGAAAATGAGCCGGATGTCAATTCGGCCGACAATCTGAAGGTCCCAATTGCAGCAAGCGCCCTGTGAACTGAAGTCCGTAACGATCTACACCGATGGCGCCTGTATCGGCAATCCTGGGCCTGGCGGCTTCGGCGTGGTGCTGCTTTACAACGAGAAGCGGCGCGAGATCTCCGGCGGGTTTCGCCGGACCACGAACAACCGCATGGAGATCATGGCCGCAATCGCCGGGCTGGAGGTGCTGCTCTTTCCCTGCCGCGTAACGATCTACACCGATTCGCAGTACCTCGTCAACACGATCATGAAGGGTTGGGCCGTCCGCTGGCGCGCCAATGGCTGGATGCGCAATCGGGAGCAGGCTGCGGTCAACGCCGATCTGTGGGAACGCCTGTTGAATCTGTGCGAGCGACACGAGGTGGGCTTCGAATGGGTGAAGGGTCACGCGGGAGACACGGAAAACGAAAGGTGCGATCGACTGTCCGTCAAGGCGGCCGAGGCCAGGGACCTGCCCGTCGATGCCGGTTACGACAGGCCCGCGCCCAGACGCGGCGGCGCACTCTTTGACGCCGACCAAACGCACGAGACGCCTCGGGCCTCAAAGCGAGATGATTTGCCGACCGATGCTGGATGCGCGCTCAATTATGCGACTACAACCAGGCGAGAGGCCGTAGCCGTTACCGGCAAAGGGTCGAAAAAGAAGCGGCACGCGGGCGAGCAAGCGGCCGCCACGCGCGCAAAAGGGAGCACGAGCAAAAACCAGAGCCCGGATCGCTGGGCTAGAGTCAAGGTGACCGAGGTTGGGCACCCGTGCCGAAAGTGCGGTGCACCCGTCATCAGTCGAGTTCCTCGCGGCAATCGGAAGCCCGACCAGGCATTTTATTACGAGTACTACCTCGCCTGCCCGCAGTGTCACACGATGTATATGGTGGACGCCGCGAAGCGGTCGCTGTCGTGAGCGGGACGTCGCGTCGCGACGGTCCGGCCGAAGCGTGGGTATTGGGGGTTGGCTGATAACCGTTACATCACTCCAAATTGTTCGACGGCCGAGGCGGCGATGACACTGCTGTCCATTATGTTCGGGGCTTTGCTCGGAGCCGCCGCGCTAACAATTCTCACCGTACTATTCCACTGGATCCTCTTCCGACGGGCGCTGCGGTACGGGCAGTACGCGATGGTCTTCTTCGGCACAGCGCCGATTGGGATCGTCCTCGATGGGATGACGGGCTGGGTTATCGCGTGCCATATCCAGGGCCAGACGGTTGCGGCGGCGCGTCGCGCAGTTCGCCGGATTCTTGACTCTTTTGTTCGTCTGCCTTGGCCACTTCGTGTTCAGCTGTACGGAGAAACCAACCCTCCGGAACCGCATGAGTGCCATCGTTTTCTGGTTCGGTCTCCCGCTACTCTGGTCCGGATTGCTCTTTTCCACTGGAGTCTGGCTGCTCGCCGGCCGGTGAGAGTATGTAACTATCGCTGTGAGGGTGAAGACGGCCGCAAATTGTCGCGAGATAGCCGAGCAGGTCGCTGTTCGGAACCCGTGGTATTCTATCGTTGGAGGTGCAAACTATGAATGACGATCTCTTATTGGCGCGAATCACTTTCAACCCGAACGTGATGGACGGCAAGCCGGTGATTCGAGGCACGCGCCTGACCGTGGAATATGTCCTGAACTTAAGAGCGCACGGCGCAACAGAAGACGAGATCCTCGCAGAGTATGCGG
>JBBQVV010000063.1:0-21832 GCA_038211235.1 Chthonomonadales bacterium | reverse complement strand
CTCATGCTCTCCTCTACCATATGCTCGTGGGTGTCCACAAACGGCGTCTGCTCGATCTGGTCTCGGATTTTGCTGGAGATAGTCACTTCGTTCGTCCCGTCGATGGTATGGAGGCACGCTCTATCCGCAGATTTCGCAGATTTCGCAGATGAGACCCTACTAATGTCGCCAGTCTCCTACCGTCTACTGCCTACCGTCTACCGCCTTCTACTGCCTACCGTCTTCTACTGTCTACCGTCTTCTACTGCCTACCTGCCGCTCTACTCCGCCAGGTGAAGCATATCCTTCAGCCGGTGAATCTCGCCTTCGATGTCCGTGCCTTCGTAGAAAGAAAGCCAACCGCGTAGGCGGGCCGTCCTCCCGCGCCCGCAGTCGGGGAATTTCGGATCCGAGTGAAGGCAAGGGCACTGCGCGTTGCCCCACGCGTGGGAACAGCGCTCCCAGGCCGTGATGATCCAGCGCCTTCCATCTTCGCTGTGGCACGCGACGAACGGCGATTCGAATCGCTTGTTGTCGTTCGTCTGCGCGGTGAATCCCCGCATGCCCTTCAGCAACACGCAGTTCTGTACACGCAGATCAGAGAGCATCTCGGCAGAATGGTTTTTCAGCCAGATCTCCATCTTGACGCCGTCGGTTTCCGGAATCACGTTTGCGCCGAACTCGACTCCGTTGGGCAGCGTACGCGTACCTGCCCACGAGCCATCGGTGCGCCGTTCCCACTCTCTCTTGACCAGCTCGATCGCGTGCGCCGACCAGATCGTGGGCACATGAGTGTGCGCCAGGTAGATAAGTCCGAGGTTCGACCATATCGCCTCCGGAAGATCCACGACCGCGTAACTCTCTTCGTCCCAGGGCGCAAATACGCTGATCTTCGTGTCACGTTGAGGGTTGACGGCGCCCTCGAGAAAGCCGATGCGCGGGTGCCGGCCGCCGGGGTAGGGGAGTACGGTAAGGGGCAAGCCCGGCGACCGATGAGGCCGGCTTGAGGCGTTTAACTTTAGCCGTCTTAGCGCCTGCTCGATGCGTCTCGGCGCAAGGCCGGTCGTCGCGGACATTTCGTCGAGAGAATAGCGATGATACCAGGACATGTCCTCGAGCCAGAAGCGCAAGTCCGCGTTGTTCTTAGGCGCTCGCGCCTGCGACGCCGTGCTATCCTTCATCGTCTCCTCGCCGCCGGTTGCCTGTGGCGTATGGATTGTACGATCCTGCGACATGTCCGCGGGACCCACTTGGATCGCTGTCAAGACCCTGGCGCTGTCCGTTGTCGCCGACGCAATTATCACAAGCTTCTGATGGATGTCACGCACTAGCATAGGGAGTCCGAGCCCATCGTCGACGCTGCGAACCGCGTGATGGCAGGCCAGGGACAGGGGAAGCAGCATCGCAAGTCGAACGGCCAAGGAGTATATGGGCATTGCACTCGCCTGTCAATGCATTACGAAGCGCTCACGGAATCGCCTGCGTCCATCCTGTTCGTACTTACGCGGACCGGGGCGTCCGCCGGATCTCGGGATCCGTGAACACGTCGTTTTCATCCGTACTTCGAGTCGAGAATTCGGATACGACCGCGCCGTCGTCGCCCGCCTGGAACCAGTGCAGGGTGTCTGGGGGAATCGTATACTGATCACCGGGACCCAACCTGACCTCATGCCAAACGGAGTAGGTCCGTTCACGCCCGTCAGGGGGGCGGCAGGCGAGCGGTTCTGAGGGAGTTCCCTCCACGTAGAGGAAGACGTGGCCCCTTCGACACCGAAACGTCTCCTCCTTGCCCGGATCGTTCCCGACGGGCGGATGACGGTGCTCGGGGCAGGTCTGTCGCGGCCACATTACCAGCTCTTTCGCGCAGCACCGATCGGTATTGACATAGACCAGCAGGCCGATCCCGGACTCCGTGAATCGGTTCAGCCCGAAATCCGCGATCTCGATCTGCTCGCTTTCGCGATCGGTGATGACGATACCAGCCGCGCTCAACATCGTCGCAGCGTATCGACGGTAAGTTGTCAGTTCGTTGTCGGTCATGAAAGTGGTCTCTTGGGCCATTGGAGACGGTAGACAGTTCGCGACCGGCAGACAGATTCCTGCACCGCACGAAGACATCCTGAATCCTCCATCTGTATCTCACTATTCACTCCCAGAGGGCCCGCGGGTGAGAGGTAGCTGGAGGATCAGGGACATGGAAAGGGCCCTGAGCGGACGCTCCGCGCAGGGCCCTTTTGTTGCTAACGGGTGTCTCCGATCAGCGCGGTCCTACCGCCTGCCAACCCGCCGGCAGAGTTCTCACCTGCCAGTAGTTGAGGAGGGTTGCGCCCGACATATAGGCGACAGATACCTGCCGCGTCGTCGGGTTCGTGAGGACGATGTCTGGACCGCTGCTGGCGTCGAAGTCACCAATTCCGACGATGTTCCAGCCGACCGGCAGAGTCTTCACATACTGATAGCTCGTGACCGTCGATCCATTGGACCAGCCGATCGCCATCTGATGGTTCGTCGGATTGGTGAGCAGCAGGTCAAGCTGCCCGTCGGCGTTGAAGTCGCCGACAGCTGCCACTCTCCACGCAGTGGGAAGCGTCTTGATGTACTGGTAGCTCACGAGCGTAGTTCCGTTCATGATTCCGATGGAGACCTGATGATTGACAAGGTTCTGGAGAATCAAGTCGGGCTTGCCGTCGTTGTTAAAGTCGCCGACCGCTGCTACTTGCCAGTTTGCAGGCAGAACCTTGATCAGCTGGTAGCTGACGATCGTCGAGCCGTTGAAGATCCCAACCGATACCTGACGTGTCGTTGGGTTGGCGAGAACGACGTCTGGAATACCGTCTCCGTTGAAATCACCAACTCCGACCACCTGAAATCCGACAGGCAGTGTCTTGATCACCTGGTAGCTGCTGAAGTTGCCGCTTACGACGTGCATCACCGCCACCTGGCGGAGAGACGCGTTGTAGATTAACATGTCTGGCTGGGCGTCTTTGCCGAAGTCGCTGCCGCCCTGGATCCAGGTGAGAAGGACGTTGCCGGACGGGCCGTCATAGCCGTCCACCGCGATGGAGTAGGTCGTTCCCGCCACCGCGTTGAAGGAGAGCCAGCTCGTCTTGTTCGGGCCGGAGTCGTCATCACTGCCGACGAAAGTCATGGTCGCCGCGTTTGCGCCGTTGTAGACTGCGATGGTAGTATCGAAGTCGCTATAAGCTGTGCTGAACGCAACGGTTCCGCTGCGGTTCGCGGTCCACTGGTACCAGACGGACCGGCCGCTCGAGAATGGACTAAACGGCGAGGACTCGCCGGTCTCGTGCGTTGCCATGAAGTTGCTGCCGGATACCTGGCCGGAGGTGCCGTGAATCGCCTGTGCGTTCACGAAGTTATCGTTGGCCGGCTGCACGCCCCACGATAGCGAGATGTTGCCTAGCGAGGCCATGAACGTGGTGTCGACCGCGATGGAATAGGTTGTTCCGGCGACGGCTGAGAAGGTCAAGAAGCTGGTCTTGAACTTACCCTCGTCGTTATTACTTGAAATGGGCGATAGGCTGTTGACCGCCGCGCCGGAGTAGACCGCCAGCACGGTGTCGAAGTCGCTGCCTTGCGTACCGAAGGCGATTGTGCCGCTGACAGACGCCGTCCAGCGATACCACACCGATCGCCCGGCCGCTGCGCCCGCATGAACTGGCTCCCCGGTTTCGGCATTGGCCGCTTCGTTGTTGCCGGTGACGGCACCCTTGGCGCCACTGAGCGTCTGGGCGTTGGCGAAATCATCGTTGGCGGGCGCAGGCACGATATCCCATGCGAGGTCTACCGATCCGCTTACGCCGTTGAAGCCGTCGACCGCGACGTAATAGGTTACGCCGGAAGTTGCTCGAAGCACTGCCCGGCTCGTCGAACCGGAGACGCCGTTGTCGTCGTTGTAGGCCATGGTCGTGAGGCTATTCACGGCGCTGCCGGCGTAGACCGCCATCACGGTATCGAAGTTGCTGCCTGCCGTACTAAAGGCAAAGGTGCCGGCCGAAGGAGCCGTCCATTGGTACCATATCGAATGGCCGCCTGCATTGTCGGCGTGATTTGGCTCGCCCGTCTCTTTTGTAGCGCTCAAACTGCTCCCGGTAACGCTGCCGGATGTACCACTTACGATCTCTGCATTTGCGAAATTGTCATTGGCCGGCTGCGCGGACGCCGCTATGCAGCCTAGCAAGAAAACAGTTAGAAACATTCCGATCAACGAACGCTGGCGCCCATTGCCTTGTGCAGGCCAGTTTCTTACATACACGAGTTTTTCCTTTACGTTTCCAATAGACCGGTACAGCAAGGACGGCGCATGCTGCACATTATGTTTGTCAACCCGAGGTCTTACGCTCCTCGCTGCGGTAGTGACCGCAGCCTCAATCATTCGTCGCGAAAGTCCTGAGCCATTTCCCACGGCGGCGCTTCCAAACCCCGATCACACGGGTCTGCCGCGCCAGCCGAAGGCATCGAAGTATTGCGCCGTAGCGATCATCAAGCAAGAAGGGTGCCAGGAGACCGGTCAAACCCGAAATAATTGTAATAGTGCCTGACCTGGAAATCATTGTCGCGTCGCAGGTCACAGCGTCGAAGAGGTAGAACTCTGAGGCGTTACCGCATTTTGGGCGTTATCGAGGAGGGAGGGATCCTATGTATTCCGGCTTATGGATGTACGCCTGGGACCTGGCCGATGAGGGTATCGATCGGGTGATGTCGTGGGCGGCCGATTCCGGACTGACCGCACTGCAGATTGCCGGCGCCTATCACGCCGGCTGGTTCATTCACCCGCACAATCCAACGCACCGGGCGTACATGACCGAAGACGGAACGGTCTACTTTCAGCCTGACCATAACCTGTATGCGAAGACGAACCTGAAGCCGAAGGTGGCTTCGGTGTCCGTGAGGACAGATTGGATGCGCGAAGCGGGCAAACGCCTCGACCGGTACGGACTCAAGTTGGTCTCATGGACGGTATGCGCTCACAACACTCGGCTTGGCCTGATGCATCCGGAGTGTACGGTTCGCAACTGCTTCGGCGACTCCTACCCCCATGCGCTGTGCCCGGCGAACAACCATGTGCGCGCCTATATTGCCGCGCTCTGTCACGACCTTGCGAACAATCTGCCCCTGCATGCGGTACAGCTCGAGTCTCCGGGATTCATGGGGCTGCAGCATGGGCATCATCACGAGCGCGATCTAACGGTCCTGTCCGGCTTAGAGGTTTCGCTCATGGACCTCTGCTTCTGCAGCGCCTGCACCCGCGCGGCGGAGAGCAAGCACGTCGAGGTCGCCCGAGTTCGCGCCGCCGTTCGCAAGACGGTGGAAGCAGCAATGGCGGCCGCGCCGGATCGGCCGATAGGGCATCCGATATCGCTGGCAGAGTTCGCGGAAACCATGCCGGAGATGCGGCCATACCTTGCCTTCAGGCAGGAGATCGAAGATACGCTGATCCAGGAGATCAAGTCGGCGATGCGCCCGTCCTCCGCCCTGCTCTATCTCCTCGGAGGACCCAATTCTCAGATCGACGGCTCTGTAGACGTCTACAACAGCGGCGTTTACGGGCAGCAGCCCGCCCAGGTCCTGGCATCTACGCAGGCGGCCAGGAAGGGTATCTCAGGTCGTCACGAACTTTACATGGGCGTACGCCTGGGGCTGAACTCGGTAGCAGACGCGGGCGAGCTGGCCGATATTGTCCATTCGATCCGTGAGGGCGGCGGCGACGGCGTCATGTTCTATAACTACAGCGAGTCACCAATGACCGCCCTTAACTGGATCAAACCCGCCCTTGCGGCGATGCGATAGGGGGCGTCGCGCCTTCGGCCACAGGCTTCTGGCGGAACGGAATGCCTGGTTCGGAATCCGTGCCAGTTCTGCTGGTTCTCCGTTACGCCGTCAGTCGGGCCGGATCGTCCATGTGAGCCCGCGCGGTCTCCTCCGAGATTGTGCCCGAACGGAAGAGCTCGATGATGCCGTCGTCCATGAACTGCATCTCCTCCAGCCGACCGGCTGCGAGCGCCAGATCCGTCTCCTGAGATCCGTCCGCGATCATCTGCCGAATCTCCGGCGTGGGAAGCAGCACCTCGTTGACGGCGACTCGGCCCGGTCGATCGGAGCGCGGCAGAATCGCCTGTGCAATCACGCCAAGCAGGTTTCGCGCAAGCAGCCTTCGGACGTGTCCTCTTGGTTCAGGAAACACTTCGGTCAGGCGGTAGATGGCTTCGACCGCATGCTTGCAGTGGACCGGCATCAGTACGAGGCGCCCCGTATCCGCCAGACTGAGCGCCAGTGACAGTGTTTCTAGATCGTGCATTTCGTCGATTAGAACGACATCCGCGTCCTCCCTAAACACGGCACGGACCCCTTCGCGATAACTTGCCACGTCAGAGCCGATGCTGCGCTGCGTGATCAGGCTCTCCTTGCTCTCATATTCATACTGGATCGGATCCTCGAGCGTAACGATTCTCGTGGCCTGCGTTGTGTTGATGGCTTCGATCATGGCAGCCAGTGTCGTCGCCTTGCCGCTCAGGGTGTAGCCAGTGACGATGATCAGGCCATTTTTCCGCGTAATCAGCGATTTGAGCCGTGCCGCGACGCTTCCGGTTTCGTAGAGCTCGTCCAGAGTCGGCACTCTGGGAGCAATAGCCCGGATGGTCGACGCCAGCTGGTTGCGCTCCTGAAAGACGTGCGCTCTATAAGCCCGACCCTCAAATCGGAGTATTCGATCAATGTCGGCTCCCTGGTCGATCAGGGCCGCTTCGCGCCCGGTCAAGTACGGCAGCACCATCTGATCTATCTCGGAGGACTGTAGGGCCGCGACCTCCAGCCGCTGCAGGCTGCCGCCCACTCTTACGGTCGGCGGCTGGCCGGCGACAAGATGCAGGTCCCAAGCCTCTGCGGCGTGCATGGCGTCCAGGAGCGATTTCAGTTCCATTGTTCTACCTCTCTTGCGCTTGGAGCGCTCCTTCACTAAACTATGCGCAGGCATGGCTGCGGCGACCCAATGTAGCCGGCGCGGCGAGCGCCATACGATGGCGCTTGAGGCCTATTCACAGCTGAGCGCAGAGTTGCGACCTCGGCCCGCAAAGCTCGGACCTCCGTCTCCAGCGCGCGGACCAATTCGAGAATCTCGTCGGCCTGCGGCGGGTCGATCTCGCCGCGAAGCGAGTTCCAGACATCGGACCCATCGGCAGCCCACGTTGTTGCGAGACGCTGAACGCGTGATACCTCCTCCAATTCCACGGTGCAGGCAGGACAGTGGGCCAGGTGCGCCTTGATTCGCTCAGCACTCGCTTGCGGCAATTCGCCATCTACGAAAGCGGCCAGTCGATCCGCTACCGAACTGCATCTCATGACTTGACTTTGCGCCTCCAGGCCCTGGTGAGGAGCCTCTGTCCGCCCGATGTCGCACTACGGTTCATAATCCTCCATCCATTCGCGAAGCCGGTGTCGAAGCGCCGCCACGGCGAGTCGTTTGCGCGAGGCGACGGTTCCGAGCGGACAGCCCACGATCTCGGCGATCTCAGCGTATCCAAGCTGTTCATACTGGCTCAGCACGAACACGGTGCGCTGCGGCTCCGGCAGGTCCATCACGGCACAGCGAACGGCTTCCGCAATCGCTCGAGCCTGGCACGCCGCTTCTGGTGAATTTGTGTCCGGCGCAGACTGAGCGATTGCCGATTCGAGAGAACATACTGGCCTGGAAAGGCGAGCGGCGTCCAGGCAGGCGTTTCGAACGATCCGAAACAGGAGGCTCCGCAGCCGGCCCTCAGGTTGATACCGTGCCCGAAACCTCCAGAGCCGGAGCAAGGCTTCCTGAACTACGTCACTGGAGCGATCGACGTCGCCGCCGAGCATGCGCTCCGCGAAGCGCGTCAGGGGACGCTGATATGCCTGTACGATCCGTCCGAATGCCGCCGGGTCACCCGACGCAGCTTGCCGCATTAGCGTGTCGTCATCCACTTCTTGCGCCCTCCACGTTAATAACGCGGCATATGGGAAGTTGATTCACAATTCGGGGGAGTGAGGATCGCGAGGAGGATCTTCCGCACGGCAATTCGTGCGCTGCCGGGCTCGTCGAAGCCTGAGAAGCCGGACGAATCCTGGGACGGCGAGACACAGCGCGACGGTCGCAACCTCGCGCATGCCGCCAGGCGGGACGCCGCGCGACACGGCGAACGCTCGTGCCAGCGATCTCCATCCCGGTCTGTACTGACCCTGCGCGGCGTGCTCGGCTGCAGCCTCCAGCAAGCATCCAGCCGTCGCCATTCTGGCGCGCTCCGCCAGGGGGGCGGTGCTGTGAAGCTCAAACGCCGCCAGCACTTCGAGAATCGTTCGCAGCTGAAGCAACCGCGAACGACCTGACCAGACGCCGGCCGGATGAACGCGGTAAGCGGACATCACTTCGTTCAGGTATATGTAGGGGCCTAATCGCGATGTCCAGTAGATAAGGACCCAATCACCGGAGGTCAATGTGCTGAACCAGGGGGGCAGGTCGGCAGTCGCCGAACGTCGTATCATCAGAGCTCCGGTGGCAAATGGATCGGACATTATCAGGTCTTCGGCGGAGTACATCGCCTTCGAACGTCTGTTCTGAAGTCTGATTGGAACCGGAGGGTCTCCGGAGATCTGCAGCGCATTGTGTGCGCAGCCTACAGACTCTTGGCGACTATCCAGGCAGTCAACCTGCTTTTGAAGCTTATGCGGGTCTATCCAGTAGTCGTCGCCGTCCAGGAGCGCTACATATTGACCACGGCACTCTTTAAGAGTTAACAGGAAGTTACGCTGGGGCCCGACATTCTCGGGGTGAAGCAGCAGCCGAATGCGATCGGGGAACTGCTTCTGGCACTCCAGCAGCAGATCACGCGTTCCGTCTTGCGAGCAGTCCTCTCCGATCACGACCTCGACGTCGAACGTCGTCGACTGCATCAGGACACTTTCAATGGCCTGAGCAATGTAGAATTCGTGATTGTACGTGGTGACGCACACGCTCACTTTGGGAATGGGCGCCGGCGCGGCCGGAGATAGCACGTCGGCGCTATCCGGCATGTCTCGCTATTCCTTCGATCTTGGCCAGGTCGCACCGGAAAGTCGTCGGCACAGGATCCGCTGGTTGTCCACGACGGTTCGAAGGATGCCGCACACGGTCTCCACGTCCACTTCGCTTACTGCGGCGCCAGTCGGCAGCGCAACGACTCGCGATGCCACCTGCTCGGTGTTCGGCAGGAGAGCGGCCGCGCCGGGAAACCGGGTCCGGTATGGCTCCATTCGATGGCACCCGGGAAAAAAGTAGCGCCTGGCGAGAACGTTTTCAGCGTGCAGTATCTTGATAAGTTGGTCGCGTGTAAGATCAAGAGCGCTGTCGTTCAGTTCAACGATTTCGTATTGAAAGTTGCTGCGCTCGACCTCATCGTACGGCAGCATATGGAACGCGGGCAGATCGCGAAGGTAACGCTCGTAGGCGTGATAGTTCCTGCGGTTGGCCTCGATAAACTCATCGATACTTTCCAGGTTCGTAAGTCCCATGGCGGCGGAGGCTTCGTTCATCTTGCCGTTCGTGCCCGGCGACACGACATTATCGTATCCCGCAAAACCAAAATTTCGCATCAACCGAATCTTTGCGGCTAGCGCATCGTCATTGGTAGCGACTGCGCCGCCCTCGAAGGTATTCAACAATTTGGTCGCGTGAAAACTGAAGACCTCTGCAAGTCCGAAATTCCCGATCATCGTTTGGCCGTGCGAGCAGCCAAAGGCGTGCGCCGCGTCGAATAGCAGTGTCAGTCCTCTCTCGTCGGCAATTCGAGTTAACGCGTCGATGGCGCAGGGACGTCCCCATGTGTGAACGCCGATGATGCCGCTGGTTCGCGGCGAGATCGCGCTCTCCACGGCTCTCGGGTCGAGGCAGTGCGTTGTGGGATCGACATCACAAAACACCGGGGTAAGGCCCTGCCACTCGACCGCGTGCGCGGTCGCGATGAACGTGAAGGACGGTAAGATCACCTCGCCCGACAGCCCGGCCGCTCGAACCGCGATCTCCAGCGCAACCGTTGCGTTGCAGACAGCCATACAGTGCTTCACGCCCAGAAAGCCCTGTATGCGGTGCTCCAGCTCCCGGACATACTGCCCGTCGTTCGACAGCCAGCGACGGTCCAGCATATCGTCGAGGCGCGCGTACAGCGCGCGCCTATCCCCAACATTAGGCGTGCCAACATTGAGCGGCGTGGTAAAGGCAGGCTTCCCTCCGAGGATAGCGAGATCGGCCCAGCAAGGTTTGCTCAGGGTAATCACGTCAAGAAATAGTCTGTCACGCGCTCACGGAGATCGTCATATCCGCCCTTGATATCGAGTCGCTCTGTCTCGTCTCGCGGAGGGATGGAGCAGTAGCCCACCACCGCTCGCTCTTCCGGCGACAGCTGTTCGTAAATCGCCTGTGGCAGGCCGCGGGGCAGGTCATAATACGGCTTGAGCCACCAGCGCGCAAATGTGGCAATCACAGCCCAACGGCTTTCGCCCACAGTGTTTGCTGACGTGCCGTGCCACGTTCGGCTGTCCCAGATGACGACGTCTCCCGCACTGGACGAGATCGGTACAGCGCGTGAAAGCGCCTCCTGATCCGCGTACCGATCCAGGAGATGAGAACCCGGCACGAACACTGTGGCGCCATTTTCGACGCTCTGATCCTGAAGCACGATCGAAGCCTGCAGCGACCAGCAGTACGATCCGCTGCTTGGAATGAACGAGTCGATGTGCAGCGGCAGCGGCCGCTCCCCGCCGTTGCGCGCATTATAGCTTCTCATGATATAGTTCGGCTGGGTCGGCGGAATCTGGCGGTACCATTCGTCGTTCAGTATTGCCATCAAGATGGATCTGAGATCGACATTGCGGAGGACTACCTGCAGAAATCTAATATCCTTGTTCTGGAGATTGTAGATGAGCTGGTGGCCCCGGTTCAGAAACGGCGTCCTATCCTCGTCGACCTGCTTCGCCTCGGCGCGAAGGCATGTGACGAGATCCAGCAGCATTTGAACCGTTTCCGCATCGATCATCTGCTCGATCCGGGTGTAGCCCTGGCTTGCGAGCTCACTCAGGGTCGTATCGAGATTCAGCATATCTTCGTGATCCGATCTCGGTAGACGGGCTAGAACCCAGGCAGCTGGTCACTCCTCAGGGAGTGCGGATGCGCAACGCTGCCACGGTGTACGCTTCCTGCCTGCGCATCCTTCACAATGAGCGCGCCAGCTCCGATAATACAATCTGCTGCAATCGTAATGCCATCTCGAATGGTTGAGTTCGCGCCAAGGAAACAGTAAGGCTCGATCACGACGTTGCCTGAGATCACGACATGAGAGGCAATAAAGCAGTGTGATCCGACTCTGGAGTGGTGCGCCACGGTCGCGCCGGTCCACAGCATGACGTTGCTGCCAATTTCGACGAACGGCTGAACGACGCTCTGTTCAAGCACGACGCAGTTGTCTCCGATGATGAGACCTGGCCAGACCGCTGCTTTTGTCGAAACGTAACTGATGAGCTCGTATCCTCGGGTTCTTGCCGCCTCGTACTTCTCCGCTCGAAGCCGATTCACCTTTCGGTAGCTCATTGGAAGGTGCATCGCGTACCGGTCGGGAGGATAGTACCGGTCGACCTCTTCGAATGCTACTACGGGCAGCCCTTGGTGCTGCGAGGCGGAGACGTAGTCGCTGTCGACTGTGAACGCAACTACGCGATGAGGGGAGTCGTGCGTGAGGTAGAAGTGAATGACATCGGAGATCTGTCCCACGCCGAATAGAACCACGTCCGCCATCCCATCCCCCATTCACCGATAGACGTAGACCGTATACTCAAACAGTCGATAGTCGTGCCGAATCACGAAATGCCTGCTGATCTGCGAGGTGAGAAAGTCCCCCACACTGTCCAGCGAGAGATGGAACAGGTCGTCGCGTTCCCAATCCACCTGCGTGGACATGACGTTAAACGCAAGTCCTATCCGGACCTTTGTGAAGGCCGTCCGGATCACATCCTGGAAGTAGCCGAGCATCTTGGCATGACACAACTCGCGCTTCTCCGTAAACACTCCGTTCATAACGATGTAGTCAAATTCCGGAAGATCCACGCGCGGCTCCAGAATATCGAGCAAGTAGTAGTTGATATGGGGATACTTTGCGCGACAGAGCTCGACGGATTTTGAGGAGATGTCCAGGCCACTGTAGTGGACGTAATCCAGTGGGTTTCTGGTGATATAATCGTACAGGTGAGAGGCGCCGCAGCCAAAGTCCAGCAGCGTCACGCTTCGTCCATTAGTCGGCGGGATCAGCTCCAGCATGACTCTGTAACGAGTTTCCGCGTCTTCCCGCGAGGGCCAATCTACGCCGAGGTGGCTGTCTCCGTGTCTTGCGAGACAGGCCTCATAGTGAGAAATAATGCATTTGTAGGGTTTCGATTCCATCTCGGGCCGATGGTCATCCTCAACTCAGAACGGCGTCAGTGGCTGTGCCTATCGCAATCCAGGTTCATTTCATACGAACTCCGCCGCACGGTACGCCGGGAACAGAGAGGAGTCCGCGCTGCCGCGCGACCGCCTCAGAGCCTCGTAAGCAGCACTATCATAGATTCTTCCACAGAAATAGACCGTACGGGTGCCGGACGACCATCCGCGCTTGAATCGCGTCAGCCCGTCCTCACAAGCTCCGGCAACTCCGGAGCCTGCTCCCAGACCCAGCCGGCGAACTCCCATGGAGGCGAAACTCTCGATCGCGGTAATGAAGAGGGCAAAAGAGGCGCGCTGCTCGTAACCCTCATCACTGAATGCTGCAAGATGATAGTAGGCGACGTCTCCACAGCGATACCAAAGGACCATCCCAACGGCCCTATCTCGATACAGCGCTCGCCAGGCATAAATGCCGGGAACGGATAGCTGCGCGGCAAGAGTCCGGTCCGAAAACGCCGCAAAGCCGGTGATCGAGTGTCTGGAGGTCAGGTTTCGGTAGAGAGCGATCCACTCGTCGGCGTGGTTGTGCGGCGGCTGGCAGAGTTCTAGGGTGAGGCTCTTCAGACCTCTCGCTGCGTTGCGGATGTGGTTCTCCGGCAGGAACCGATCGACCGGCAGCGAAAGGTCCCTAACGAAGTGCTCTTTGTACGCCATACTGCGATGGGGAAACCAGCCGCGCAGAGATCGTTCGTCGAAATCTCCAAATGGGTCCGTAACGAGGGATAGACACACCAGCTCGCGCTGTGTTTCGAGCTCCGTCAGGTCATCACTGAGGCGGTGCCAATCGCGACAGCAGAAGACCGGATAGCAGCCCATTGCGTCCTGAAGCGATGTGCCTGGAACCTGACGCTTCAAGATCCATCCATCACAATTCGGTAGCCATCTGGGAACGCCGACCTCGTCGAATGATGCGGCGTAGGCGGCATTCAAGTACCCCGTCATTCTACTACCTCCGCCTCGCGCTCACGAACGTACGAGCGTGCTGAGCAGCGAGTCGCCTCACTATGGCACGGCTTCCGAGATGATTCCGCGCTCCATGGGCGGTGAGTGAGTTGCTATACAAAGCAAATGACCGGCCTGGCTGGCCGGTCATCCGATCACGGAGGTGGGAATTTCGCTGTCGTATGGCCTTGTCCTACAATATGCCGCTAGTTATCGTCTCGCGATTAATCCTTTACCGCCGGATGTAGTTGATACTTTACACCTGCAATTTCGGCAAGCGGGGTGTTCTGGCATCCCACTGGCTGGCCCTCGTAGTATCCCGCGGGCGCCTTGCTCCATTGGAGCGTGATCCCGTCCAGCAGTCCCGATGGCCACGTGCTGCGCTTCTCGTGCGGCAGGCGGAGCTGGATGGTACGGCACTGCTTAAGGAAGTGCTGATGACACAGGTTCTTTGCGGCATCCAAAGAGAGCGCCGTCGCAAGGGGTTGAGTCTGCCCCTGCGTCTCCTGACACGACGGCAGATAGAGATTTGAATCTGTCCGGCTGGAATCCATAATCACGAATACCTCTTCTCACTTGTAGCTTCGAGCGAAACAAGACTGGCCCGTGGAGCGATTGACAAGCACACAACACTGAAGATCGATGAAGCGGAATACTGTATTATCGGCGTAAAACCTGCTACTCTCTTTACGTTCAAGTGAACCCGGATGTCGCGGATTCCGTCAATCGCGACGCGGATCTGTTCATCGGCGATGAGAATTTGTCGGAGGGAGTAGGAGTCTATTATGCCTCATAGAGTGAAGAATAAGCATCGGGCTAGGCACCGGGCACATACCGTCAAAGCAGCGAGCCTTTCCAGGCCCGCCCTTCCGCTTCCTTCCAGGGATGAACCCGTAGCGGTTCCAGCCGACGCAAAGCCTCCACGCGCCGCGGATGCAGGCGAGGCGCCGGACGCGTAGCCATATGCCGATCCGGCCGGCGGTAGGTGGTTTCCACTCGATCCGCCGCCTGCCGCGGATATCCTACGCGCGACGTCTACCGGCCGGGGTCCGCGGGACGACGGCCATGTAAACCTCCAGGTCGATCGTCGTCCCAGTAAGACCTGTTGCATGTGGCCGCTTGGCCCGTATCAAGTAACGGACGATCGGCGCGCGGAAGTTTAACGAAATTCCTACGTCCATTATGCGATGCCATGTATCATCCGAACGATCAGATCGGACCCTATAGGCTGGAGCGATCGCTTGGTCGCGGAGGCTTCGGCGAAGTGTGGCTGGCGGAGCGGCGCGCGACCCTGCTTACTACTCACGTTGCTCTGAAGCTTCCTCTCGATACCCAGACCGATCTGGAGCTGATCGAGGCAGAGGCTGGTGTGTGGCTGCGAGCGAGCGGTCATCCAAATGTCGTGCCGGTGCTAGAAGCAGAAGTCTATGATGGGCAGGTCGTCATCGCCAGCGAGTATGTCGCGGGTGGGTCGCTAGCCGATTGGCTGGGGCAGCGCGGCGGGCATATCCCGTCGCCTGAAACCGCAGTCTCGATGTTACGTGGCATTCTCACCGGGTTGGACTACCTCCATCGTAACGGTCTCATCCATCGCGACCTCAAGCCCGCAAACATTCTCTTGCAGGATGGAATTCCCCGTCTGACCGATTTTGGCTTGACGCGCGTACTCAAGCCTACGCGTGAAGCCACCGAGGTCGCAGGTTCTCCGGCTTACATGGCTCCGGAATCGTTTCAGGGTCAGTACTCTCCTGCTTCGGACCTATGGGCGGTCGGCGTGATTCTTTACCGAATGCTCGCGGGAGCATTGCCGTTTCATCAGTCCGACTTTCACGCCCTCATCCTTGCCGTCCTTCACTCCGATCCGGCTCCTCTGCCCGCAGTCGTCCCCGAGTGGCTGCATCCGATCGTCGCTCGGGCGCTGTGTAAGTCGCCGTCCGAGCGATACGACAGCGCGACGGCGATGCGTGATGCGATGGAAACGCCCCAGGCTCCCAGGACCGGCCCGATGGCGTCGGTCTCCGCACAGGCGGATTTCGTTCCCGCGACTCACAACAATCTGCCTCTACAACTCACGTCGTTTATCGGCCGGGTGAAAGAGAGAGCAGACATAGACGGCCTCCTGAGAACGACTCGATTGCTGACTCTTACCGGGTCGGGAGGCTGCGGCAAGACGAGGCTCGTGTTGCAGGTAGCAGCGGACCTGCTGACAGGATTTTCGGAAGGCGTCTGGCTGGTTGAGCTGGCGGCCCTGACCGATCCTGCGCTTGTTCCCCAGTCCGTCGCGGAGACTCTGGCCGTCAGAGAAGTTCAAGGTGAGCCGATCACGACGACACTCGTCGACTCGCTTAAAGACAGATCCCTTCTGTTGCTTCTGGACAACTGCGAGCACCTGTTAGAGGCGGTCGCTCGCCTGGCGGACACGCTCCTTCGCTCGTGCGAGCGGATGCAGATTCTTGTAAGCAGCCGCGAAGCGCTCTGCACTGGCGGCGAACGGGTCTACCGTGTACCCTCACTTTCGGTTCCCGAGTTGAAGCAGAGTCAAACATTAGACAGCGTCACTCAGTACGAGTCCGTACAGCTGTTCGTCGATCGGGCTTCGGCTATGAATCCCTCCTTCCATGTCACCGACCGGAACGCATCCGCATTAGCGCTGCTGTGTCATCGACTTGACGGAATTCCGCTCGCCATCGAGCTAGCCGCCGCACGTATTCGCTCCCTTACGATTGAACAGGTCGCCTTACGGCTGGACGATCGCTTTCGTATCCTCACGGGCGGAAGTCGATCGGCGCTGCCCCGACAGCAGACGCTGCGCGCGGCGATCGATTGGTCCTACAACCTGCTTTCCGATGCTGAGAAGGCGATCTTCCAGCGACTTGGCGTGTTCCAGGGCGGATGGACGCTGGAGGCGGCCGAAGCGATCGCCGGAGATGCGGAGCCGATTTCGCAAGGTGATCCCCACGCACATATCGATAGCCTCGACGTGCTGGACCCGCTAACGTCGCTCATCGACAAATCGCTCGCTCTCACCGAGGCGCGTGGTGCTGCGACTCGCTACAGGTTCCACGAGAGCGTGCGTCACTACGCCATTCTCAAGCTTCGGGAGAGCGGCGAGGAGGCGGTTCGCCGAGAGCGTCACTGCGAGTGGTTTGCCGGTTGGGCTGCGCAGACCGAAACGGATTATATCGACCCTGAGCAGGAAAACCTTCAGGCGGCATTTCAATGGGCTCAGGATGCCGGCGGCAGCAAGGGAGTTCCGGAACTCAGCCTTGCCCTTGGGAGGTGGAAGCTCTGGCGCGGCTACATTCGTGAGGCCGTTGAGTATGTCCAGGCCGGTCTCGACGCCGCTAGCCGACCGCCGGCTGAGTCTTCGCTTCGCTCCGGAGCGTCATCGCGACTTACCTGCGACCTCCTTTTGGAGCGCGCGGGGCTCTACCTCGATCTTTCCGAATGGACTCAGGCGCGCGCGACCGCGGAACAGGCGCTCGATCAGTGCGGCCAGAGGCGAGACGTTGCCGGACAGGGCAGGTCTGAAAACCTGCTAGGGCAGGCAGCAATGCAGCTCAATGAGACCGAACGGGCGCGCCGCCACTATC
The DNA here is from genome assembly GCA_038211235.1 of Chthonomonadales bacterium. GTDB lineage: Bacteria > Armatimonadota > Chthonomonadetes > Chthonomonadales > Chthonomonadaceae > DATGJU01. Next base: position 4,831 of record JBBQVV010000063.1, on the reverse strand, counting down.
GAACCGCGCTTGCCCTGTTCGAGCAGGCAGGGGACGAGACGCTATGCGGCAAGGTGCTCAATAACATGGGAATACTCGAGCGGCGAGATGGGACCGGTACGCGGGAGGAACGGAACCAGCGGCTGGGCGTTGCTGAGGCGCTGCTGCTTCAGGCGCTCGCCACACGAAGACGGTCTCAAGACCCTCGGGCGCTCTCGGAGACCCTGACAAATCTGGGCGTGCTTGCAGCGGAGCGCGCCGATCTGAATGCCGCGGATCGATACTACCGGGAGGCCATCGAGCTATCGATGCATGCTCGGCACATTCACGGGATCGCTATCAACCTCGCGAACCTTGGAGAGGTGGCACAGTCACGCGGCGACGTGATGCACAGCCTCATCTTATTTACTGCCGCGGAGCAGTTTATGGAAGAGACACAGTCGCCCCTGCAGGAGCAGGTCGCGCGGATGGCGCTGAATCTGCTCCAGGAGAGCGGGATTACCGCAGAAACGTGCGCGTCGACACGGGCGATCGTGCGAGAGTTGCCGCGCGACGAGCGAGTCGCGTTTGCGCTGTTGCCCGCGGACCGTAACTGATGCGCACGGACAACGGTCGAGCCCTGCCGCCTGCGGGCGACGTCACGCTGATGTTCACGGATATCGAAGGATCTACCGAGCGCTGGGACATGTATCGCGAAAAGTTTCGTCCGGCGCTGGAAGTTCACAACGCGCTGATGCGTCGGGCAATTGCCCGGCATGCTGGTTACGAAGTTAAGACCATCGGCGACAGTTTTATGGTGGCCTTCGACGATCCGGTCAGCGCTGCAGATTGCGCTCTGGACATGCAGCGCATGATTGAGGCCGAGTCTTTCGAGATGGTCGGGAAGCTGCGAGTTCGCATCGGGATTCACACCGGATCCCTCGTGCCGTATGGCGCGGACTACTTCGGGCCCTCTGTCAACCACACGTCGCGTATCGAAGGAGCCGGGCACGGAGGACAGGTACTCTTGTCGGAAGAGACAGCGGAGCGGGTCAGGCCGCACCTGTCGCCTGACGCCAGTCTTGCCGATGAAGGCCTTCACCGGCTCAAGGACCTGGGGGCGCCGATTCGCCTCTTCCTGTTGACACATCCCGACCTTCCGAAGCGCGATTATCCTCCGCTGAGAACCCTGAACATCAGGCCGCATAACTTCCCGGCGCAGGTGACCAATTTCGTGGGTCGCGAGCGGGAGCAGGCGGACCTCGTGAAGCTCATCCTCGATCGCAAGGCGCGCCTTATCACTCTCACTGGGCCTGGAGGCACGGGCAAGACGCGGCTCGCCATGCAGGCAGCGGCCGAGATTGTCCAGGAGTTTAAGGACGGCATTTGGCTAACGGAGTTGGCGGGTCTCAGCAACGCGCGAGAAGTCCCGTCGGCGGTTGCGCTCGCACTGAAGGTACCTATAGCCGGCGATGCGGGCATCCCCGTCCAGGTCTTCGAGTTCCTGAAGGAGCGTTCGGCTCTGCTCGTTCTGGACAACTTTGAGCAAGTTTCGGAAGCCGCTCGCTTCATTGCAGATATGCTCAAGCAGTGTCGCGGCATCACGTGCCTGGTGACGTCGCAGCATCTGCTTCACATCGCAGGCGAGACGGAGTTCGCGCTCGCTCCATTGACTCTGCCGGCCACGGACGCATCGCCTGCCGCGTGCTTCGGCAGCGCTTCCGTGCAGCTGTTCGCCGAGCGCGCTAAGGCGGCAAGCCCGACGTTCGCATTGACCGACGAGACGCTGCCGGACGTGGTTGGAATCTGCAGGCGGCTTGAGGGCATTCCGCTTGCCATCGAGTTGACCGCGGCATTTATACGCGCGTTGACGCCAAGGCAGATTCTGCCCCGACTCGACGACAGGTTCAAGCTCTTAAGCTCAACGCGGCGTGATCTCGATGCACGCCAGCGCAGCCTGCGAGGCGCGGTAGACTGGTCCTACGAGCTTCTGGACGAGAGTGAACGAGCGTTCTTCGCGGAGACCTCGGTCTTTGTCGGCGGCTTCGCCCTGGAGGATATCGAGGAGGTCTGTAGTGCACTGGATGGATTTCTGCTTGCGGTCGCCCTGCGCGATAAATCGCTTCTGCGCGCGGAGGAAGTAAACGGTGAGACGCGGTACCTGCTGCTTGAGACTTTGCGTGTTTATGCCGCTGAAAGACTGGAGTTGATGGGAGAACCGCATGCAGTCCGCGAACGACACGCTAACCACTACTTGAATCAGGCCCAGCAGTGGAGCTCCGCGCTGAACTCGTCCGGAAAAGCAATGCAGAGGATGATCCAGGAGATCGACAATCTACGCGCTGGAATGGATTGGGCGTGCGGCCGCTCGTTGGACGGAACGGTCATCGCGTACGGACTTGCGCTCGGACGCTTCTATTATGCCCGCGGACTATATGAGGAGGGCGATCACCGGCTACTGCTGGCCGAGGAGGCTGCGCGACGCGCGGGGGATGTACGGAGTCTTGCACAGATGCTATTGCTGAGAGGCCGACTCTATCAGCAGCAGGGTAGGGCCGCGGAGGCGCGTGGACTCTATAATGAGAGCTACACTATTTTTACCGCAGATCAGGACCTGGCGCGCAAGGTGCCGCTCCTGGCGAACCTCGGCGGATTGGCGTTCGCTGAGTCCGACTATGATACCGCGAACCGCCATTGGAACGAAGGCTTAAGGTTGGCGCGCGAAACCTCGGAAATTCAGCATGAGGCCAGCCTGCTTACGAATCTAAGCATTCTCGCAGGTGCCCAGGACCGACTCGACGAGGCAATAGTGTTCATCCGGCAGGGGATGGCAGTGCACCGGCAGCAGAACAACAGCAAGGGTCTGGCGTATGCCCTCATGACCTATGGCGAACTGCTTCATCGACAGGGCTTGCATGCGGAAGCGCTGCAGAAGCTTCACGAGGCGCGTCAGATCTTCGAGGAGATCGGCGAGCGCTATGCGCTGATGCGCACACTGTTGCAGTCGAGCGCGACACTGCTGGCCGCCGGCGAGGACGCTCAAGCGGAGAGATGCGTCGAACCGGGCCTGGTGATCTCGCGTGAACTGAAAGACACGGCAAGCGAGACCGACTTCCTTATGATTGTTACGAACATCTGGATTTCGCGTCGCAACATGGCAATGGCGCGAACCTTTCTGTCGCATGCAGCGGTCTCCGCGTTGGAGCGAAATGACGCTGACCGGATGCGTAGCGTCGTCGACCTCTTCGCGACCTATTACGATGCCGGAGTCAGCGGGGAAATCGTTTTCGGGTGTCTTGATCCCCCGGAGAGTCCAGCGCCGCGAGACGATCGACAACGGTTATTGGCACTCCTGACAGATCTCCAGCGCCACGAAGTTGCCCCGTCCTCTCCATCACGATAGGCTTCGAATATTGCCGTCAGTAACATTTCCAGGAATTGGCGGCCTCCTCGCCCCGAATTGGCCCAAAATGTGCACGTAAAGTTCCTTGTACGGTAACTCGCACCGTTAACATTAGCACAACAGGAAGCGCGCCTCCAACTCGACGAACTAACGGAGACAATGCATTGGATTTCCGCCGCATCCTCTTTGCTGTACTCCTGCTCTCGGCTATTTCCGGCCCGGCGTCTGCTAGCGCGCATATAACGCTCAACTTTTTCACGCCTGAGACGCTGGACCCGAACAAGAAGATCGTGTTCCATAACGACATGACCCAGACGGTGAACGGCTCCGACCTGACAGTTACCAGCGCACTGTTTCCGAACGTCAAAGGCGTCGAAATACACGGCAGCATACTGCCCGACGTGAAGGGCGTCTTTCCGGATATCAGCTCCATTCGGATCTGCTTCCACTATAGCGGCCTTGTCACGGCACAGTCCTTCGGGTCGGGCCCGCCATTTAATATATATGCGCCATGGACGATCAGCGAGATTCATTCCGCTGCCGATCCCACCTACTACTGCTTCAACTTCGCAGAAGCGCCGGGCTCCGCACCGATAAACGACAGTTTTAACCCGGGATTCGCCGTGCACGGCCTCTACGAATCGTTCGCCACCGCTACCGTCACGGGCGCCGACGCGGGACTGGCGGACTTTCGCAAAGAGAACGATGGCCGGCACAACAACGGTGTCGAGATCACTCCGGGGGCGGTGCCCGAGTTGAGCTCGGTCGTATCGCTTGGCGGCCTGTTCGCGGGAGCCGCAGTGAGTCTCTGGCTCACGGGACGCCGCCGTAACGCTCGATGCGCGCAGCCGGCAAGCTGAATCCGACCGAGCGATACTGGTCCGCCCGTCCGTCCACCCCGGCAATTCCCACTGACCCAATCACTTCCCCCACGTGGAATACTGCTTGTTGACGCCCGCTGAGGCAAAACCACGAGGGAACTGAAAACACCCATGCTAGAATTGACTTCCATTCGCAATGCCGGCGAGTTGACGCTGGACGGCTTGATCACGTATGCCGCCGAGCTGAACGCGTCTGACATATTTTTGAAGGTAGGCGCCCCACCCGGCCTGCGCGTCGTTGGGCGCGTCGTCAAGACCTCCCTGCCGATACTCTCACCTCAAGACACGGAACGACTGGCCTACGAGCATCTAAATTCGGTGCAGCGTGGACAGTTCGAGCGCTTGATGGAGATGAATCTGTCGTTTACCGTGCCGGAAGTTGCGCGCATACGGCAAAACGTCTACCGTGAACGAGGATTCGTCGCCACCACCTGCCGGCTGATCTCCCTGCGCGTCAAGTCTCTCGATGAGATCGGCGTACACTCTGAGGCGATCCGGAACCTGACGACGGGCCACCACGGCCTAGTTCTGGTGACCGGTCCGACCGGCTCCGGCAAGACTACCACCCTGGCGGCACTGATCGACTATA
>JBBQVV010000062.1:0-21887 GCA_038211235.1 Chthonomonadales bacterium | reverse complement strand
GTCCTTCGGAAAGCACGATCCGCCGTAGCCGAGGCCCGCATTGAGAAACGCGGCGCCGATACGATGGTCGAATCCCATTCCCTTGATAACTTGAATCACGTCGGCGCCCACTGCGTCGCAGATATTCGCCACGGAGTTGATAAAGCTGATCTTGGTCGCAAGGAACGCGTTCGATGCGTACTTGATCATTTCGGCGCTCGCGACATCCGTGATCAACATCGGCCGCTCGAGCGGAGCGTAGAGCTCAAGAATCTTCATGGCGACAACCTGGTTGGGCGCGCCAATGACGATCCTATCGGGCTCAAGCGTATCCTTGATCGCGCTTCCCTCGCGCAAGAACTCCGGATTGGAGACCACATCGAAATCCACGCTGCGGCGCCGATTGGTCTCGATGATTTCACGCACCATGTTGCCGGTACCGACCGGTACCGTGGACTTGTTCACGATTACTTTGTAGCGGTTGAGGGCGCGCGCTATCGACTTAGCCGCGGTCTGAACGTACGACATATCTGGGTCGCCGTTTTCCATGGGCGGCGTTCCAACGCAAATAAAGACCACGTCGGAGTGCTCGACGGCTTCCGTGATGTCGCCTGTAAACGAAAGGCGGTGGTCCTCAACGTTGCGTTTGACGAGCTCTTCCAGGCCCGGCTCGTAGATAGGCATCTCCCCGCGGAGCAGCATGGCGACCTTGTCGCTATCGTTGTCCACGCAGATGACTTCGTTGCCAAGGTCGCTAAACACACAGCCTGTCACGAGACCGACGTAGCCCGTTCCGATAACACAGATATTCATAGTACGATCGTGTCCTCCTCGCGGCATTATTATCGGCTTGCGTTCGGATCGCAATTAGATTATTCTCGCAAACGCGCACCGCCTCGCTCGGCGGCTCATCCGGGATTGCGACCCGGGTGCCGTCTAAGCGTTGCCAATGCGACCCCGTAATACTACCCGTTCTTGCGCTGAATTCTCTTCTGCCTCGAAGGTCTTCCCTGACGAAACCACCAGCACCGGCCTAATATGAACTCGAACGCGATGATGTGGCGCTCATCTTAGCAATCGTGGCGGGCTTCGGCCGCGGCCGCTGTTCGCTCGTCAGCGCCTCTTCAGCAGGGAGACCAACATTCGATGTTCGTGCTTATCGGGCTGGCGATCATCGCCATAAGTATACTCGGCGGGTTCATGATGGAGGGCGGCAAGCCAGTCGCCCTCATGCAGATAACGGAGTTCATTATTATCGGCGGCGCCGGGCTGGGCAGCATGCTCATTGCAAATCCATTGCCGGCGGTGATCGCGACGCTAAAGAGTGTGATGGGGCTGCTCAAGGGTAATCCATTTACCAAGGGTCGTTATATGGAGCTGCTCAAGATGCTCTATGATATGTTCATGATGGCCAGGAGAGAAGGCCTCGTTTCGCTCGATCAGCATGTCGAAAAGCCGGATGAAAGCAAGTTCTTTCAGGGCTACCCTGGATTTACGTCGAACCATCATGCAACCTCATTCCTCTCCGACACGATGAAGATCATCATCTCGGGCGCGGTCGCGAACTACGATCTCGCGGAGATGATGGACATCGACCTCGAGGCAAGCCACGATGAGATCCATCATTCGTCACACATTTGCGCGTCGCTCGGTGATTCGATGCCGGCGTTCGGAATCGTCGCCGCGGTGCTCGGTGTCGTTATAACGATGGGATGCATCGGAGGTGAGGCGGCTGAGATCGGCCACAAAGTTGGCGCCGCACTTGTGGGCACGTTTCTAGGGATACTGCTGGCCTACGGCGTCTTCGCGCCGCTAGCGAAGGCGCTTGAGACTCAATCTAAGGCCGAAGAGCAGTATCTGGGTTCGATCAGGAACGCGCTGCTGTCGTTCTCTCGCGGCGACGCTCCGCTAACGGCGGTAGAGTTCGCACGGCGCAACATCGATCCGGGCTGCCGTCCGTCATTCTCGGAGATGGAGTCTAACTGTAAGAATACCGGCGGAGCCACGGCGGACATGGCGAAGGCCGCCTGATCGGGGGTAAGTGATGGCAAGTTCGGGAGATGCCGGCGGTGAAGCCCCTGTCATTCGCATCGTGCGCAAGAAGGGCGGCGGCGAAGGTCACCATGGTGGCGCATGGAAGGTGGCGTACGCGGACTTCGTAACGGCTATGATGGCCTTCTTTCTCGTTATGTGGATAGTAGGGCTCAACAAGCCGACGCGCGCCGCGATAGCCGCGTACTTCAACAATCCGACACTGTTCAACAAGGGTGGAGGCAAAGAACCGCTTGGCAACGGCGAGTCCGGCGCTCAGAAACCGGCGCCCGTTGTCGCGGCGACCGGCACGGACTCATCGAAGGTCCAGGCCATGTTCAAGGCGAAGGCGGAGGCCATCCTGAACGAACTGAAACGGAGCTCCGAGTTCCGCAGCATGCAGGATAGCATACAGGTTCGGCTGACAAACGAGGGCCTACGGATCGAACTCATAGAGAAGACGTCGTCGCTGTTCTTTGCGACAGGAAGCGCCAAGCTCAATCCCAGGACGATCCGACTGCTCCAGCTCATCGCACGGGAGCTGAAGGGAGTCAAGAACCCGATCATCGTCGAGGGACACACCGACAGCCGCCCTCTCGACGGCCCGAACGGCTACTCAAACTGGGAGCTTTCGGCGGACCGGGCGAACGCCGCTCGCAAAGCAATGGAGGAGCACGGACTGAATCCCGGGCAGGTGTTGGGCGTTCGAGGATTTGCCGACCGCAAGCTTTTGAAGCCCAACGAGCCCCTGCATCCGTCGAACCGACGTGTCAGCATACTAGTGGCCTACAACGGGTCCTCCGGCGGACCGTAAGCAGGACTGTGCAACCGATATCGTGCGCCTTGCACCCGGAGCGGCCGGAATGAGCTCTGCAAGAACGCGTGTACGGCGCGCTCCAGCCTGTTTGCGGCGACCGTCAATCGCGGGCCTGCACGTTCGTTTCGCCGAACAGCTCCGCGACTCGCTGGCCCACGCGCTCCTGGAACTCCGTGCGATCGAGTTGCGACGCGTCGAGCAGAAAGTAGTTCATCGGCTCAAACCGGGAGGCGGCTGCCCCGCTAAGCCTGTGCGCCAACTCCTCCGGCAGCGCTCTAACGATCTCGGGGATCGGCGCCTCACCCGCGACTACAATGTCGACACCGTCCCAATACGCCACCTGTCCGGCCGGTAGGGACGGGTCTACCAGAGGCGTGCCGCCGTGGCGTTCACAGAGGTACCAGCTGTACCAGAACTCACGTCGCGGCGCTCCGCCTGTCAGCTCCACGAACATTCTGCGTGCACAGTCCTCCACTTCGAGCTGCAGCCGGCGACGCCGGCCGTCGCACGGCCTAGACATCGGTTGTCGGCTCCGCAATCAGACGGCATAGAAAAGACTCGATCAGCTCCGTGTCTCGCCTCAAGTTCTCTTTCCACAGGTCGCGCTCACGTCCGGGCGGCAGCATCGCCAGAGCGCGCCCCATGCGGCCCAGCCACTCTTGCTCCTCCGGGTCCACCTGTACGGCAGTGCCCGCGCGTATCGGCGATATGCTCCCGGCAGCCGCCTGTGGCTGCGGCGAATCGAGGCTCTCGTCGGGCACGAACCCCGCCAAAAGCAGGAGCCTGGTCACCTCCTCGTTGGTCCCGAGCGCAAATCGACGAACGGTCTCCGGCGTGCGCGCATTTCCCTTCGCCAGTTCGCTGATCGTCGCGGGCGCGAGGCCTGTCAGCCTCTCCGCCTGTCGAAACGACAGCCGTTTGCCATCTACTCCGTGCGTCTCTAAGATCTCCGTTACTGCTCTCGCCAATCCTGGTCGTGCGCGTGCCATAGGCGTTCTACTCCGCGGTTGATGGGATAGCCCTTCCGCCTCTTGCCATCACTCGCGCAGAGCATGCGCAGGCGATGGCATCAAGTGGATATCGAGTAGACGTAGTATAACACAGGTTCGATTCGTCTTCGTCATGGGACGCCCGCGACGAAACAGGCGACACAAATCGGCGCCGGCAGCGTCATATTATATATGGTAGAGTCAAGACATAAGCACATTCATCGACAACACTGCGTTAAACCTGCCGCTCACTTCGTTGGGCCAGTTTGCGTTCCGGCAATACCGATTTGACCATGACAGATTTTCACTCCGACCGACAACATTTGGAACGCCGCCCCGCACTTGTCGTCCTTGCCCTCGCACTCGTATTGCCGACCGGTCTAGTCGTCAGTGCCGCGACGACGTCGCATTCAGGCAAGGCGCGGCACGCGACCGCCTCATCTGCCGAATCGGCCGATACGTTTGAAACGAACGTCGCGCCTGTCGTAAAGAAGTACTGCATCGGATGTCATTCCGGCGCGAGCGCTCAGGCAGGCGTTGTACTGACTCGCGAGCACGACTCCGCGGGCGTATTGAGCAGCCGGAAGAGGTGGGAAGACGTCTCGCGTAACGTCGCCGACCGTCACATGCCTCCGCCCGGAATGCCGGCGCCCACCGATGCGGAGCGGGAAAAGCTTACGCGCTGCATCGATGGAGTCTTCACAAGCGCCGACTGCAAGCTCAACGATCCCGGCCGCGTCACGCTCCGGCGCCTGAACCGCGCGGAATACGATAATACGATTCGCGACCTGTTTGGCGTTGAGACCATCCGGCTCAGCAACGGCCAGGACGGAAAGCCCGCGGACGACTTCCCGTCGGACGACGTAGGCTACGGATTCGACAATATCGGCGACGTGCTGTCGATTTCGCCGCTGTTGATGGAAAAATATCTCAACGCCGCGGAGCGAATCACGCAGCGGGCGATCCTGACGCCGGAGCAGGGCATGACGCCGGCGCATCTTGACCTTGCGGCGGCGGTCTCCACGACGTCCGGCGGTAAGGTCGGTACGATGGGACGCGCGCTCATCAGCGATGGAGAGGTCACCACGTATTACGAAGCGCCCCGCGCGGGCGAATATACGGTCAAGGCGGTGGCCTACGAGGATCATGCGGGCACGGAATTCGCGAAGATGGATTTCCGCGTGGATGGCAAGACGATCCGCACGGAAGAGGTAACGTCGCGTCGAAATAACCCCAAGGGTTATGATGCTAAAGTCGACTTGAAGCCAGGGCGTCACAAGATAGGGTTTGCGTTCACGAACGACTTCTACGATGCAAGCGAGCCGGAGAATAATAAAAAGCGCCGCGATAGGAACCTCTACGTCTACTCTGCCGACGTGATTGGGCCGCCCGGCCTGCCGGATACGCTTCCGGAGTCGCACAGGCGAATCATGGTGTGCCTCCCCGGCAATGGACTATCGAATGAACAGGCCGCGCGCAAGATTCTTATGCCGCTGGCCGGCCGCATCTACCGGCGACCGGCGAAAGCGGCCGAGGTTGAGCGGCTGTTGAGGTACGTCCACGTGGCCGAACAGCAGGGCGAAAGCTTTGAGCGCGGCATACAGATCGCAACCGATGCGCTCCTGTGCTCGCCTAACTTTCTGTTTCGCGTGGAGCTGGATCCTAAACCGAACGACAAGACCAGCAGCCGGCTATTGAACGACTATGAGCTTGCCTCCAGACTCTCATACTTCCTGTGGAGCAGTACTCCCGACGATGCGCTGATGTCGCTCGCCGCGCGAGGCGCGCTGCATCGCCCGGAAGTGCTTGACGCGCAGGCCAGGAGGATGCTCAAGGACCCAAAGGCGCGCGCCCTTGCCGACAACTTCGCCGGCCAGTGGCTCATGCTCCGAAACCTAGCGAACATGTCTCCCGACACGGAGCGGTTCCCTGAGTTCAGCGAAAAGCTCCGGGCATCAATGAAGACGGAGACGGAGATGTTCTTCGAGGCCATTGTAAATGAAGACCGCTCGATCCTCGACTTCATCGACGGCAAGTTCACGTACATCAATGGGCCGCTGGCGAAGCTCTACGGACTCGATGGCGTGGATGGCGATCAATTTCGGCGCGTCAGCTTGACCGGGGACCAGCGAGGCGGTATCCTGACTCAAGCGAGCATCCTGACGGTCACGTCGAACCCTACGCGGACATCGCCCGTCAAACGAGGCAAGTGGGTCATGGAGCAGATCCTCGGCACGCCGCCTCCGCCGGCGCCTCCTAATGTCCCGAAATTGGCGGACGACAAGAAGGAGCCTCTCACCGGCACGCTCAGGCAGCGGATGGAGCAGCATCGGAAGAATCCGATCTGCGCCTCGTGCCACACGACGATGGATGCGATCGGATTTGGCCTCGAGAACTTCGATCCGGTCGGCAAGTGGCGGTCGAAGGACGGCGATGCTCCTATCGACGCCACTGCCACGCTGCCGGGCGGGCAGAAGTTCGCCGGGCCGGCGCAATTGAAGCAGATTTTGAAGTCAAAGAAATCGATGTTCGTGAAGTGCCTGAGCGTTAAGATGTTGACATACGCCCTCGGACGCGGGCTTCAAAACTACGATACTTGTAAAATCACTGACATCATGGCAGCCGTTGCAAAGAACGATTACCGGTTCTCCTCACTGGTAACGGCGGTCGTGTTGAGCGAGCCTTTCCGGAAACGGAGAGGAGATGGAGGCCACTAGATTGACCGAACCAGTTATTGCCAGACGAACCCTGTTGCGCGGTCTCGGAACGCTGATGGCCCTGCCGATGTTGGATGCGATGGCGCCGCTCAGCGCCCTCGCGCAGTCCGCCAAGAAGAGCCCCGTCCGCATGGCGTTTATGTTCGTGCCCAACGGCATCCATATGCCGGCCTGGACGCCCGCGACGGATGGCCCGCTGGAACTCATGCCCTCCATGCAGCCGCTCGCGAAGGTCAAGGACTCACTGAACGTGATGACCGGGCTGACGCAGCACAACGCGGAGGCCCTTCTCGATGGCGCGGGCGACCATGCTCGCTCGTCGGCGGCATGGCTGACGGGCTGCCATCCGCGCAAAACGGACGGCGCCGACATCAAGAACGGCATCTCCGCCGATCAGCTTGGCGCGCAGCGAATTGGCAACAAGACGCGCTTCCCCTCACTGGAAATCGGCTGTGAGCGGGGCGCGCAAGCCGGCAACTGTGACTCCGGCTACTCCTGCGCATACTCGTCGAATATCTCATGGCGGTCGGAAAACACTCCTGTCGCGCACGAAGTGGACCCCAGGGCCGTCTTTGAGAGGCTGTTCGGTGGCCCCGACCCGTCGGAAACGGCTGAGAGTCGCAAGCGGCGCGAAACCTACAAGAAGTCGGTCCTGGACTTTGTGATCGAAGATGCGAAGAGCCTTCAGTCGAAGCTCGGCGTGCGAGATCAGGGCAAGCTGGACGAATACCTGACGGGCGTGCGCGAGATCGAGCGCCGCGTCGAGCTGGCCGAGCAGGCCAACATTTCCGGACGCCTAGCCATTGCCGACCGTCCAACCGGCGTGCCGACGGACTTCGGCGAGCACATCCGCCTGATGTGCGATATGATGCTGCTCGCGTTCCAGACGGATATGACTCGCATCGCCACGTTCATGCTCGCCAATGACGGCAGCAATCGTGGGTACGCCAGCATCGGCGTACCGGAAGGCCATCACGACTGCTCGCATCACGGCGGCGATAAGACCAAGCAGGGGAAGATCCAACAGATCAACACGTTCCACCTCTCGCAGGTCGCCTACATGCTGGAGAAGATGCAGTCGATTAAAGAGGGAGACGGCACACTGCTGGATAACTCGATGATCGTCTACGGAGCCGGAATCTCTGACGGCGATCGGCACAACCACGACGATCTGCCGATCCTGTTCGCCGGCAAGGGCGGCGGAACGATCAAGACTGGCCGCCACATCCGCTACAAGAACGGCACGCCGCTGACCAACCTGTTCCTCTGCATGCTGGACCGCATGGGCGTACATGCCGACACGCTCGGCGACAGCTCCGGAAGGCTGGAGCAGTTGATCTGAGCGCGAGCCGCTGCCGCAATCGCCCCAAAGGGCGCGGAATTCGTTCCGCGCCCTATTTTCGTGCCGCTCCCTGTTACTCACGCCGAGATGTGGAACAACGGATATGACGCGAGCAGACTCGCGCCAGACGCACAGGAGATCAGGACGATGCATCCGATACTTGAGGCCGAGGCGGCCACCGAACAGACAATGCGGTTAACGGAGAACCGGACGGCGCTGCGGCAGCTGGCCAGGCGAGTCAAACTGTCCGGACGCTATCTTGGAAGGCGGCGCTTCGAGGGCACACTGCAGGATATCAGCCGGCGCGGACTTCGCATTCGCTCGGCGACCAACGTCCCATGTGGCCAACAGATCCTGATCCAGCCGCCTGCGGGAGTGGGTCTCGAACCCATCGACTGTCGGGTCATGCGAGTGCAGGTCGTCGGCACGGAAGACGAGTCGGTGTTCGATTATGGCGTCCAGATCACCGCCGGCTCCAGGGACCGGGGCCATCGATGGTTCCTCTATTTTTGTTATGGTGGCATGAGAAGTGATCCGCCCTCGACCGCATGACAAGGCGCGATCTCGCGTCCCCCATTCTCATCATTGACCGCTCGCGCTGAAACCTTCCATTCGACTGCGCCGTCTGCAGATATATGATGTTCTATCGACGCACCGCGAGGAGGTAGTATTGAGATGGCTATGATGCCCATAGATCGAGATCAGAAATGGCGAGGCGTCCTCCGTCGCTTCGCGCTTCCCACCGAGCGGACGGAACGAGACGCCGTTCGGCCCGCTTCGCCCGAGACGCGGCCGCGGTCCAAACCGGAACCAGACGGCCGACAAACGGACAAGACGGATCGTAAGAGGTAAGCTCTTGAGCTAATCGTGCCCTTTTGGGGGCTTGTTGCCAGCGTTGCTCTGCTGCTGGACTCGTGTGTTGGCGGGAGCAGCCACCGCCTTCGTATCGTCCGACGATCGATTACAGCCGGATCCCGTCATTGCTAGCAGTGCGCAAAGCCCCATAAGTGTAATGCGCAGCGCTGCGGAGTTCCGCATCGGTTTCTCTCCTAAGATATCGGGTCGCGCCGCAAGGCGCGACCCGATATCTTATTTCCGTCGTTGCCGCAGTGTGCAACCAACTGCCGAACGCTGCGCGCCGCATGCGCCGGCTCAGATATTCTGCTGCCTAATTGTCCTCGCGGCCCGGCCGGAAGAACCACGGCGCGCAGAAATCCCCCGCATCGTCCCCCACGCCCCAGATCTCGTATGCGGTCCCGGTATCGTCGAGCATCCTACTGAACGGACTGGTCCGATAATCGCCGACGAGCTTGGTAAACTTGGCATGTCCATCGCTATACGCCATGTTCTGTGCGGCCGTGTGAATGCGGAAGTCAAATCCGAACGTCCACATTCCGAAAGTGGAGTTACAGGTCGCGCCCGGATCACGATAGACAGCCGGCCACGGAATAACGCTGTTGTCGCCATCCGCGTTGTAGGGGTTGTTTAGCGAGAAGTCGATGCTCGCGGCCTTTCCGTATCCTTCCCAGATTAGCGGGCAGCTTGCCGGCTGGGTCACGGACGCCTGGGTCGCGGCGCCCAGCATCGAGTTGAAGCTGTAAGAGGTAGCGACCTGATACTTGTAGTCTCCGACCTGGAGGAAGTCGATATCAGGCGTGGAAGGGCATTTCCAAATCTGGTAGTTCTTGGTGTAGGCATTTGTCGCAGCGATCCAGTAGGAGGCGCGTACCTGCTGGTTTCCGGCTCTGGCGTCCGGCGGCTGTGTTAGCCACACCTGCTCGAGGCCGGGCGCGGGCGTGCGAAGCGGGAACGTCTCATCATAGTCCTGGCTGTACATCAGGAACGCGAGTGCGATCTGCTTCTCATTGGACAGGCACGAAGTGGCTCGTGCCTTCTCTCGTGCTTGAGCGAAAACAGGGAACAGAATGGCGGCAAGAATAGCAATGATGGCGATAACGACGAGAAGTTCGATGAGCGTAAAACCCGTCCGCCGGTTACGAAGTAACATGGGGCCCTCCTGGGTATGAGACCGAATCTATCTGCTTCGACTTGCGGCGAACTGCCGCGGAGGAAGCATGCCGGCCTCGAGTTATGATTGTAACTCTATCCGGGCTGCAGGTACTTCTTGAAAATTGCTATTCTCGAAAGTTGCGATTCTCCTGGCCGGACGCCGCATCGAACGTCACATCCTCCGCGCCTCGACGATAACGCAGGCGTGCTCGTTTGATCAACGTCGAGGTTCGCTCCAAGCGCCTGGTCGACACAAAGTGACAGCGCAAAAAAATTGGGGCCGCGTTGGCGGCCCCATGGGAGGATCGAATTCTCACGCTCTCTGCGTGGAGCGCACGATGGAGGAGACACAGATCGGGCGTAGCCGACCGGCTCAACCACTACTTCAAAACTGTACGACGCCTGTCGTGATGACTTCCGGCATGTTCCGTATGGACGGCCGGCGCCGCGCCTTGCGACTTGACGATAGCGACCTTCGAGGACGCGATGCGGTTCTGCCGTCGAAATCTATCGGGAGAGACTCCCGCGTGCCTGCGGAACAGATTGCTGAAGGATCCGAGGCTTTCAAATCCTAGCGCGAAACAGATGCTCGTAACCGGCATCTCCGTCTGGAGCAAGAGGTCCTGCGCCCGTTCCATCCTCCTGCGCGTCAGGTACTGGTGGGGCGTCTCGCCGTACACGTACTTGAAGCTTCGCAGGAAATGGAACGGCGAAAAGCATGCGACAGATGCGATATCGTTTCCGCTCACCGGCCGGTCCAGATTAGCCTCCATGAAGTCTCGCGCTACCAGAATACGACGAAAGATCTCCAGTCGCGTCGAAGCGCGGGCGGGCGGCAGACGGTCGATTTCTCGGTACACATCTCGATGCGTCGTCAAGAGTCTCGCTGCCAGGAACCGAAAATGCTCCTCAAACCAGGCATGCGGCTCGCAGCCGTTCTCTACCGCCGCCTCCAGCCTCCGCAGTAGCGGCGAAACCGCGAAGTCGTGACGATACGTCGTCTCGAAGAACTGCACGGGCTGGTATCGCTCATTGAACGGATCCTCGAGCAGACGATCCGCGGGGGTGATCATGCTTCGCAGCGTGTCTTCGGCCACCCTTGGGTCAAAGGCAACGCAGTAGCAGGATACGAGCGTGCTGGACTCGACGAAGCTTGAGAACTCCCTGCCGCCGTTAAACACGAGATACGTGCTGTCGTCCAGGGCGAACTGAGCCCGATCGCTCTCGAAGTGTCTCTGCCCGTTCCGTGTCCATCGTACCGCGAGCGATCCGACGTTCTTTGGAAAATGCTGCAGGTCCGTCTGCCATGCCGTTAGAATACTGCACGGCGTCTCCGTCGTCGATGCTCCATACGTAGGAAACGACACCGAGGTCGGCACATCGGTAAAAACCCGTGGCGCGGCGCATTTTTCAGTTTTCATTCGCCAACTTCCCAACCGGTCATTGGACGGTGGGGGGTTGGTTCCGTCACTGAATCACCTGCATATAGAGAGTATACGGATTCCATCGCGATAGCGCTTCTCGAAAATTGACCTTTTGGTTCAGCCGATTTTGATGCTTCGATCGCCCCACTCTAGCCTCGTTCCCATCGCCATTCACGAACGGCAAAAATACGTGCAGAAGCCGATCGCGGATTCCGAAAATAGGCATGCAGCCCACCGATGGGCAATTTCAGCAGGAAGGAGGCTGCCAATTGGTTATTCCTCAGTTGCCGCCCGAACCGTACACTATTGCGGGGCCAGCGGCGACTTCAGACAGAGCCGGATCGGACGTTGATAACGCACAGCCGGACGGACAGTCATTCGACTCCGTCTATCGTACCGTGCGGCAGCGCTCGGACGCCGACATCGATCACCAGCATGCCGCTGAACCTTCGAGTACAGCCGAGCGTCCAGACGACGCGCAAGAACCAGGGGCTGCCAAAGTAGATCGGGTACGAGCCGGCCGCATGGCGGACAATGCGCCTGGCCCAGATTCCGATGCACATGTCCGTGGCGAATCGGACGACGTCGACACTCGAATCGATCCGAAGCACGACGATCTCGAACGCATGGCTCTCCGCAAACCGAACGAATCGCGCGATCGCACTAGAGCGCAACGACGGGAAGACAAGTCCGCCGCCGTCGCTTCATCAGGCGCCAATTCGCCGGCAGTCCTCGCAAGCATTCAGCCGGGACAGCCAATCCCGCTCTTAATCCCCACCGGGTCGCCACCGGATCTGCGTGCAGGACCCACCGCCTATAACGCATTAGTGCCGAAATCCGGCCAAGCCGTTCATTCCGGAGGCCCTGCCGGCAGCTCTGAGAGAGTGACTATGGACCCGCGAATCACCCAAACGGGCGGTCCGGGAGTAGTGCCTGACTCTTCACACGTGGGCAGAGAGTCCATCGCGGCCGCAGATGCATCCGATGTAGTGAGCGTCGCAGAGTCTACCGCGACTGCACAGTCCCCTGGCGATCGTCCTGTCCCCGTGGATCGCGGAGGCTCCGCAGAGTCGCCGACCGGCACAAGACTCGATGGAATCGCCCGCTTGCAGCTGACGCCGGAAACCCGGTCCGGCGCGCCGCGGAACGAGGCATATACCGATCCGACCCCCATCGAAGACTTCGGCGTGGGCAAGGCAGCGGCCGGTGCGCACGACCTTCCCGTCGTCCTGGAGTTAGCGGCGCGAACCGACTCTGTGAGCACTCACGCCGACATGTCGGGTCGAGCCGGAGCGCCGCCGGTCGCCGCGCAGCCGTCGAACGTCACTGCGGTTCTATCGTCAGCGAGGCCCGGAACCGCGTGGTCTGGCGCCGATACGCGCGATGAGGGCCACAAGGGAGAGTCGAGAGACAGCAATAAGGAAACTGCCGGTCGCGGCCCCCTATTGGACGCGACCGCGGCACGGACAACCATCGGAGTCGAACCTGCTGCTTCACGCGCAGAGGCGGCTCCGACCGCCGCGCTCCAGACCGCCGATCGCAATCAGCTCGTGCAGCAGCTGTCCAGGCACGTCGAGTCGTTGCGGCATGCCGGCGATCGGAGCGAGATGTCGCTGGCCCTTGCTCCCGAGCATCTCGGCGGACTGCGACTCACCGTCGCGACCGATGGCGCCGGAATTACAGCGCGAATCGTGGTTGATTCCGCACATGCCCATCAGATGATCGACGGCGCTAGAGAGCAGCTGCGTTCGGCACTCGAAAACCGTGGCCTGAGCCTGACGAGCCTCGATGTTACCCTTGCGTCCAGCGGAGACGCGGGTGGGACTGCCGAACAGCAGCGAAGGTCGTCTCAAGAGGCGGCCACTGCGCAATTGTGGCGCGCGGCGCGCCAGGGCGCCAAGGAAGTGCCGGCGGCGGTTGTCGCCGCCGCCCCTGCCGTCGGAACGGGATACCCGCGCAGATTGGACTACGCGGCATGATTCTCGCTGCGTGCCGAACGGCGCATGACCGTCCGCCTCACGAACATCATGGATCGCCCCCGCCTCGCGGCATAAGAGTGAGACGGCACTCTCCCAAGCCGCGGATGCGGCAAGGTGTGTACTCAGTACAGGGATCAGAAAGCGACGAGGTACGAAATGGCTATAGACTCGGTTGTCGCAACCGACTCATCTTCAGCGCTTAGCGGCGCCATTCAGCAGACTGCCGGCGGTCAGCTCGGCGAGCAGCAGTTCCTTAAGCTGCTGGTGACCCAGCTCACAAACCAGGACCCGCTGCAACCCCAGGACCAGTCACAGTTCCTGGCTCAGCTCGCACAGTTCTCTACCGTCGAGGGAGTGAACAACATGGCCGCCAGCCAGACCAAAGTGCAGGCTGCCGACCTCCTTGGAAAGACCGTCGACGCCCAGGTGGTTAACAACAACGTTGCGAGTACGGTCAGCGGCAAGGTGACCGCCGTAAGATACGATTCCGCGGGCGTGCACCTTCAGATAGGATCAACGAACGATATCACGCTCGTCGAAATCCAGCAGGTTCGGGATTGATTCGATGGCGCCCCTACAGCGGGCAGGTCGGTGACAACCATGGCAGATGTCGGTAGGATCCCGGCCGCGGCGGTAACACCGCTGTCAGAAACCAGCGCGGGGACTCGGCCCGGCGAAAGAGGCGGCGTAACTCGGACCGCGACGGCCACATCGTTCGGCGAAATGTTGCGCGCGCGGCAGGGAGTCGCGGGCTCCTCACCGCCCGTGGAACCGTCCGGCGATCTGCGCTTCTCGGCGCATGCCCAGACACGGCTCCAATCTCGGAACATCGCACTGGACGGCACGCACATTGCCAGGCTCGAAGGCGCTGTTCAGAAGGCTGCCGGTAAGGGATCGCGCGATGCACTCGTGCTTATGGACGATCTGGCAATGGTCGTGAGCGTCCGAAACCGAACCGTCATAACGGTCGTGGACAAGGAGAGCATGAAACAGAACGTGTTTACGAACATAGACAGCGCAGTGATCGCTTGAGCGGCTGCAGGTTACGGCTAAGACAGACTCTTACCGCGATCTGATAACAAGCACAATCTTCTCCAGGCTGGCCCGACGTTGCAAGACGCGGAAGCCTGCAAGCCCCTCCGCCGACAGCGGGGGACGTAATCCGGCGCGACCTAACAGGGTGCCCGGCATGGAGGTTTCTTTACCGTATGCTACAGGCAATGTTTGCCGGAGTCAGCGGACTCCAGGTTCACCAGACCAAGCTGGCCGTCATTGGAAACAACATCGCGAACGTGAACACGGTCGGCTTCAAATCCGGCGCGGTTACGTTTGAAGATCAGTTGTCCCAGACGATCCGGTCCTCGACGGCCCCCAGCGCCAGTGTCGGCGGACAGAATCCGGCGCAGGTTGGACTCGGCGTCAGGCTTGGCGCCGTCGATACGATTCAGACGCAAGGCAATCTGCAGACGACAGGCAAATCGAGCGACCTCGCGCTGCAAGGTACCGGGTTCTTTCTGGTGTCGAGCGGATCGGATACGTTTTACACCCGTGACGGGTCGTTCGACCTCGACAGCAACGGCGTTCTCGTCAACTCCAGCAACGGCGTGAAGCTCCTTGGTTACGTGGCCGACAGTAATGGCAACATCGATCCGAGTCGCCCGGTCACCAGTGACTCGGTGCTTAAGATCCCCGTCGGCAATTTGACTTCCGCAAAACAGACCTCAAGCTCGGAGTTCCAGGGCAATCTGGACGCGAGCTCGGGACTGCAGTCGACGCACGTCCTCGTTGACGGCGAGCTGGACACCGCATCCGCTCCCGGAAC
This sequence comes from Chthonomonadales bacterium, assembly GCA_038211235.1. Classification (GTDB taxonomy): domain Bacteria; phylum Armatimonadota; class Chthonomonadetes; order Chthonomonadales; family Chthonomonadaceae; genus DATGJU01. The sequence continues at coordinate 6,777 of JBBQVV010000062.1, read as the reverse complement.
CATGTCGGACACGGTATACGATGTGGACGGAAATCCGCACGTCATCACGGTAAGTCTGTCCAATCCGGTTCACGACCCGGCTGCCGGCGCGGGCGTTCCATCGGGCGCGACCCAGCGCTGGGACGCAGAGATCAGCGTGGACGGCTCAACGCAGCCGACACAGCGGCTCTACGGAGTTCCAAACGGCTCCGGCGGAAACAGTTTCGTCTTCACCGATTCCGCAAATCCAGGGAACCCGCTCGGGTCCACCATCACCGTCAACGTATCCGGCGCATCGGGATCGCCGAGCTTCCCCGTGTCCGTGGACTTCAGCGGCCTGAAAGCGCAGTCCAATGTAAGCGCGAACGCAAATGGACAGAGCGGCGCGACACCGATCCAATCTACTCTGCTCAATGTTGCCGGCAACCTGAACCTGGACGGCGGCGCGCCGATCGTCAATGCGACTACGGTCTACGATTTGACGGGAGCGCCATTTACCGTAACGACGACGCTCTCGAATCCGACGGCGCCGGCGGGCGGTCCCAATGTGCCCGCGGGAGCACTGCAAGAGTGGCAGATGAAGGTGGATGTAAAGGACTCCGCGGGAACGTCCTTTACCGCATACGATAGCAGTGTCGCGGCGAACAAGGAGTCGGCGGTCTACTTTGTGCCCGGAACCGGCTTTGTAACGGCGGACGGCGGCTCTCCTGCCCAGAGCCTCGGCAGCACGGTTCAGCTGGTCGCGGGCTCGCTGCCCGCGGGATCCTTCAATCAGGGCAGACAGATCGCGACGAACTTTCCTCTAACGATCGACCTGAGCGCTCTCACTACAACCACCACAACGAGCAACTCCGACGGCCAGACCGGCGCGTCGCCGGTCTGGAACACTTCGCTATCGGTCTATGACAGCCTTGGCGTCAAACACGATGTCAGCTTTCAATTCAAGCGCGCGCTCGTCGGCTCGGGAGCGCCAGCGGGAGCCACCGGCCGATGGGAGTGGTCGGCATCCGAGAACGGCAACCCCGTTGCGAACAGCTCCACACCGGGAAACAGCCCCCTCTTCTTCGACGATAAGGGCAGCCTGATCGACACGACGAAACAGAAGTTGACGGTCAGCTCGTCTGGAGGCGCAGGGCCTCTCCCGGTAACCATTGACTTCGGAAGCCTGACACAGGTTGCGGGTGTCTCGACCGTCGCCGCAACGACTCAGGACGGCTTTCCCGTGGGAACTCTTCAGGCTTACCAGATCTCCCAGGAGGGCCTCATTACGGGAACGTTTACGAACGGGCAGAGTCGAACGCTCGGTCAGGTCGCGACGGCGGGATTCTCAAATGCCGCCGGCCTCGAAAAGGTCGGCCAGAACCTGTTCAAAGAATCAAGTAACTCCGGCCTGGCGCAGGTAGGATTGCCGGCAGTCGGCGGTCGCGGAAAGATCAGCACCGGATTCGTCGAGATGTCCAACGTGGACCTCTCGAACGAGTTCACCGATCTGATCGTAACCCAACGAGGATTCCAGGCCAACACAAAGATCGTGACGGTGGTCGACGAGTTGCTTCAGGAAGTCATCAACATGAAGCGGTAACCGAATTCAAAGTTGCCGAAACGTGACCTTAAGCCGGCGGACTGGAGCGATCGCCTCCAGTCCGCCGGCTTTCTAATGTCACGCACTCGCGACGATATAATAGAGGGAATCGAAGCCGCCGGGTCATATAGGTCTTGCGACACTGCCGGTCCCCACGAGAGGGTGCGGCCGATGATCGCCACCCACTCTCTCGCACGGAGCGTCGTCATGGGTCCTTCCATGGAGCTTAAGTACATCGGCTGCCTGTTCGGCGGCGCAATTGGCGACGCGCTTGGTATGCCGGTGACCGGGCGAACGTACGACGAAATCGCGGCGCTCGGTGGGATCTCCGACTTTATGCCCGCTACTGACACCGCTCCCGTCACGATCCCCCTTACCGCCCTCGCGGAGCCGGAGACCGAGGATATCCTGGGTCCTGGACAGTGGACCGACGATACGCAACTGGCTCTCGGCCTCGCGGACACGCTGATCGCGGAGCGCGGCCTGTTCGTACCCGATTCATGGGCACATGCGCTCGTGCGCTGGCTTAACAGCTCACCTCGCGCACCTGGCCTGTCTTCACTCGAGGCGGCGGTGCAGCTGCGAACAGGCGGGGCGGAGTGGGATGAGGCGGCCGACCCGGAGGGAGCAGGCTGCGGCGCCGCGACGCGAGCGGCGCCGGTCGGCCTCGCCTACCCATTTGATGTACCGACGCGACGGCGTGTCGCCTGTCTTCAGGCCCTCGTAACGCACGGCCATCCCGACGCTCAAGCCTCCGCGCTCGCGGTCGCGGAAGCCGTGGCGCTTATGCTGCCGCTCGGGCCAGATGCTCCGGCGGCATGGAACGGATCGGATTTTCTGCAGACGCTGATAGATGCCGTGCGCTCTCACTCGAGCGAGTTCGATGGCTTTGCAAACTGCCTCGAGATCGCAAAATCGCTTCTCGATCAGGACCTGGACGCTCGTACGGCCGTGCGTGTTCTTGGCGTTTCGGCCTGGTCGCGAGAGTCCGTGCCGGCCGCGCTGTATCTCGTCGCGAGATACCCCGCCAGCCTGGAGCTGCTGCTCTCTTCCGCCGTGAACCTGACCGGAGGCGCGGTCGAGAGCATCGCAGCGATTGCCGGCGCGATCGGAGGGGCACTGCATGGCGCTACGGCGTTGCCGGCCCGGTGGCGCCGGCAGGTCGAAGATGGTCCACGGCTGCTCGAGACCGCCATTGCACTCTACCGATTAGCCCGGGTCCCCGGCGAGGAGGCGAGGTAGCGAGCCATGTCGAAGTTTGAGTCGATCTTTGGTCAGGATACGGTCGTCCGGACGTTGCGCGCCGCGCTCGCGGCGGACAGCCTTGCGGGAGCCTACCTCATCGTCGGGGCCGACGGTACCGGCAAGTTAGCCGTGGCACAGACGCTTGCGCAGACTGCTGCCTGCCTCGACCCCCGCGCCGCTCCCTTCGATTCGTGCGGAAGGTGCGAATCGTGTCTCAGGGCGGAGACCGGGACGAATCCCGACATCGTGACGATTCGCCCGGCGGGCGAGCAGCTGCAGATCTGGCAGCTTTGGGATCGGCAGGGCCGCCAGGCTCCTGGCATTCTGTCGCGAACACTCTCGTTCGCGCCGGTGATCGGACGGCGGCGGGTCTATATTCTTGAGAAGGCGGATCGGCTGACCGAACCTGCCGCGAACAGCCTTCTAAAGAGCCTGGAGGAGCCTCCGCCGTACGCGCTGTTCCTGCTCCTGGCGCCGCATCCCGCACGCGTACTGCCGACGATCGTGTCCCGCTGTCAGATCGTGCGGCTGGGAGCCGTCCCAAAACCGGTTCTGTCAGCATATCTGCGCGAAACCGTGGATGCCGATGTGCACCGCGCGGCAACGATCGCGGCCTATTCGGAGGGTCGCATTGGCCAGGCCATTACGCTGGCCGCGGATCCCGCCGTCGGGACGGAGATCATGCGAATACTCGACTACGCGGAGACTTTGCCGCGGGGGCCGGCCCATCGCGCGCTCCGGTCCGCGGAGCAGCTACGAAAGCTCGCGGCACAGACAAAGGCGCTCGCCGGCGAAGAGCCTATCGAACCAGAGACACCCTCCGCCGACTCCGACCCGGGAGGAGCGAGGGAGAAGACCGGAAGGAAGCAGTTCGCAGCGGTGCTCGATCTGCTCGTCACGTTCTATCGCGATCTGCTTGCACTGCGCGTCGGCGCCCAAGAAGATGCAGTGGTTCATCGTGACCGGCTCGACGCGCTCGAAAGGCTATACACGGCCGGCAGCCCAGAACGATGGACTGCGTGCCTCGACTCACTGCTGCTCGCACGTCGCAGGCTCGACGCCAATGCAAACACATCACTGGTCACCGAGGTACTGCTGATGCGACTCCTGGAGTCACAATAGGACATAGAACAACCATGTCACGTTTGCAGCCTATGCACGAGATAACTGAAGTCGAGAAGTGCGTTCTCGTTTTTGTAGAGCCCGACGAGAAGCTTCGGACCTATGCTCGCGAAGAGCTGATCGCTCTCGCCGAAACCGCGGGAGCGACGGTCGTCGGAGAGTTCTTTCAGAGACGCGACAGGCCGGATCCTCGGTTCTACATCGGCTCTGGCAAGACCGAGGAGCTGTTCGCGGGAGTCCGAGATGCTCACGCCAACCTGGTAGTCGTCGACAGCGAGCTTTCACCGGCTCAGGCACGGAACCTGGAGGAGGCACTGGACTGTCGCGTCATCGACCGCACTCAGCTGATCCTGGACATATTCGGCCAGCGCGCGCAGTCGCGCGAGGGCAAGCTGCAGGTGATGCTTGCGCAGCTCACGTACCTACTTCCGCGACTTGGGAACCTCTACACGAAATTCGAGCGACAGCAGGGCGGCATAGGAGTGCGCGGCGGGGCGGGCGAAACGAAACTGGAAACGGACCGACGGAAGGTGCGTGAAACGATCAGCGACATCGAGGCCCAACTGGCCGAGGTTCGCAGTACGCGACAGCACCAGCGCGCCAATCGCAAGACGCTTCCATTTCCTTCTGCCGCACTAGTGGGCTATACGAGCGCAGGCAAGTCGACGCTACTGAACACGCTCTCAGGCAGCCGCGTTTTGGCCGATCCGAAGCTGTTCGCCACGCTGGACCCAACAACCCGGCGTGTCGTGCTTCCGGACGGCTGGGCGATCCTGCTGACCGATACGGTGGGATTCATCCGAAACCTGCCGACACATCTGGTAGCCGCTTTTCGCGCGACACTTGAGGAGACGATCGAGGCGGATTTCCTGATTCACATCGTGGATTCGAGCCACCCACATCGGAAGGTACAACAGGAGGCGGTAATAGAGGTATTGGAACAGCTCGGAGCGGCCGATAAACCTATTATAACGGTATTCAACAAGGCGGACCTGGTTAAGGACCAGTACGCCCTACGAGAGTTTGTAACGCAGACGCCCAATTCCGTCTATATATCCGCTCGGACGGCCGAGGGCATGCCTCACCTAATGGACCGCGTCGTCCACACGCTGGAGGGTCTCCTGGTCGACGTTAAGCTCACGGTGCCGTACAGTCGAAGTGATCTCGTTGCCCAGTGCTACGAGTACGGGCGTGTGCTAAACGCCGACTATCAGGAGGACGGTATTCATGTTGACGCCAGAATTACTAGAGACCTAGCAGGTCGGCTGCGTGAATACGGACGCTAGCGAAATTCACCCCGGCTAACGCGGCAACCGGCTCATGATGGTATTGGTCGCGCCGTCGGTATAGTGTACGTCAGCCTCATAGAAGGCGGCGTTCGCCGGAATGGTGAACCGCACCTCCGCCGGCAGCCGGCTCACGGTCGAACGCCGAAGCATGCGCCCCGATCGGTCGGTCAGCTCGAATGTGACGCTGTCTGCCAGCTTAGGGTCGCCCTGCCACCTCAGCGAGACCTGGCCGCGGCCCACGCGCCATGCTCGCACACTATCGGCGCCATGGGGAACGCGTCCCGTGTATCCCGGCGGAGTGGCGCTCATTCCGCGCGCGGAGGAAGCCGCACCGGATTCGGGCAGGCAATTATTTACGGAAACACGGGGATAATCCGTCAAATTGTGCGCTAGCCTATTGACAAAGACAATGCCTTATGCTAGGCTAGAGTCGTGGTAACAGGAGAGAAACAGTTCGCGGAACATTGCAGCGGACACATCCGTCCGTCCTTCGGCCGCGAACACGGAAGAGTTGCAATTCAAATCTTCCGCTAGCGTGATCATCTCTCTCTGCCCATTCCAGAACGACCTGGAACGGGAAACCATCCCGAAAGCCTCTATTCCGAGGCAGTCGTCGCGTCTTCTTTCATCGAACGGTCGTGCGTGAAACACGAGGCTGTTCCCGAATTGACACCGCGGCAATGGAGAGAAGGATACAAGGAAACTCTTTCCAGCGCCCGGTACTCAATGACGAGATCACCCTTTTTGTTCCTTCGCACAGCCGAACGTTAAGATGGAAGCGCATCGTCGCTTGGCGCGGACGAGGCCACCCGCCTCCCGTGCTCGCCGCCGTGGCAGGTCTGAAAAAGTGACCAGCGGTCACTGCGGCACATTCTTATTCGGAGGATAGTAATGCGGAAGGTACTGCCCTATCTGGGCGCCTCTCTCTCCGTCCTCGCATTGACCTGGGCAAGCTCGGTCAAAGCGCAGGACACCCGCCCGTTCGAAGATGTCAAGCCGGATCACTGGGCCTATCAGGCCGTCACTGATCTGCAAATGAAGGGCATCATCACGGGATACCCGGATCATCACTTCAATGGCCAGCGCACGCTTACTCGCTACGAGTTCGCGGTCGCACTGAAGCGCGCTCTCGACAAGATCAGCACGCAGCAAGGAGTCGCCGGGCCCGCTGGACCCGCGGGAGCTAATGGCGAAACCGGGCCCGCTGGACCCACTGGACCCGCTGGACCTCCAGGAATGACTCCTGCCGAGGTCGACGAGCTGCGACGTCTCACGGCCGACTTCAAGAACGAACTCGCCGCTCTCGGCATGAACATGAGAGACGTCCAGGCCAAATTGGACAATCTTAGCAAGGCCGTGGACGCGATCAATCGCCGGCTCGACAAGATGATCCAGTTCAACGGCGACTTCTTCTTCGGCGTGCGCTCCGATAAATCGCGCTATTCGTTCTTCGACTACAGCGGCTCTGATCGGGACCGAAACAACAGTCATTTCTCCAACATCAGCACTCCAAGCGACTTCCATCTGGAGGCGCATGCCAACCTGCCCGGCGGCGTGAAG
>JBBQVV010000061.1:0-21904 GCA_038211235.1 Chthonomonadales bacterium | reverse complement strand
CGCCATCCGGATCCGGTCGCGCCAGGCGCGAAGCGGTAGCCTTCTCATGAAAGAGAATACGATGAGCGCCGATCTGAATCATGTCTCCGTCACGCAGCATCATCTCGGCCTGAGGCGCTGTGCTCTGGCCGTTCACTAGAGTTCCAGCGGAAGTTGCCGCGGCAAGCAGAAAGTGTCGTCGTCCATCGGCCCGAATCGCGGCATGCTGAACCGCCACGGACGCGTCTCCAAAGAGTGGAACGTCGCAGCGCTCATCCCGGCCGAGGAGGTTCATCGACTTGTACAGGATATAATCCTTGCCCTCGTTGCGGCCGGCCAATACGGTAACCCACGCCTGCTTGAGAAGCTCCTCAACGAGTCCGATGAAGAAGCCTGTCAGCGCGCCGATCAGCGTGAAGCCTACCATTCTGCTTGGACCGCCGACATCGCGAAGGCCGGAGCCGCCCGCTGCTGCCGTCAATGGAATCGCGCCGTTCGCCAACAGATCGAAAATGAATCCGCCGATCAGACCGCCGAGAAACCCTCCGATTGCGCCGTTTCGAACTCGCTGCGGGGACCAGGAGACAAGGGCCGAGCCGGCGCCGATGCCGAGACCCAGCATGGACCAGCCGAGCGTTCGAGCTATCACCTGCGTAATGAACGACCCAAAGTCCGGTACGCCGTGGATGCTGTTAGTGCCGCCTAAGGCGGAATAGACAACGTTACCGACAAAAAGCCCGATAAATCCTAGAAGGAAACCAGCAACGGCGCCACCGGCTAACCCAATCACGAGTTTGCGTGGATTGCGGTCGGATATTCCATCGACGCCGCCCAGGAACATGCCGGTCAGTCCGCCAACGCAGACCGCCAGCACCCGAGTCTGACCGTCACCGATGCTCTGACCGACGAGGCGGTTATAATCGATCAGATGCTCTTGGAGAAGCCAGCCGACAAATCCGCCGATCGTGCCCGCCAATAAGCCAATCACCATGCGCGATCGCATCGTAAGCTCCAGAGTCCGTCCGCTATTAAATGGCCAGGTCGATTTTCACGCTTCGAATCGGAATCGGGTCATGCCGATCTGCACCTCGTCGCCCGGCCGCAATGGCTGAGGCGTCTGGCTGGGGACGCGGACGCCATTAACAAACGTTCCGTTGGACGAGGCGTTGTCCACGATCGAATACTGGCCGTTCGAGGTCAGGATGGTCGCGTGGCGCCTCGACGCGTTCGAATCGTTGGGAAGCGCCACGGCAATGCCGGTGTCGCGGCCGATCTCCGCCGTAGCGCTGTTCAGTCGGAAGATTACCCCCGAATAGGCTCCGGCACTTGCGACGAGCCTGGGACTATCCTCCAGTGGAGGGCCGGTCGCGCCAGCCATCGCTCCGCCGACAAAGGGATCCGCTGTCCCTTCGATGATCGGCTGGATCGGTGACCGATCCTGTTTCTTGAACGGGTCTCGCATGGCGCCCGGGTCCGGCGCGGTCTGTGCCGTGTTGATACCGAGATGATCCAGTGCCGTCTTCAGCCTACCAGTTTTGTATGCCCAGAACACCCCATATGCGATCGCGACCAGGAAAAGCAGGCTGATAACTGTACTGGCCAGAGAGTTTAGTGGATTGCTCGCAGCGGCTTGACTCGGGGTGTACGTATCCTCCGCAGGCGTGCGGCCCGTCGCGCGCGGCTCGCGCCCGGACGGGGCTCCTGGCGAAACGGCGGCCGGGGGAGCGGTAACCGTCTTGACATCTGGCCAGGTAACGACAATGGGCGGCCAGGCGTCCGCCGGGCGACCGATCGCGAGCGTTTTCGTCTGGCTTTCAGGTGGATTGCTTCCGTAGCTTACGGTGACGGTAACCGGCGAGTTAAGAGGAACCGCATCGAAGCGGGCGATTCCATTGTCGTCCGGCTGCAGAAGGCGCGTCTGACTGAATCCTCTGGATGCGCACGTCATCGCCACCTGAGCGCCTATAACACCCAGTCCTCTGGCCTGTATCGGAACGTTTACCCTTTGAGCAAGTGTGAAGCTGCTTTCAGTAAGATCCGCGACCACTGGTTTAGACGAGGCAGACAGAGTAATCGGCAGTCTGGCGATGTTGCCGCGATTGTTGTCAAGCACTTCTAACTTGCCGTCCTTGATATTCAGGGACGACGGCACTCTCAAAGGAATAATATTGTCGCCACCTGGAGCCTCCGGCAAAGTTACGGGCGCGATCGTGGCTGTTCCGCTCTTGTCATTCGTGGATATGAAGCGATAGCTCAAGTCGCCGGTGACCTGACGCTTCAGCTCCATGACGCCGCTCGGAGGCGGCTCGGCGGTGACAGGCGGATTGCTTCGCGCGGACGGCATGGTCGGGATAGGCGCACCGCCGGTCCGAGGGTGATCCGCGTCGTGGGTCGTCGATTTTCCCGTCGGCGGCTGCCCGGCCATTGACGAGATTGGACAGGACACGACCAGCAGGATCTGCAGCGCATTCACCAGGGTTCGATTCATCGTTCTCCTTCAAGCGCTCTGAGTAACAACGGACCACGCGCGCGGCAGACAGTCGATCACGTCGCCCGCGATCAGTCCGGCCCCTCCACGCTCTTTCGCGGCAAGATCCCCCGCGATGCCGTGAAGATGGACGCCCAGACAGGCGGCGAACATAGCCGATGCGCCACTGTCTCCGCGCTTTGCAAGCACGGCGTTCATTGCCAATAGCGCGCCGATGATCCCCGTCAGACTATCGCCCATGCCTCCCGTAGCCATCCCGGGATTGCCTGACGCATTAATGCATACTCTACCGGCCGGATCGGCGATCAGCGTATGTCTGCCCTTCAACACAGAAATCGACTGGAAGCGCGCCGCCAACTCTCGGACCGATGCAATTCTGTTTGACTGCACTTCGGCGATCGACGTTCCAAGGAGCCTCGCCGCCTCGCCGGGATGCGGCGTAATCACAAGCGGACTGTGCAGAACAGCGCTTCGCTCTTTTGCCGTCGTCGGCTCCATAGCCAGCGCGTTAAGTCCATCCGCATCCAGGACCAGTGGAATATCCGCCTCGCGCACGATACGATGAACCAGCCGGACGGTTTCTCTATGCGTCGAGAGGCCTGGTCCAACGCATAGTGCAGTTGCCCTGGTCATGAATGCTTCGATGCGCTCCCAGGCCGACTCGGCGATCGCGCCGTCCGCCTCCGGCAAGGGCAGCGTCATCTGTTCGTCGAGCTTGGCCGCCAGAATCGGCTGTGTAGTCTCGCCGGTGAGTACCGTAACAAGACCGGCGCCCGCGCGCTGGGCGGCGCGCGCGACAAGCGCTGGAGCTCCGGCCATCGTCCGCGATCCGGCGACGATGCCCACGTGACCGTAATCTCCCTTATTGGATTCTGGCCTCCGTCTCCTGAGGAGCAGTTCCCATCCGATCGGCTGCCGCAGCGAAGGTGAGCAGTCTATCCCATCGCACCTGCTTCCGGGGTAACACGCCAACAGTTCGATACCGGACGATGGCTGCAGGGACTGCCACGGAAAACCGATGTCGGCGACTTGCAGGCTTCCGACGTTTTCGTATCCAGGCGCCAGAAACAGTCCCAATTTGGGATACGCGAACGTGACGGTGTCCGTTGCCCGGACCGCTTCGCCCCGCACGGCGCCGGAGTCCGCGTCGATGCCGGACGGAATGTCGACCGCGATAACCGGGCACTTGAGCTCATTTAGGGCTCGGATAGCATCGGCGTACCAGTCGCGCGGCGCAGACTGTATTCCGGTACCCAACAGGGCGTCGACCGCCAGATCGAATCTTCCGCTCCATTCCGACGACGCTTCTCCAGTTCCGGCGTTCGTTGGAAGGTCCTGAAGCCGGTATCCGGCGCCAAATTGAGTGACCTTGAAATGAGAGCCTGCGTCGAGTTTAGATATCTTGCCGCTCAGCGTTTCCTGTGAGCAGAACAGATCGACTCGCGCGCCTGCGAGGAGGAGCAGCCGAACAATCACAAAACCGTCGCCGCCGTTGTTGCCGCCCCCGCAGAAGACAGCGACGACCTTACCCGCGAGGGGTCCGTACCGTCGTTCGATTTGGTCGACGACGGCTCGCCCCGCGTTCTCCATGAGAACCACGCCGGGGATACCCGCCTCCTCGATCGCTCTACGGTCAAGCTCACGAATCTCATCCGCCGTTACTACGTTCATATCCGCGCCACGGTCTCCGCCAATTGCTGTCTGCCGATCGTATCTTATCAGGTTCAGGGTGGTTTCGCAATGTAGGGTGACGAATGAGCCTCGATAGCGCTCCTGGGTCCTATCGCGGCTCTGCGCCTCTTCGAAAGCTGCTGCTTGACGGAGAAAGGCGATATCGGAGGTAGAGCTCGTCGCCATCGTGATAGACCGAAAGCAGGTTGAGACGAAGGGCAGTGCCGGGAGGAAAGCCTGGACCGCCAAGGATTGTGGGAAGGTGGCTGCCCCCTTTCAGCTTGGGCGAGAGAGTCAGGAACAGCTCATCGGCCAGACCGGCGAGCACGAGCTGCCCGTTGAGCGTGCTGCCGCCTTCGCAAAGCAGCGTGTGAATGTCTAGCTCCTGCCGCATGACGCGTAGTGCCGCCGCCCAATCGACATCGTCGTTTCCGGTTGGAAGCAATTTGGCCGCGGCGTCCAGGCGATCCCGGTCATGGCGAGCCATCTTTTCCGGTATGACGATGTAAGCTCTGTCGGGCGCATCCCGGAAGAAGCGGTTGTCGAGCGGCAGATTGCCGGAGCGCGTAGCGGTAAAGCGTGCGATGTTCGTGGGATAGATCACCTGGCTTGCCCTGAGCGTGCTCGCGCCGACGAGAGCGCCCTCCGCGTTCCGTTGAAGGCGTCGAAAGAGCACCTGATCCGTCGGGCCGCCCACGCCTGCCGCCGATTCTCCCGGTTCACCCAGGACGATCTTGCCATCGACAGTAGACACCATGTTGATGTAGACGTACGGCCGGTCTGCCGGTGGAGCGGGGAAGTCTAAACGGACGTAGAGGTCTTCCGGGTCGGGCGCCGCGGCATCGAGATCAAGCAGACGCTGAAGGGACATGTCCGACTGCTCCGAAAGATGGGATAATGTGCAAAGCGCGCTACTCCGCTGCGAGATTCTGAATAGGGAATACTTCGACATTGACGCCGTGCGCGTAGTGGCAGATCGGCGCTTCATCGCCCCGTTTGATTCTGGCGGAAGCAATTACGTTCTCGGATAGGCTTTGGACGACGGCCGCCTGGACGGGATAGGGCTGGTGGTGCACTTGAGCCGACGCCAGTCGGCGATCCTCGCCTGTGTAAAGGATATACCTCTCCGTGAGAAAATGCTCAAGAGACCCAACCACTGCCGGAGATGCGGCCCCCCGAGGCGCATAACGCACGTGCAACGCTGCTGGCGTCGGCTGTGGCCACCGGCGCTCCGATCGGTAATCGATCCATCCGGGCGACTCGTCGTGATCCGACGCTCCGGCCGACTCCGAGCCTGTCACGGAGCCGCCGACCCCGTGTTCCATTCGCATGCGAGCAAAGAAATATGGCAGGCTCCAAAATGCCCTGGCAACTTGGACGGCAACGGCATTCGCGGCGTCTAGACTAAAAAACCATACTCCAGGATTCCTGCCGCGGTAGTGAACGTAGGTGCGCACGTTCGTCTCATGGAAACGCGAGAGAAACGGAACGGGCGGAGACCAGATCGGTCTCACGCCCGTCATAGTGAACGGAACCAGCCCGACATACGCACGCCCTTCGAAAGTGTCGATGTCGATGGCGGCAGGCACCAGGGCCCGCAACTGGTCCACGGGTACGGCCCAGTGCAGGAAAAGCAGGTGATGCCACTCCTGGCGCATGACGGGCCTTCCCTCTGGGCGCCTCGTCGGCGCTACGCGATCCATTGGATCGAGTTCCTTGAACGGCGCTACTTGCCCAGGGCCGATACGGCGTACTGGCGGGCGGCCGACAGGTTGCCGGCGGATCCCAGAAGCACATTCCGTGAAGCGATGAAAGCTGCGTACTCCGACATGAAGATCTTGCCCACGGGTCGCAGGTCGAACTCCCCCGGCTGGTCGCGGAAGAACTCTCGATGTACACGGGTCCACACCAGTCGCCCATCGGTATCGATGTTGACCTTACAGACACCCAGTTTCGCGGCCGGAAGGTAGTGTGCAGGATCCACGCCCCGTGCTCCCTCTTTCAACTGTCCGCCGGCAGAGTTGATGCGGCTAACCTCTTCCGCCGGCACCGAAGAGGAGCCGTGCATCACGAGCGGGAAAGCCGGAAGCATGTTCTGGATGGCTTTTACGCGGTCGAAGTGAATTCCCTGGCCTCCGGCAAACTTGTATGCTCCGTGCGAGGTTCCAATGGCACAGGCAAGCGAGTCGCAGCCGCTCGCCTGGACGAAATCTCGCGCCTCTTCCGGATCGGTCAGGCAGGCGTTCTTCTCATCGACCTTGATATCCTCTTCCACGCCACCCAGCATGCCCAGCTCAGCCTCGACCGAGATGCCGCGAGCGTGCGCCGCGGTTGCCACCCGGCGCGTAATGGCGACGTTCTCGTCGAACGAGTGGTGCGACGCATCGATCATGACTGAAGAATAGAAGCCACTTTCGATGCAATCATAGCAGGTCGGCTCGTCGCCGTGGTCGAGATGCACCGCGAAGAGCGCATCCGGCCAGATCTCGTCGGCCGCCCGTATCATGGCCTCCAGCATCCGCTTGTCGGTATAGGCGCGCGCGCCTTTGGATATCTGTATGATAAACGGAGCCTGCGCTTCCATATTGCCGCGGAACAGGCCCATGGTCTGCTCGAGATTGTTGATGTTGTATGCGCCGAGGGCGTATTTCCCATATGCATGTCCAAACAGCACCCGTGTGGGGACAATCATTGTCGTCTCCTTCTTTCCCATCGATCTGGTTATCGTTCGTCCTGAGTCATTATAGCCCCTACGCCGGAGCTTTAACAACGAACGGGCTCGGTAGGGGTGTGTCTTTGGTTACGAGGCAGGGGAAGCGGGCAGGAGGATGTGTGAGCGTTGCCGGCACTTAGGTACGTGCGCACATGGGGGACATGCAGCTGTGCTCCCGATTTCAGCCCGGTACACACGCGAAGCGTCGGGTACAATGATGCGGTTAACGAGATGCGCGTCCCCCAGGCGGGCAACGCAATCCGGAGGGGTTCCCGTGAATGAGTGACTATCTTCAGAGGATCGGACGGCTTCAGGAGCGGTTGAAGGCGGAGCGAGACCATGGCGTGGTGCTCGCGGGAACCGATCAGATGCGTTACTTGACCGGCTGGCGCGAGGGCGGCCACGAGCGATTTGTCGGCCTTCTTGTCCCCGCGTCGGGCGATCCGACCTTTCTTGTTCCCGCAATGAACGCCGAACAGGCTCGAACAACGCCGGCGGGCATTTCGCAGGTCGTTGGCTGGGACGATTCGGCGGGCTGGCACGATGCCGCGCGCCGGATCATGGCGTCCTGGCAGGGCGAAGGCGCCGTATTCGTCGACGATGAGATGCACGCCGTGCATCTGCTCTCCCTGCAATCACTGTTTCCGCAATTGCGGTTCGTGCCGGCCGGCGCTCTTATGGCGCGCATGCGCGAGGTGAAGACATCCGAAGAGCTGGTCGCGATGGAGCGCGCGGCCAGGTTAATAGACGAAGTTTATGAAGACGTTGCGGAGCAGCTTGTCGCGGGGATTACGGAAAGCCAGGCTGCCGACCTGATCCTGGGCGCAATTTCATTGCGAGGTTCGCGTCCCTCATTCTCCCCCCTGGTCTGTTTCGGAGAAAACGCGGCGCAGCCGCATCACCACACCGGCGATAGACGGCTCAAATGTGGCGACGTAGTGATTATCGATATCGGGTGCGTCGCTAATGGTTACGCGTCCGACATCACGCGCACGATCGCCTATGGCGAGCCGGGCGATGCGGACGTGCGCGCGATCTACGCAATCGTATTCCAGGCGCACATGGCCGCTCGCGAAATGGCCGGGCCTGGAGTCTCGGGCGAAGCAGTCGATAACGCCGCGCGCGGCGTTATCGGAACCGCAGGGTACGCTGAGCAGTTCCTGCACCGCACGGGACATGGGATCGGTCTATCAGTTCACGAACCCCCGAATATCGTCCAGGGCAACAGAGATCCCCTGAAGCCGGGCATGTGCTTCTCGATTGAGCCAGGTATCTATCTTTCCGGGAGATTCGGTGTCAGGATCGAGAACATTGTAACCGTGACGGACGGCGGGGTCCGGTCACTTAACCGAGAGCCGGACGCAGTGATCCGAGTTATTCCCGCCCGCTGAAAAGCCCCTACAACCCACAAGGAGACCGCGCAATGTCCGAACCAACATCCAATGTCACCATCACGATCACGGACGATGGGCCCCTGGAGATAACGGGTCCGTTCCAGCTTATGACCGAGAGCGGACAGAGGATCGATGTTCCCGCCAATGAGCCGGTCTATCTCTGCCGGTGCGGCGGATCGACGACCAAGCCGTTTTGCGACGGTACGCACAGCGAGATCGGCTTTCAAGGCGCGACAAAGGCCGTTGCGGAGGCCGATGCCAAGTAGGGACCAACGCTAGTGCGACCACGCTTCGGTTACTGCTCGGCTAAGATTGCCGGGCATCGTCAACGTGGAATTCGACGTCACTGTAGATTTCCGCAAGCGCGATTTGGCACTGGATCGCCGGCAGGGCAGCGTTCTCATCCAGGCCAGATACGGACCGGAGGGCCCAGATACTACTGTCATCCGTTCGCCTGTAGACGTCGACGAGTGGCTCATCCTGACGCACGAGCACGTATGTGCTGGGGCTGTCGAGTCTCTGATAACCCACCCACTTTCTAGCCTTGTCCTGGCGTTCAGTCGAGTCGGAGAGAACCTCGATGATCATTGTCGGGTTGGTCAACGATTCCATCCCCTGAACCACTTCCAATTGCGGCTTTCCGCATACCACGACCACGTTGGGTTAGTAGTACCGATTAGTGGGCTTGAGACGAACCCGCAAATCGCTTACCGCGGCGAGGCAGCCAACGTTTCTCAGATGCGGCGAAAGCGCCACAACCAGGTTTGTACAGATGATGTTGTGCGCAAAACTTGCGCCGGCCATGGCGACGACGAAGCCATTGTCGTATTCGCTCCTGATTTCGGCGTCACGCTCGCGTTCTAGATACACTCCCGGCGAGACGTGCTTTCGGTGCGGTAGTGCGACCATCTCTCCTCCATGTCCGGGGTGCAGCGACCGATTCGGATCGATCCATTGACCGGACGCTAGGACACTCAGGCGCCGACTTCCAATTGAGCTGGTACCGACCCTCAGGCCACGCGACCGGCCCCGACGCCTGCCAAATTATTGCACGATCCAAGCGTCCTTTCTCACGGACGTGCTCACGGGGAAATCCGTCTGGCCGAATTGAAAAAAGTTTCGTTATCATGATTGCGCTGGAACCGCGGATCGTATATAATAGTGAGGCTGTTTTGTTTTAGAAGGAGAATTGCAATGAAATCCGGCATACATCCAGAGTATAAGACCGCGCGCGTCGTCTGCCAGTGCGGCAATACCTTTGAAACGCGCTCCACGCGCGACAATATCCGTATCGAGATCTGCTCGGTCTGCCACCCCTTCTTCACCGGCAAACAGAAGATCGTAGATACCGAGGGACGCGTCCAGAAGTTCATGCAGAAGTATAAGACCTTTCAAAAGAAGGCCTGAACCGGCAGTCGCCTCATAGCGCGGCATATAGACAGCGGCGCGTTCACTTTGCTAGACGGACAAGCACCGGTAGGCGAAGCGAACGCGCCGCAATCCTTTGGATCGTGAGGATAATCTTGCCAACGGATTTCGCAATCACAACTGGAACATGCGCCCGCAAGCAAGGTAGGATCATCCAGCGACCAATCACCGTGGCTGCACAGGGGTCGGGTAGACAATGACCAGCCAGAAGACACCTTCGACGTCCGTCGCGAGCGGCGCGGTGCTTCAGTACGGTGGGCAAGCCGTGATCGAGGGCGTCATGATGCGGAGCCCCCGGTTTTTTGCGGTCGCGTGCCGAAAGCCGAATGGTGAGATCGTCGTGCAGCGCGAAGACGTTGACAAATCGATCCTGGGAAAACTGAAGTGGTTGAACGTACCCTTTCTTCGCGGAACGCTGGCGCTGATCGACGCGATGGCCCTCGGTTCGCGAGCGCTCGCATTTGCCTCGCACGTCCAGCTCGAGGCGGAGCAGGCGGCCCAAAGAGACGTCGGGGCGCAGGTCGACCCGGATACGGCCAGCTCGCGATCGATCCGAGATGCCACGGAGGAGATCACCGCAATCGCGGCGTCCGCGGCCAACGGTCCGGTGATCACGCCCGGCACCGGAGCTGCTCGCGGCAAGATCAATGAGATTCAGGTCGGAGGCAGCCTTGTCTTCGGCCTTATGTTCGGCCTCCTTATGTTCGTGCTTCTGCCGACCTGGATTACGGGCGCGCTCAAGCAACTGATCCCTACGCTGTCTCACGCGGCTCGGGCCGATCGATGGCTTAACATCGCGGACGGGATCATCAAGATGGTGATCTTTTTCGGATATATCGGACTGATCTCGTTGATGCCCCAGATACGCCGTGTATTTATGTACCATGGCGCGGAACACAAGGCCATCAACACGCTTGAGGCCTCGCTGCCGCTGACGCGTGAGAATGCGCTCTCGGCGTCGAGGATCCATCCGCGTTGCGGCACCAGCTTCATCTTTATTGTACTGGTGATCAATCTGATCGTGTTTGCATTCCTGCCGCGCCCGGACAATATCGCAGTTCGATTCCTGCTCCATATTGCGGTCATACCGCTGGTGGCGGGCATCTCATACGAGGTAATTCGGCTCGCCGGACGGTTCCGCAGGTTCCCGTTCGTCATGGCGGTCTTCGCGCCCGGCATGTGGTCCCAGTATCTAACGACGCGCGAACCCGACGCTGCACAAGTAGACGTCGCGCTTGCGGCCCTCTATTCCGTACTCGAGGCGGAGGGACATCTGGCGCTCATAGGCGCCGGCGGGACGGCTCCCAACCCGCTGGAACCGGAGGTAGTGACCGCATAGGGAGAGTGGCGCAGGTTGATTATTGGGGCGGCACTCCTCGGCAGGATAATTCACGAAGCGATCCGTTGGCCAACAGTAGGGCAGGGGCACAGTTTACCCGCAGGGTCCCTTGCCGACCCGGTTCACGCACAATGCAGGCTGGGTCTGACAAGCCTGACGTATCGGTCGACCGGTAACCTACTGGTGCGTAGCGATGAGCCATTCCGCGAAGGTTGCCAGGTCCGCAACGACTCTGTCCGGTTGGGGCTCGGGGAAATGTGACGGGAGATACAAAGCCGTGTGCCCTGAGAGGCTCAGGACCGTAGTGCAGCCGGCGGCATGGCCGGCCGCGATGTCGCGTGGGCTGTCGCCGACCGCGTACGATCTCTTCAAGTCCAGACCATGGCTATGCGCCGCTTCGAACAGCATTCCCGGTTTCGGCTTACGACACTCGCACGCGTCGCCAGGATGATGCGGACAGGCGTAGATCGCCTCAAGATGTCCTCCGCTGACCTCCACCTGGTGGCGCAGAGCATCGTGAACGCTGTTGAGCTCGGCCAACGACATCGTTCCACGGCCGACACCGGACTGGTTCGTGAACACGACGATCGTCCATTCGGCACGGTACAGCGCGGTGATCGCGTTGAGCGCTCCCGGAAGAAGTCGAAGACCTTCGGGATGCGCGATGTGCTCGCCAACCTCCTCATTGATGACGCCGTCACGGTCTAGAAACACCGCGCGTCGCATCAACCGCTCGCCGATTCCAGCTTCGCGTTCTCAAGGACCAAACTGAAAATAATGTGCAGCAGGATCATATGCACGTCCTCGATCCGCTGCATATTCTCTGCCCCAACCACGAGGCAAAGATGGGCCGCTTCCTTCAGTCTTCCTCCCCGGAAGCCGGCCAGGCCGACGGTGACCGCGCCGGCACGGTTGCCCGCTTCGATCGCATTGATGACATTCATGGAGTTACCGCTTCCGCTGACGCCGATGACAACGTCGCCCGGCTCTGCCCAACACTCGACCTGCGGTGTAAAGATATTGTCCCAATGGGTATCGTTGGCCCAGGCCATGATGAGCGGCGTGCAGTCCGAAAGGCAGAGTGCGCGCAGCGGCTTTCCTGATTCCAGAACGATATTCTTCTGCATGTCGTTCACGATATGACTCACGCTGCTGCTGCTGCCACCGTTGCCCATGAGCAGCACCCGTCTCCCGGAGCGCCATGCGCCGAGCAGTTGCTCGACCACGCGATCGATCGCGCCCCGATCGACTTGATCGAGCAGCCGCTTGACATCGTCAAGGTAGCTATCAATGAATACTGTGTTGTTCATGAACCAATCATACCTGATTGGAATTGGACTACCTGTGTACCAGACGCTGCTCTAGACCCTCTCCCGGCGAGCTTGCGAGCGAATTGGGGAGAGGGTAGGGTGATGGGGCGTGATGCTACGCCGACATAAGGAGTTGGCGAAGAACGTAAGGCAGGATCCCACCATGAAGGAAGTAGTCGACTTCGATCGGTGTATCGATGCGCAGTGTAATTGGTATCTCCTTGGCTGCTTCGCCGGTCCGATGGACTACAAGCGTCAGGTCCTGCTGTGGCGTTATGCCGCCGGCAAGGCCCATGAGATCGAAGGTTTCGGAGCCATCTAGTTTCAGTGTTTGCGCGCTATCGGCGTCTTTGAACTGACAGGGAAGCACGCCCATCCCGACAAGGTTACTGCGGTGAATTCGCTCGTACGACCGTGCAATCACGGCCTTGACACCAAGCTCCCTCGTGCCCTTTGCCGCCCAGTCGCGGCTCGACCCCGTCCCGTATTCGTGGCCTGCGAAGATCACCAGGGGCGTTCCTGCCGCGTGGTATCGAATGCTCGCGTCGTAAATCGACATCTCCTCACCGCCAGGTTGGTGGAGCGTAACACCGCCCTCGGTGCCCGGTACCATCAGATTATTGATCCTGACGTTGGCAAACGTTCCGCGGACCATGACCTTGTCGTTGCCGCGACGCGAACCATAGGAGTTGAAGTCCTGCGGCTCAACGCCTTTTCCTTGAAGATAGAGTCCCGCGGGAGAGCTCGCCTTGATGGCTCCCGCGGGACTGATGTGGTCGGTTGTAACCGAGTCACCGAAGATCGCAAGCGGACGCGCCCCCTTAACGTCTTTCGCGGTATCCGGATCCATTCCGAACTTATCGAAGTAGGGCGGCTCCTGGATGTACGTGGAGTTCTCGTCCCACGAGTAGACATTGCCGGTAGAAGTTGGCACCTCTTCCCAGAGCGGATTCTGTCCGGCAAAATCGCTGTAGAGTCTGCGGTAGGTTTCCGGGTCCGTCGCCGATCGAAGCGCCCCGGCGATTTCGTCCATCCCTGGCCAGATGTCTCGAAGATAGACGGGCTCACCATTCTTGCCGTTTCCAAGCGGCTCCGACGTCATATCGATGTCGATCCGTCCGGCGATGGCAAACGCGACCACAAGCGGCGGGCTCATTAGAAAGTTCGCCTTAACGCTCTGGTGAACGCGCGCTTCAAAGTTTCGATTGCCGGAAAGCACGCTTGCTACGACAAGGTCGTTTGAAGTGACCACGTCCTCGACATTGGGGTCCAGTGGCCCCGAATTGCCGATGCAGGTTGTACACCCGTACCCGACGGTCTGGAAACCCAGGGCGCTGAGGAAGGGCTGGAGTCCGGTCTTATCGAGGTAGGCAGTAACGACACGGCTTCCCGGCGCCAGCGATGTCTTTACGACGGGTCGAACGGAGAGGCCCTTCTCAACCGCCTTCTTGGCAAGCAGTCCGGCCGCGAGCATGACGCTGGGATTCGAGGTGTTGGTACAGGAAGTGATCGCCGCGATGACCACGTCGCCATGATGAAGCGCGGCGATCGTCTTTGTGAACTCTCCAGCTGGAACCTCTTCTACACGGTCCGGCGTGGGGCGGTTCTGCATCATTTCGATCTCGGTGCCTGTTGCGGTATCCACCGCGCTTTCGAGTGGGTCCGTTCCCTCGGGAATCGTCTCGATAGCTTGCTCACCTCCGCCGGTCAAAGGATTCGCCGCGGAGATGGCGCCGGCGCGGACGCCAGTGCGAACGAAAAACTCCCGAGTGGCTTCTGTCGGCGCCTTGTTATATCCGCTCTCAGCGGCCGGCAGGGAGAGCAAAGTACAGAACTTTTCCTTCAGATCAGAGAGGTTGATGCGATCCTGTGGCCGTTTCGGGCCGGCCACTCCAGGTTGGACGGAAGAGAGATCCAGGTCGAGGAGTTCGGTGTAGGCTATCGTGCCGGCGGCCGGCATTCCGAACAGGCCCTGCGCCTTAAGGTACGCTCGAAACGTATTGACGTGCTCCGCCGTACGTCCCGTGTTGGTAAGGTAGGTGCAGCTCTCTTCGTCCGCCGGAAAGAATCCCATAGTCGCACCGTATTCCGGCGCCATGTTCGCGATCGTCGCGCGATCCGGTATGGAGAGCGAACCGGCGCCCTCACCATGAAACTCGACGAATTTCCCGACAACTCTGGCTTTTCTGAGCATCTCCGTGATGGTAAGCACAAGGTCCGTCGCCGTGACGCCGGGTTTCAGCTTGCCGGTCAGGTGAACGCCGACGACATCGGGTGTGAGAAAGTAGACCGGCTGGCCAAGCATGCCGGCCTCCGCCTCGATCCCTCCGACGCCCCAACCCACGATGCCCAGACCGTTGATCATCGTCGTGTGCGAGTCGGTGCCGACGAGCGTGTCGGGATAGAATAGACCGTCCTTTTCAACTACGCCTTTTGCCAGATACTCCAGGTAGACCTGATGCACGATGCCGATTCCTGGCGGGACCACGCCGAATCCGTTGAACGCCTGCATTCCCCATTTCAGGAACTCGTAGCGCGCTCGATTACGTTTGAACTCCATGTCCATGTTGCGCTGCAGTGCGTCCGGCACCGCCGCATAGTCCACCTGCACGGAGTGATCGATGACGAGGTCGACCGGCACCAGCGGTTCGATAATCCCTGGATCCTTGCCAAGCCTCGCGACGGTGGATCGCATCGCGGCAAGATCGACGAGTAGCGGCACGCCCGTAAAATCCTGCAAGACTATGCGGGCGACAACAAACGGAATCTCGTTGACGCGCGCGTCGTTCGGTGCCCAGGTTGCGAGGTTGCGTACGTCGCGTTCGGTAACACGCTTCCCGTCCAAATTTCGAAGCACCGACTCGAGCACAATCCGGATACATACCGGCAGCCGTGAGATTGGACCGACGCCCTCCCGTTCGAGTTGTGGCAAGGAGTGAAAGCTTCCGGTCTTACCCTCACCATATTCAAAGGTTTGAAGCGTATTGAAAACGTTGGTCGGCGCGGACATCGTATTGATCCTCCTGGGGGCTTGCTTCGGCGAGCGTAAGTGTGCAGAGTCTACCGCTCAGTCGATCCATAATGCAAATGAGATTTTGGCATGTATCGGATGTCCGATTGGTATGGGAATCGGCCCGCGAGGATGTGGTTAGCGAGCTACTATGACAGGTGCGCCACGCGAACGACTGTGGTATCCTCAGTGAGGAAATGGATTGCGACGAAATTATTAGGAGACTGTGATCAACGATGGCGTGGGTGACCGTGGCAAGAGTATCGGAAATGAGTGCCGGCGCCGGCAAGACAATAATTGCAAATGGAAAGGAGCTGGCGCTCTTCCTGCTCGACGGACAGTTCTACTGCATGGACAACTCCTGCCCGCACCTGGAAGGACCACTGGCAGAGGGCTATATCGAAGGTGAAATCGTATATTGTCCGTGGCACTGGTGGCCGATCAGCATCCGCACAGGCGAGCTGACACACGATCCGACGGTGTGCAACGAGACGTTCGCGTGCCGCGTCGATGGCGATGCGATCCTCGTCGACATACCGGAATAGCGAGTCGGCTAACGGCGAATGATGGAACCGGGCGCCGTCTCCACTCCTGACGTCTCGATCCCCCTGCGTTCGGAATCATCTCCGGGCGGGCGTGCTTCGATTCGCGGCCCCTCAATCTGTTCACCGTCCGCCTTATCCTGTTCGTCCTCGGGGCGGATCAGGCGCACCTTCGTAATACGCCTCCCATCAGTCGCCTCCACTACGAACACATGGTTTCGCCACCGGATACGCTCCCCCTGGCTCGCCTGGTGTCCCAACAGCCCGAATACAAATCCACCGATCGTGTCGGCTTCGTCTTCCGGCAGCTCAAGGTCCATTCGATCGTTGATCTCGGTTAGCCCGACGCGCCCGTCCAGGATCGTCGTGTGGGCGTCGAGGACCTGGACCAGTGGCTCGTCGACGTCATACTCGTCCTGGATGTCGCCAACGATCTGTTCGACGAGATCCTCGATCGTCACGAGGCCGGAAGTAACGCCATATTCGTCTCGTACGATTGCGAGCTGCTGCTTGCTGCGTCGGAACTCGGATAGAAGCCGAGCGACCTTCTTGGTTTCTGGAATGAAATAGGGCGGCCGCATTACGCTGCGAATAGGGACGGTGTCGCGGCTGATATCGCCCGCGAGCGCGAGCAGATCCTTCGCATGTACGATGCCGACGATATTGTCCAGGTCGCCCTCGTACACGGGAATGCGCGAGTGGCCGGATGTGTGTACTAACGCGATCAGCTCCGGCATTCGAGCGGAAACGTCCATCGCGGTCAGGTCGATCCTTGGCGTCATCACCTTGCGGACGACAATATCGCCGAAGTCAAGAACGGAATGAATCATCTCCGTCTCTTCCGGCTCGAGAACGCCCTGCTCTTCTCCCGCCTCGACGAGGATTTTCAACTCTTCCTCGTTCACCGCCGGAGCTGTAAAGTGGGCCGTTCCACCAAACGGACGGACAACTGCGTTCGAAAGGAACGTAAGGATCGCGACAGCGGGCGTCAGAAGAACTTGAAGCCACTGAACGGGATGAACCGCAACGAGCGCGAATCTCTCCGGGTGGCGAACCGCTAGGCTTTTGGGGGCGATCTCGCCGATGACCAGTGTCAGAACAGCCACGGGAAGAGTGACGCCAATCAACGCAATCGTCTCCGCGGATCGCGGCCCAACTCCCATCGCCTTCAGCCAGATCGCGAACGGGCCGACGGCGCTCGTCGCCGCGATCGTCGATGAGAACGTTGCGATCAGGGTAATTCCTGTTTGGATCGTCGCCATCAGTTTCGTGGGATGCTGCAGCAGACGCTCAATCTTGATCGCGCTGGCGTTGCCCTCTTCAACTAGCTGCCGGATTCGAGTCTTTCGTACCGTGATCAGCGCGATTTCGGCGAGCGCGAGGAACGCGTTGAGGAATACGAGCGCCAGGACGATAAGAAGTGCGGTAAGAATGGAGCCGGTGCTATGCAACAACAGGCGACGCTCCCTTGTGGCGATGCGCGGGTCTTGCCTGGCAGAATGGATCGGCGGGACTGTAGACTGCCCGCGCGACCTTCACGGAGTGACCGATTCGGCTCCGAACCCTGGGCATGATCCAGTACATGAGAGAGGTGAGCAGGATGGCGAGCACCGCGCCGAGAACGACCTCTCGAATAGAGTGTACGCCCGCCTCAACACGGCTCTGCGCAACGAGAATTGCGAGGAGGATCGCCAGAAACGCGACCACGGTGTTTACGGTAGTGAAGAATATCGTCATCGCAAGCATGAATCCGATGGCGCTGTGTCCGCTGATAATGCCGCCGTGCCACGGTGTGCCGGTATCGCTTAGCAGCTTTGAGATTATCACGAGCAGCGTGATCAGGACGATTCCGACAACGACCACATTCATGACGTCGCCGGACAGATCCCGCGTCATGCGCTCCTGGATCGACTTCAGCTGGTTCTGGCCGAAGAAGATCAGGACCCCTGCAATAACGGCATTCATCGCCGCGACCAGAACTGCCCCCGCGGCCACGTCCTTTGCAAGCTTCGCCACGGGACTATAGGTCTCCGTGACCATGTCCACGACCTTTTCGATCGACGTATTGATCATTTCCGCAACGATGACGAGCGTAATTGCGAAAATGAGCGCCAGCATGTCGCGCGAGTCGAGCTTGAGAAGTAGTCCGGAGGACAACACCGCCACAAGCGTGAAGAAGTGGATACGCATGTGGGGCTGGGTGCGGAAACAGTGCAGAACGCCTTCTTGGGCAAACTTGAACCCTGATAGCGGGCTTCGACGCGGAATTGGCACGATGCCTCCATGCAAACGGACTAATCCGGCAGAGCCGCCGCGGGAAATGTAAAACCGAGAAGATCACGCTCTTTGCAGTGCATAACGGCAGCGCCTTGCTCCGTATCATCCTCAAACCCGAGCAGATGAAGAATGCCGTGAACTGCGAGGAGGGCAAGCTCCTGGTCCAGCGAAATATGGTGCTCCTCCGCCTGGCGGGCGGCGGTATCGACCGAAATCACGACGTCTCCCAGTATCTCCGGCTGATGTGGCAATCTGGGAACCGGGGGAGCCGTGCCACCATCGTCTCTCTGCGCAAACGACAAAACGTCCGTGGACCTATCCATGCCCCGATATGTGTGGTTCAATTTACGTACAAACATATCATCGGTCAGCAGGATATCCACCTGGACGCTCGGAAGTTTTGCTGACCGAAGAACCCGCCGCGCCGCCTCCATCAGAGTGGCCGTTTGGACTGGAAGCCGCTGATCGTTCGTCACTGAGACTGGCATACCTCTCCTCACTCGATCCGACTGTCCGCGGGGGCGCAGCTGTCGGCGGCGCCGGTTTCCGGTCGCGAGGACTCTGTTCGGTGAACGGAAGTAGGGCGCCGAAGTCGACCGTGGCGAGTGGCTCACCAGGCGCCGAATCTACCAGATTCGACCCTTCCAGTACGAGTTCCAAGGCTCCAGTGCGAACTCCCGCCAGGGGAACCGCGGCCATGTCCACAGTCAGTGGCGCTGCGGGAAGCAGGTCCGGCCGCAGGATCTCCATGGGCAGACCGCTTGCCGTCTTCGGATACTCCAGTGGGTAGTCGATACGCGCATGCATCATGGCTGCCAGAACGTGCAGAAAAGCATCCGTTATGAGCTTTACTTCGCGGAACGTCAGTCTGCAGTCATCAAACTGCCCGTCTTCCATCTTATCGCGGACGATGTCGGCAATCAACCCTGCCAAAGAGGCTCGGGTAGGCTGGTGCAGTCACCGAGCGGCCGCCTCAACGGAATCCGCCAGCATAACGATGGCGGACTCGCGGGCTTGAGGTTTCGGCCCGGGATAGCGGAATCGCTCCTCGAGTCCAGGGGGCGCCTCGTCAGTTCCACCGCAATCGGTTAGAGCCTGATGGTAGAAGTATCGTATGAGGGTCGTTCCGTGGTGCTCAGCAACTATGTCCCGTATCTCGTTCGGCAGCCGGTGTTCCAGTGCGATCTCGAGTCCATCTCGGACGTGCGCCGTAATGATGAGCGCTGAGAGAGATGCGCTCAGACGGCCGTGAACGTTGCCGTCGCGCTGATTCTCAATGAAGAAGTCCGGCCGCCTCATCTTGCCGATGTCGTGATAGTAGCCGCCGACCCGGCAAAGTAGAGCGTCCGCGCCGATCGCCTGCGCCCCGGCCTCCGCAAGAGAGCCGACCATCATGCTGTGGGCATAGGTGCCTGGCGCCACGGCGCAAAGCTGCCGCAGGAGCGGCCTGTCGGCGGCCGACATTTCGAGCAGAGTCGTGTGGGTGAGGATTCCAAATGGCCGCTCAAGCGCCAGGATGCCGAACCAGTAGAGGAACGTGGCAAACGCTCCGGAACCGATCGCCCACGCGGAACCCGTTACGAGTTCCTGGATTGCGTCGCGCTGGATCATGCCGGTCAGCCAGACGAATGTAAGATTCGAGATTGCTAACACCCCGGTTATCACCGGCAAGTTGGTCTTCCGGCGTACGTTTCCCACGGCAAAGATACCGACCAGGCTGCTCATCAACGTCATGACCGTGAAGCGGATCTCATGATTCATGATGAGACCCGACTGTACTGCGAGCAGAGCGACGACCAGGACCGCCAGCTGCATGTCCAGCAAAACACTCACAAGCATGCCGGCGGCCACGACGGTCATCATCCCCATGTAGCCGATCTGAAAGAGCGAGAACGACAGTCCGAACAGCGTACCGCCGATCTTAAGCCCGAATACGCTAATCAGGACGATAACCGCCAGAAGCGTCAGGCGCCGCGTATCATGATAGAGCTTCGGCAGCGTCCGCCCGATGAAATAGACGACTAGCAGGACCATGACCGCAGCGAGTATGCAGACCCCAATACCAGCCTGCAGGGCGATATGAGGGTTCAAAAGTCCGAGAGCGGTAAACTTGTCGAGGTGGTCCTGAGTAACCGTATCGCCGACTCCGATTATCTTGTCGCCGGGGGCGATCTGTTCATAGACCGGCGGCACCTGGCGCGCCGCGTATTCGCGCGAAACCTCCGATTTTTGGGCGCTATACAGTAGGTTCGGACGCAGCGAAAGTTGGGCAACCCTGGTTACGATCGCCGAATCTTGCGGGGCAAGCGTTGCGCGGGCAGCGCCGGTGATATCCTCCTCTGCATGGGCAAGGTCCGTGGACGGCCGCGCCTGATCGTACTTATCGTGGATGTCCATGGACATGGCCATCCGGACGCGACTCGCGGCGATATCGTGGATCTTATCCAACAGGGCAGGGGAAACGGTGAGGAGCGACTGCAGCTGAGGACGAGAAAAGGAGCGATAGGCGAGTTGTAAGCGCGCGGCAGCTTGACTGAGAGACGTCGAGCGCAGCGACGGCCGCCTGGGTAGCGACGATCGCTCTGCAACCACCTTGTCGAAGAACTCCTCGGCGATATGTAATGCGTTCGGAACTGCGCGTATGTCACGATCATAAACCGGATAGGCGTTGGCTCGTGCCGCCTGTTGGTTCAGTCCGGTTTTTTCGGTATTGACATAAAAGACCGTTCTGCTTGCCCTCACCTCACGCCGGCTGACCTCGCCCTTGTGCAGCGAAACTCGATCCGGAATGAGGTTGACCGACATTAGAAAGGACAGCAGGGCGATCGTGATTACGGTGAGGGCGAATTGGGGCAAATCGAGCGCGGCGGCGGGAGGCGCGGTCTTGGCCAATACAGGCGGCTGCGCCGAATGATTGAGGGCTGTGGCGCTGCCCTTGCGTTTGAACAGATCCACTAGTCTTGGAGTTTTCATCTTAGGCGCCGCACCTTGCGGCCGACATTCAAAAACCGGCTCTTCACAGGGCGCACATTTATGTAATGCAGCCCATGTGGCAGAAAGTGTGGAGCGCCAAACACACCGGTATGTCTGGCAATTACGAAGTGACAGTACTCAAGCCATTATACAACAGCACCGGTCACGTGTCAAGCGACGCGAACGGCGAGCGGACTAACAGATGAACATGCGTCGGGCGCGTCGGGGAGCTACGTTGTCATCAGTGTCAAGGGGTCGATACCGCGCAGGATAGTGCCCTGCCCTCGAGACTCGTGAGTCTTAACAGTCGGAGGATCCTCAGGATCACGCATCTGCACGAGCACCGTCGTGCGTGCTTCGCTACTTGTATTCACACCCGAGCCGTGGATAGTAAGGTAACTGAAGAAGAGCGCATCGCCGGCGAGTGCCTCGCACGGCACCGCGGACGCGATCGGAAACCGGTCAAACGGCAGGTGCCAGCCTCCGTCGGAGCTATGCTCGAGCGCGCCCAGCTTATGGCTTCCGGGCACCACGCGAACGCATCCCTTTTCCAGCGGTGCGTCGTCAAAATGGATGATCGCGGCGATCATGGAGTGCCTATCGTGCGGAAAGTAGGGGACATCCTGATGCATGGGGAATGGCGACCCTTTTTCCGGCGGTTTGATAAACATTTTCGTGTGATGCAGCTGGACGTTTTGGGAGCCAATAATGTCTGCCGCGACACCGGTCAAGCGCTGGTCTATGAGCAGACGACTGAACGCCGCGGAGTAGAACTGCACG
>JBBQVV010000060.1:0-21950 GCA_038211235.1 Chthonomonadales bacterium | reverse complement strand
TGGCGTCCCACCCGTTCCCATCCCGAACACGGTCGTGAAAGCTGTCCGCGCCGACGATACTTGGGGGGCAACTCCCTGGGAAAATAGGTCGCCGCCAGAATAACTACACAAACAGCCCCTTCGCCGAAAACGGCGGAGGGGCTGCTTGCACATTGCACCGGCCGGCGACCCACGCGGTACCTCCTGTGGTACAATCCCAAAATAGTGACCAATGAGATCGATACAATTCAACGAGACCTGGATGGCTGCGTATCGTCTCATCTAGACGCGGCAAACAGTAGATGGTAATCTCACCAAAGGATGGTCAATGAGACGGATGAGCAGGAATCTCCAGATTGACGTTGCTGCTCTCGCCTCCTGTCTTCTGTTCGGATCGCTACCGACATCCGCGCGGGATTGCCAGAACGTTAGGACGGTAGCGCGCTTCTCTGCGCCGGAGTCGTTTCGGGCCGATTTGGATACCGTCTGGCAGCTCGTTAGAGACCACTTTTACGATCTCAAGTTCAACGGCGTCAACTGGAAGTCCGTGGGAGAGACTTATCGCGCAAAGCTGCCCGACATCAAATCGAAGTACGAGTTTCAGGGCCTTGTCAACCGAATGCTTGGCGAACTCCACTCCTCCCACACCACTTACGTTACCGACGATGACCTGGAATACTATATGCTGCCTGCGGTCCTGCATCAGGACTTAAGCGGCCACCGCGTTGAGCACATCGGCGCAATGGGCTCCCAGACGGGCAGCGAGTTTATCGTTGCGGGAGTGCTCGAAGGCAGCCCTGCGGAGAAGGCAGGCATATTGAGCGGGGATAGGCTGGTGGCTGCGGATGGACAGCCCTTTCGCGCCGCCGGCTCCTTTCGTGGCAAGGAGGGAAAGTCGGTTCAGCTGCAGTTCCGGCGCGGTTCCGACTCCGCTCTGCTGACGACCTCGGCTATTCCCGTCAAGCAGAACATACTGCGCGCCTTCTTGGAGGCAACCGAGCGGAGCGCTCACATCGTGACGGTGAGCGGTAAACGACTTGGATACGTGCACCTCTGGACGATGGCGAACGACGCGTTCCGAACGGCGCTGGACACGCTCGTCCGAAGGAGACTACACGATACCGACGGCCTTGTCCTGGACCTACGTGATGGATACGGCGGGTCGCCATGGAGTTACGCCGACGTCTTCTATCGTCCTGACGTTGCCTGGGAGCAGCGTTCTCGCGGTGTTGGCGCTGTTACGCGTTACTCCGGCTATGCTAAACCGATCGTGGTCTTGATCAATCAGGGTACTCGGAGCGCCAAGGAGTTGTTCTGTTATGAGCTGAAGTCGAGCCATCGCGCCATCTTGGTGGGCAGCAGGACCGCAGGCGCCTTCCTTGGAGCAGGCGGATTTGAAGTGGGCGGCAGCGGGTACTTGGAGCTCGCAGTTACGGGCCTAAAGGTCGACGGCAAACTGCTCGAAGACAACGGAGTGGTACCGGACGTTATCGTTGCGCCCAGGTTCACGTATACCGATCGCGACAGCCAGTTGCTCGCCGCGCGGGAAGCCCTTATCGAGGCAATCCGAAGCCGAAGCGTTTCGGAGCCGCCCGCCCGACAAGCACTGTAACGAACCTAACGGCAAATCGATTGAACGAAAAAAACATTATCGGACGTTGATTTAGGATAACTCGTCCCAAAAGAAGGCTAGAGAAGGGTGGGGCATGGGTTGGCCGCCCGGTTCAGGAAGTCGACGACCCGACGCTCATACTCCCTTGGAGCAACCATGAAGGCATATGTATGTGGGGCGTAGGGGACATCCCAACGCTCCTTCGGGTCGTTTGTAGCTGCATATAGCCGATCGGTGTCGCTTCGCGGACAGAGCACATCAAACTGATCATGGATAATGAATACTGGTCTCGGCCCGATTTTGGCGATATCGCGCTCCGGCGAAACTTCAGAAATGTCCAGTCCATAACGCCTCGCGCCGATATCATGGCACCGCTCAGAGACCCGGCGCGCGAACGGCCCGAGCAGCATCAGACGCCGGTCGAGCGCATTTGTCAGCGTAGCGTACGTTGATTCTGAAACGACGCCTCGGATCCGATCGCAAACAGCAGCCGCTCGAATCACTGCCGAGCCACCCATACTCTCGCCAATTGCAAGAATGGGCAGCTTCTTCAGAGCTGGCTGGCTCTCCACGTAAGTGACCGCGCCCAACACGTCTTCAGCCTCATGATGGCCCAGCGTGCCGTGTATCCCGGCACTTCTGCCAGTAGCTCGGAAATCGAACAGAAGGCACGTAAACCCGTGCCGGCAGAGCAGCGCCGCCTTGGGTAGCATAGCGTGCGCGGCGCTATCGATCCCGTGGCATAACAGAACAAGGGCTTTGGGTTGACGGGCGGGAATGAGCCAACCGGATAGGAGTGCGCAATCCGCGCTCGCCGACGGAAACGTTATTTCGCCATACTCGAGGCCGTAGGTTGCTGGAGTTCGGCGCAGGTTGGTTCCTCTTCGATGAGTGCCATACCAGACGACCAAATTTGCAAGAAATCGATCCATTGTTTTATCGTGCTACACCAGTCGGGTCAATGCAGGGTAATCACGCATACCGCGCAGACGAGACCTCGTCCACAAGCTTTGCGGTTGAACAAGATCCGGCTCTCCGAGCGCGACAACGGTAAGCGAACGATTGAGGAAGTCAATCACGCGTCGTTCATACTCGCGAGGAGCTACTCGAAATGCATTAGCATGAGGGGCGCGGGGAACAATCCATCGCTCCTTGGGCTCGATTGCGGCGGCATACAGCCGATTCGACTCGCTGCGCGGACATACAATGTCCAAGTTGTCCTGTATCAGGAGTATTGGCCTCGGGCTTATTCTCGCAACGTCTAGTGCCGGAGCGACATTGGACAGGTCGGTTCCCAGTTTCTGTGCTCCGAGACGACGGCAACTCTTTACGACGGGCGCCGCGAAAGGACCTACGCACATCCGGACCCTGCGGCACATTACCTCATCCAGCCCGGCGTAGGTGGCCTCCGCGATGACTGCTCTAATATCCGCGCAACGCGCTGCGGCACGTATCACGGCAGCGCCGCCCATACTTTGGCCCATCGCAAGGATCGGCAGCGAACTTGTCAAGGAGTGATTTCGAACCAGCGTCACGGCACCGAGAACATCGTCAGTTTCGTGGAGGCCGAGCGTCCGACAGTTGCCTTCGCTGCCACCGCATGCACGGAAATCGAAAAGCAGCGTGGTAAAATGGTTACGGTTGAGCATAACGGCCTTCTTAAGAGTACCGCGTCGCGAACCACCGTGGCCGTGACACAGAATCACAACTCCTCTCGCGTACGGTGCAGGCACAATCCAGCCCGCAAGCCTTATATTGTCCTCGTTTGCAGTTCTGAAAGTAACGTTGCTGTACTCAAGGCCGAAGTCCGCGGGCGTTCGGCGCGATACCGTATGCCTTCGGCGGGTGCCGTACCAGGTTATCAATTGTGCCACGGAGAGTTTCATTTCTATAACTATAGCAAACCCGCGACGTAATCACAATAGTCCATTTGGCCCATTTTCGTGATGCTCGTATATTCGCCGGGGCCCGTACATTGCAATGTCCGTCTTCTGAGCAGACGTCTAGTGGTTGAGCGCAGCATTATAATGCAGTTCCGCGGAGTAGAGTCAGTCTACATGAAAGGGAATGAGCGAGCATGTCACGTGTGATGGAAGGCCGTCGAATCCTGGTGACCGGCGCGCGAAATAGATGGAGTATCGCGTGGCACGCGGCGGTTGCACTTCATCGTGAGGGAGCGGAGATCGCGTTCTCGGTGTTTGGAGACCGCGAGGAGTCCGGGGTAAAAAAGCTGATCGATGACGCCGGCATGGTTGCGCCGATTTTCCAGTGCGACGCCATGGACGACGACAGCGTGGAACGGCTGTACGGTCAGGTCGGTGAGCGGTTCGAAGGCAGGCTCGATGGAGTAGTTCATGCCATGGCCTTTGCCAACAAGGAGGAGCTTGCCGGCGAATACGTTGCAACATCGAGGGATGGATTCACTCTGGCCCATGCAAGCAGTGTCTATACGCTCGTAACCCTGAGCAGGTACGGCCGGCCGCTGATGCAGGCTTGCGGGGGCGGCAGTATCGTAACGCTTACCTACCTCGGTGCCGTACGCGTGGTTCCTAACTATAACGTAATGGGAGTCGCAAAGGCGTCGTTGGAGGCATCCGTCAGGTATCTTGCGCAGGATCTTGGCAAGGACAACATACGGGTCAATGCAATATCTGCTGGACCCATAAAGACACTCGCTGCAGCGGGAATCTCCGGATTCGATGCAATGCGCAACCAGGTCGCACGGGTTGCGCCTCTGAAGCGGACCGTAGAGGCAGACGAAGTGGCCGACGCGATCCTCTTCCTGCTCTGCCCATGGTCGCGCGGAATCACTGGCGAGACAATCTACGTGGACGGCGGATACCACGTGGTCGGAATGGTATAGACCGAACCATAGGAGACGTTCCTGCCATGCAGCATGCATTACCATCGCCTCGAATTCTTCTCGGACCTGGCCCAAGCACTGTGTCGCCTCGCGTATTGGAAGCCACCGGGCGAGCACCGATCGGTTATCTCGATCCTGAGCTGTTCGAGCAGCTCGACCTGATTCGTGGAAACCTGAGGATCTTGTTCGGCACTGCAAACCCGTTCACTATACCGTTGACAGGCACCGGTATGGCCGGAATGGAGTGCTGCCTATCAAATCTCATTGAGCCGGGTGACCGTGTCGTCATCGGCGTCAACGGCTTCTTCGGCGCCAGAATGGTCGAGATCGCACGCAGGCTTCACGCCGAGGTTACTCAGGTTGACGCCGAGTGGGGCCGGCCGTTGGAGCCGGAGATGTTTGCGGGCGCGCTCCGCTCGGGGCCGCGTGCCAAGCTAGTAGCCTGCGTTCATGCGGAGACCTCGACGGGAGTCGAGACGCCGATTGGGCCCATTGGCGACCTTGCGCACGCTCACGGGGCGCTTTTCCTGGCCGATACAGTAACGTCGCTTGGGGGTTTGCCCGTAGATTTAGATAGATCCAATGTGGACGTCGCCTACTCAGCTACTCAGAAGTGCGTGGGGGCTCCTCCGGGTCTCTCGCCGATTACAGTTTCGGACCGGGCGCTGGCTACGGTACCATCGCGCGTACAGCCGGTAACAAGCTGGTACTATGACTGGAGCCTGCTACGCGGTTACTACGATCCGCCCCACGGCTATCATCATACGGTCCCCGTCAACTTGTACTTCGGACTTGGCACAGCGTTGGAGGAGATTCTCAAGGAAGGGCTCGATGAACGTTACGCGCGGCACCGAACCGTTAGCGCGCAGCTTGTGGAAGGACTGCTGGAACTCGGGATAGAGCCGCTCGTTGCGCCCGAGTCGCGGCTGCCGACCCTGACGACGGTCCATATTCCTCCGACCGTAACGGACGAGGCGGCGGTTCGACGTCGGCTGCTGATCGAGTATGGGATCGAAATCGGCGGAGGACTGGGGCCTCTGAAGGGCCGAATCTGGAGGATCGGGACTATGGGTACTGCAGCGACGTCTCGGAACGTCGTATTGCTGGTCGCGGCGTTGCGGCACATTCTCGTCTGATCGTCCGGCGCTCTAGATCGTGCCCGTAGAATGTGTGAGGGCCCGTCAGTTCAAGAACGAATCGACTGGAAGGCATAGTAACGGTATGGCGTTGTTTCCACGAGAAGATGTACTGCCCGAAGAAGAGGCTACTCGCCGACGCTCCATCACCCAGGAAACAGGGACACGAACGCTTGTAGTCGGTTTTGTCTCAGTGCTTGTTATCTGGTTCGTCGGTTCGCGCTTCTGGGACGCGTACCTCCTTCGGCAGAGGTGGCCGGCACTCGCCCCCGCGGAGACAGGTCTATCGGTGGTCAGCACGCTGGACAGGCGCGGCTCCTACGACTACAACCTCTTCCGTGTGGTCCAGAGCGAGGGAGTTGCCAGGGCCGAACTAACGAACTTCGGATGGCAGGCGATATTTAGCGGGCAGCATGGACCGCTCTGTTCCGATAAGAATGGTGCGGCAATACGGAGTGCGATCGATCAGGACAGCCAGACGGGATATGCTATGCTCGTGCCGTATCTGGCGGCAGAGGTAAGGGCTGACTTGGGGGACCCGAACGCATTTGCCTCGATTTCTGGCGATTACGGTATCGATACGACTTTCTCTTCGTCGCCAAACGTCGGTAAGCATCATACGACGATACACCGAAGGTCCCTGGGCGATCTTTTGGAGCAATTTGGTCAGGACGGGCCGGGCGGAAAGAGCGGCGACACCTCAGCTCCTTCGGAAGGCGGGACCGGGTCCCAGCAGCAAGTGGAGCACGGCCTTGTCATACCGGGAGAAGTCCTCATAAGAACGTGCCCGATAGTACTCGCTGCTCAGCACTTTACGCATGGCGTGGTAGAGGAGCACGCGGAATCTGTACTCGGGGGTAAGACCTATTCCGTTTGGCTCGATCTGACGCCTGAAGGCCGGTCGCGATTTTACCAATGGTCGCGCGGCCATGCGGACGAACATCTGTTGCTCGTACTGAACGACGAGGTTGTGGCGAACGGGCGCATCGCAATGACAATGGATGTCGACAAGTGGGAGATCACAAACCTGAGAGACGGAGCCGCTGCGCATCTACTTGTCGACTACGTCAATGCGTTGGGATCCCGTTCTCGCTAATGGAAGATCTGATCAACCGCTTTTCGATTAGATTGTCCCGGAGTCGATCGCCAGGTAAATTCGATTTGGCATCACGCGCGGCGGCTCTACACTCGCTCCACCGTCGGCCATGCCGCTGTGGAGGGGAAGGTCCGGCCCGTTGAACAGGGTGCGGGACAGACTGGCACTCTTGAAGCCTGTTCGGCTGCTGGCTATGGACGTTGACGGCGTGCTTACCGACGGAACGCTGGGCTACGACGATGCCGGCGTCGAATGCAAGAGATTCCACGTCGCTGATGGAATGGGGTTGACCGCGGTGAGGCTCGCGGGCATAGAGATTGTGTGGCTGTCCGGGCGCACCAGCGTCGCCGTCAAACGGCGCGCCAGCGAGCTTCGAATACCAACCATTATTCAGGATGTCGTGGACAAGGGCAAGGCGCTGCAAGAGATGATGGAGCTCAAGGGCGTCTCCCGAGACGCGGTCGCATACGTGGGCGACGACTGGAACGATCTGCCGGCGTTCGATGTGGCCGCAGTCCGCATAGCGGTCCGCGACGCAGACGAAATCGTGCGACGGGCCGCGGATCTAATTACTGATCGACCCGGCGGGCATGGCGCGATACGGGAGGTCTGCGATGCGCTCCTCGAGGCTCAGGGTGCCACGGCGGAAGTTATGGCCAGGTACTTGGCCTCCCTGAAAGATGTCCCTGTTCATGGCATCAGTGGACAATAGGCGGTCGCTCACGATTCTCCACACAAACGATTTTCATAACCGGCTATCGTTGAGCGCGTTAGACAGTCTCGGCGCTGTTTTTGATGCGGCAGCCGAGCCCAAGCTCCTGCTGGATGCCGGCGACGCCGGCGGATCCACAAACATCACCTATCGCGCTGGAGGTGAGCCCATTCTCGATGTCATGTCGGGCCTGGGCTACAGTGCGATGGCTGTCGGAAACCGAGATTTTCACGTTACGCGGACGGGGTTCCACGCCAAATTGTCGCGCGCCAGGTTTCCCGTCCTCTCTGCCAATATCAGGCCGAGCAACATCCGACGGGATGTTGAGGCAGACGAGGAGAGACCTCTCGCTGCATCCGTCTCCGCCGCCGCCGAGCCGGTCCTGCGCTCGCATGTTCTGCTAACCGTTGGGGATTGGAGGGTCTTAATCGTTGGCCTCACCGTTCCCATGGTCACCCCGAGAATGTGGGAGCGCAAGCTATCCTCTTATGTCTTTGATCCTCCAGTCGAAGTTGCCCAACGGCTGGTTCCCGCCCTACGGAGCCAGCTGCAGCCCGATTTGATTGTTGCCCTTACGCACATTGGGCTGCGTATCGATCGGGAGCTGGCGACAGCCGTTCCCGACATCGATCTGATCGTTGGCGGTCACTCTCACGACGTTCTGGAGCACGGCCTGTTAGTCGACGGCTGCCTCATTGTCCAGGTAGGAAGCCATGGCCGCTATCTTGGAGTCGTTACCGTAAATTCCCCTGACGGGCCCGATTGCCGGCTGCGGATCTCGGCCACCATCAAGCCGCTATGAAAGCTATCCTTATCGTAGCCGTCACATGGTTGATCGCGGCCGCGCTGGGGCGGACGATTCTGGATCGAGTGCTGCGCGGGAGTTCAGTGCAACCGTTTGGCCTCCGATCGGTGGAGACGCTCATATTCGGTTCGAGCCTTGGACTTGGCATCCTGGCATACGGAGTCTTCGCGCTGGGGCTGTTCGCTCATCTTACCTCTTCGTTCATTGCCGGGTGGCTCGCGCTTGCCGCCGCACTCGGCGCTCCCGGCGCTCGATCTATCTACCTTGACGCGCGCCAGGCTTTTGTAGATCGGCGATCGCGCTCAACGCAGCGTAGCAGGCATACGTTCAACTCAACGATCGCGGTTGGATCAAGTACCATTCTCATTGTCCTGTTATGCATTTCCGGCGCAGCTTGTATGGCGCCTCCGGGGGCACACGCCTGGGATGCAATCGCGTACCATCTGGCCGATCCCAAGATCTACTTACAACTGCACCAGATCGTGCTTCTGCCGACCCAGCACCACAGCAACTTTCCATTTACCATGGAAATGTTGTTCACGATAGGCCTCGCTTTCGACGGTTATGCAGCTGCAAATCTGTTCCACTTGCTGACGGCCATTCTGCTTACGGGAGCGATCTTCTGCTTCTGCACGCGGTTCCTAACGCGAGGGGCCGGCCACGTCGCGGCGGTGGTGTTCACGACGACTCCTCTCGTGCTCTGGGAATCGTCCATCGCCTATATCGATCTCGGGTTGGCGCTGTTCATTTTCCTTTCGACCTATGCCGTGATCCTTGCCGCGCGAGGCGCCGTACTGTCGGGCAGGATATTCGAGTCGCACCGTCCGCACGGTCAGTCCGCACTGCTCACACTCGGCGCGACGATGATGGGATTTGCCCTCGGCACAAAATACCTCGCGTTGCTGGCGCTAGTATTCGTGATCGTTCTTGCAATGTCACGGCGCATATCGGGTCGGTCCATGATGCGGTTTGCGATTGTGTCGTTGGCCGTAGGCTCCCCGTGGTATATCAAAAACGTCGTATGGATGCGCAATCCTGTCTATCCGTTCGCCTACGGTGTATTCAGGAACAGCAAGTATTGGAGTGAGGGTCGGGCACGACCCTATGCTGAAGAGCAGCGGAGCTTCGGGACGGCACACGACTTGGCATCGCCCGCAGAGGCGGTTCGCAACCTAGCGATCACGCCATGGCGATTGCTCGCACGCCCGGAAGACTACACAAATCGAGCTGATTTCACGTTTACGTCACTCATTGGCGGACTCTATGCGGGTTTCGCCCTGTCTTTGGCGTTTATTCGGCCCAAGCCCGGCGCTGTCTATGACGTTCTGATAGTTACCGTGTTTATGTTCGTGAGCTGGTTCTTCGTTTCACAGCACATACGGTACCTGATACCGGCCCTACCATTCGGCGCAATTCTATGCGGCTATGCCGCGGAACACTGGATCGGATCCATACTGTGGAGCACCGGAGGCAAGTACAACTATAGAACGAAAGTTGTCAATGTTGTTAGAGTTTTTGTGTCCGGGATCGCCGTTCTCGGGCAAATCGTGCTACTTGCATGGGGGATTGCAGTGCTGCCTGTAGCTGGTCAGGCCGTAATTGTGGCTGAGCAGTCGGGATTCGGTCCCACCGCACTTTCCGTTCCGGAGACGATGGCGGATCTGTTTCGCACAGGTGAACGCGAACGGCATATGAATCGCCTCGGCAGCTACGGCGCGGACGAATGGATCAATCGGCATGGGTCGAGTGGGGCAGGGGTGGTGATCTACGAGGATGTGCATGGCTTCTATTTAGACCGGCCGTATCTGTGGGGCAATGGTGAACACTCGTCGTATATACCATATGACACAATGCGGAATGGTAGGGACCTTAGCAACTGGCTTGAAGAGCACAAGGTCCGATTCGCACTTTTTAACTTGAACAACTCTCCTGCGGGCTCACATCTCCCCATACCGGATGATGAGGATGCCGTACAAGCGCTTATGCGGCAATGGTACGATGGAAACGGTACCGGCTGGCGCCGGATCGTCGGAGATGCTATTCAGACCGGCGAATGGGTCGTCCGATATTCGCACCATGGCGTTGTTGTCCTTGAAATAGGGGTGACGCGATCATGAAACACCCTCGGGCTACCGGTCTTGGGGCAGCCGCCAACGACGCGGGCGAGCCACTGGCGCCGTTTTCGCACGGTGAGCGCCGGACGTCGCTGCGTTGGCATATGCTCATGGGCGCGATCGTGTTGATCTATCTGGTGTTCGCAGGTGTTCACGCGGTACGCACGCCCACGGGCGCCACGGGATACCAGGATGCGCCCGACGAAGCCGCGCACCTTACCGTGGTCCGCGTCGTTTCAACGGGCCGCATGCCGACGCGCGCAGCGCCGGCGCTTAGCGGCCACGAATCGGCTCCATCTTACGAATGGCATCAGCCGCCTCTCTACTACTTGTTGGCAGCGCGCTTCCTGGCTCTCGGTGAGAAGGGAGTACGGACCGTCTCCATCTTGATCGGTCTGGCCTGCATTCTAACAATCTACAGGGCAGTCCGCGTCCTGTTTCCTGAATGGCCCGAAGTTGCAACCATCGCTGCTGGGATCGCCGCGCTCATTCCTGGACACGGTGCGATTACCTCCGTGGTGAACAATGACGGACTGCTGGAGCTCGGTTTCAGCGGTTATCTGCTGTTGTGGTTTACTTCGTTGGTCGCTGGATTAACACTTAAGCGATCGATCTTCCTCGGCGCGGTGCTTGGCGCGGCGCTATTAACCAAGTTGACGGCGATCCTTTTGATTCCGTTTACAGCCCTTGCTTTGCTACTGCTTTATCGCAATGGTGAGAGTAAGAGCGCGGTGTGGCGATCCTTGCTGGTGATAGCAACGGTGGCAATGTTGGTGAGCGGCTGGTGGTTCATTCGTAATGGACTGATATACCACGAATGGCTTCCGCTTTCTGCGTTCCGGCAGTCTTTTGAGGGTACAGTTAAGTCCTCGGACATTATCTCCGGCACGGCGGGCTTGAGGGTGGATGGCTGGCCAGGGTATGCGTGCCTCGTAGCTCTATGGACATTTCAGAGCTTCTTCGCGGTCTACAGTACGGCGCGTGGAGCGCAATGGGGAGTCCCGAGTTTCTTGCCGATCCAGCTTTCCGTGCTCGCGGGAGTAAGTGCGATTGCCTCAGTGGCGGGCCCGCTCCTGCTCTCTCGAACCGGAAAGATGGTCATATCCCGTTCTCAAACGCACGGATTGTGGATGCTCGCCGCATTGTTGGGCCTGGTGGGCGCAAGCTTTGCAGTTTTTACTTCGCGTTACTTCCAGGCGCAGGGCCGATACTTCTACCCGGCAATGCTGCCGATTACGCTCCTCTGGGCGCTCGGCTGGAGATCGTTGTTTCCACCGAGGTATGCAAATATCGCCGGCATCATCCTGCTGGTCTACCTGGGAGCATCTTGCCTTGCGTTCCAGCGTACGCTTGGCTGATCGTGATGATGGCTGGCACGATTCGTTGATATCACAGCGAACGCCGATGTTGACTCACCGAAGCGAGTGACCAATGAACGACATTGACGATCCTGCCGACAGCTGGCAGGATGCAGCTGACGACTACGGTGAGGAACAGGACATCCAGTCGCTTCTCGAAGCCGGATACGGGCAACTCGACGGATTCGTGAATTGGCTCGAGTCCCATGTAGGTCTGGATTCTCGTACGGCTCAGCAGGACTGCTGTAACGCTGAGTCGCTCGTAGACTATCTCGCAAACCAGCATCGAAAGTCAGTGCCGGATGTCAACGAATACGAGCTCAGGTGGTTCGTTTTCAGTCACTATCTTCGTAAGTCGTCCGCCGATCGTGAAACTCAGGAACGGCTGACCGATTCTCTGCAGAGATTTGTTCAGTATCTGCATGAGCATTCAGGCATGGCTCTGCCTGACTGGGTGGCCGCAACGCTTGAGGACACCATTTTCTACCAGCAGCGGCTGCGCGCCTTGCAAGTACTCGCCGGGGAGGACGAGGCCGAGTGGAAAGTTGGGTTTCGCGCCTGGTGCGAGGAGTTGGAGAACGATCTTGACCTGCGGTGCCTTTGGCTCCCCAGCGACATGGGCGAAGGTATGTCCTGGGGCGATGCCATGGGTTGGCGCGAGGCGACACTCCGCGATGACGCGAACCGCCGATGGCAGGACGAACGATCTGAACTGATCGCCGACGGCCTCAGTCTTGACGCGGCACGTGATCGCCTGGTTACGTCGTATCTGATCTGGCTAGACACGCCGCAGAGCCGGCTGGACGGCGCCACTCCGAGGGATACAATGCGGACGGAGCGGTCTGAACAGAGGCTTAATGTTGAGTACGACGATGGAATTGCCGATGATATGTGAGCGCTGCCTGAAGGGAATCCTTCTATGACTCCCCTTGAGTACGAGCCTGCCGAGCTCGTCATTATCCTCGATTTCGGCGCCCAATACACCCAATTGATAGCCCGGCGGGTTCGTGAATGTGGCGTCTATTGCGAAATCCTTTCACACGACGTGACCCTGTCCGCGCTGCAAGAGAGGCGACCACGCGGAATTATCCTGTCGGGCGGCCCTTCAAGCGTCTACGACTCGGGCGCACCCATGGCAGATCCAGACCTCTATAGCGCGGGTATCCCGGTGCTTGGGATCTGCTATGGGCAGCAGCTTATGACCTATCAGCTCGGTGGCGAAGTCCGGCCTGCGGAACGTCGGGAGTATGGACGCGCCGAGTTGACGATTCTAGAGCCTGCTCCGTTGTTTGACAGGGTGGGCAAGGCCGGCGACACAGCAATGTGCTGGATGAGTCACGGTGATAAGGTTCTCACTCCTCCGCCGGGTTTTCAGGTCCTGGCCACCACCTCAAGCGCACCCGTCGCGGCGATGGCGAATCCCGTACGAGCTCTGTACGGGGTCCAGTTCCATCCCGAGGTTGCGCACACTCCGTTCGGTACAGAGCTCCTGCGTTCATTTCTGATGGGCCCGTGCGGATGTTCAGGCTCGTGGACCGCCGCCGGATTTGTCGAGGACGCGATCCACAGAATTCGGGAGCAAGTCGGATCATCCGGAGTCATTTGCGGGGTGTCGGGAGGTATCGACAGCTGCTGTGTTGCGGCTCTGGTATATCGCGCGATCGGCGATCAGCTTACCTGCATCTTCGTGGATCACGGGCTCTTGCGAAAGGGCGAGGCCGAACAGGTACGCACTGACTTCGCGGCGGCTCTCGGTATCAAGCTTATCTGCGCCGACGTGGGTCCAAGGTTTCTGGCAAAGCTGGAGGGCATAGTCGATCCAGAATCCAAGAGAAAAATCATCGGCGCCGAATTTGTACGGGTCTTCGAAGAATATGCCGAAAATATTAGCGACGCTGCGTACCTGGCGCAGGGGACTCTCTATCCGGACGTGATCGAGAGTGGGGGAAGTCGGCAGTCAGTAACGATCAAAACACACCATAACGTGGGTGGCCTGCCCGAGGATATGGGTCTCAAGGTGATCGAACAGCGGCGCATGCTGTTCAAGGACGAAGCGAGGACTGTGGCGGTTCAGCTCGGACTTCCTGAGTCTATTGTTTGGAGGCATCCGTTTCCTGGACCCGGCCTGGCAATCCGCATACTAGGTGAGGTCACACGGGAGCGATTGGCTCTGCTGCGAGAGGCCGACTCAATCTTCATTGACGAACTTCGAGCGGCAGGGCTATACCGAGAGATGAGCCAGGCTCTCGCGGTCCTGGCCCCCATTCGCAGCGTTGGCGTTATGGGTGACGTTCGGACGTACGCGCATCCCATCATTCTCCGCGCAGTTACCACCGACGATTTTATGACCGCTAGCTGGGCGCGCATACCGTATGAAGTATTGGAGGTGGTGAGCAGTCGCATTGTGAATGAGGTCGCGGGCGTCAATCGGGTGGTATATGATATCAGCTCAAAACCGCCTGCTACCATCGAGTGGGAATGACTGGCACGAAATGGGACTCCAAACGCTGCCCGCTCACTCGGTGGCAGTCTTGATTAGTAAGGAAGATCTTCAGAATCGCGTCTCAGAGCTTGGCGCGCAGATCGCACTGGACTTTGCCGATCAAAGCGAGTGCCTGCTGCTCATTGGGGTTCTCAAAGGGGCGGCGCTGTTCCTTGCGGATCTTGTAAGGGCCATCAATCGCCCTGTTGAGTATGACTTCGTTACACTGGCTTCGTACGGCGCCTCCACGGAGTCGTCCGGCACAGTGCGCATCCTTAAGGATCTCGACGCGGCCGTCCGCGGAAAGCATGTGATTATTGTCGAGGACATTCTGGACACGGGATTCACTCTGCGATTCAGCTCTTTGATCGAGAGCCTGACGGCGCGACAGGCTGCAAGTGTCAAGGTTTGCGTTCTCCTCGACAAGCCGGCGCGCAGAAGAGTTGACGTGGAGATAGATTACAGGGGCTTCGTAATCGAGGATCGGTTCGTTGTAGGTTATGGCATGGACTACGCCGAGCGATATCGAAATCTACCGTACATCGGCTACGTCGTTCACGAAGAGGATAGCGTGCACGTGGACTGACGTGCGGTCCGGTCTGGCGTCAACCTTCCAAGCGAGATCGAGCCGTCCTGGTAGGAACTTTACTCCATTGTCGACCGCGGAGTATACGTGAAATGAGGATTTCCTTGGAAACATCATGGACAAAACTCTGAGAGTATGATATACTGTTGTTGTCGGTATGTCCCTCATGTGTTTCGCGGCAGTTCGCCGGAACAGGTCATACGCTTCCTGTTTTCCTCGCCCAGACATTATTCTCTATCCCATTGGCGAAACTGATTCCGAATTGCAACTCACAGGATATTATTCGGTCCCGCGGCGGTCGTGTACTCACGGCGCCGTATAGCGCTTCTGCGTGATTCGTGGGCACGCTGCAGTTCAGATCTGGCTCCGGTCAACGGCCATACCTGCCGC
This sequence comes from Chthonomonadales bacterium, assembly GCA_038211235.1. Lineage (GTDB taxonomy): Bacteria > Armatimonadota > Chthonomonadetes > Chthonomonadales > Chthonomonadaceae > DATGJU01. Next base: position 6,817 of record JBBQVV010000060.1, on the reverse strand, counting down.
AAGCGGGTTCGTTTAGGGTTCAGTCAGTTAGATTTGGACATCTGTTAGTGTGTGTGTGTTTCCGATTGGCTTATGTCGCCCACTATTCCAGTGGCTGGCAAACCGACCTCTTGCGCACTCCCGTATCGCATTTCGATTTACTTCTCAAACGCTGGGCAGTTATCGCGGCCCGCTCTGCATTCATCTTAGCACGTTCCTACTTATGGCGAGGCGGTACACACGCATGGAAGACAACCTCAGTTTCAATCTCTCAGATCTAGAGAACAAGGGCCTTGGCGATCTGCAAGACCTTGCGAAGGAGCTCGGCGTCGGTAACGGCGCGACCATCACTCGCAAGGATGAGCTCATTGGTCGAATACTGCAGCTGCAGACCGATCGTAACGGGCCGATCATAGCCAAGGGTATTCTCGAAGTCCTGCCAGACGGATGGGGGTTCCTGCGACGAAGCAATTTCTCTCCTAATGCCGAGGATATCTACATTGCTCAGGCGCAGATCAAGCGCTTCGGACTAAAGACGGGCGATGAAGTAACGGGGCAGGTCCGCCCACCCAAGGAGTCTGAAAAGTACTTCGGACTGCTCCGCGTCGAGGCGGTCAATGGGGTCGACCCGGAGGTCGCGCGCAATCGCGTGAACTTTGACGATCTGACTCCGATCTACCCGAACTCGCGCCTGACGCTTGAGACCACTCGGAGCGAAATGACCGGCCGTATAATGGACCTGATCAGTCCGATTGGCAAGGGACAGCGCGGAATGATCGTTGCACAGCCGAAAGCAGGCAAGACAACGATTCTTAAGACGATCGCCAATTCGATCGCCACAAATCATCCGGAGTGTGTACTGATCGTTCTGTTGATTGATGAACGTCCGGAAGAGGTAACCGATATCCGCCGATCGGTAAAGGGCGAAGTGATCAGCTCCACATTCGACGAAACGCCTGACAACCACATGCGAGTGGCGGACATGGTCCTTGAGCAGGCGAAGCGACTTGCGGAAAGCAAACGAGACGTCGTCGTGTTGATGGACAGTCTTACGCGGTACACACGAGCGTCCAATTTGACCGTAAATCCAAGTGGCCGCACGCTCGCCGGCGGCCTGGACCCAGCCGCGCTTTACCGCCCGAAACGTTTCTTTGGCGCAGCGCGTAACATAGAAGAGGGTGGCAGTTTGACCATCCTGGCGACCGCCCTGGTTGAGACGGGAAGCCGTATGGACGATCTTATATTCGAAGAGTATAAGGGAACAGGCAATATGGAGGTGGAACTTGACCGCAGTCTTGCGGACAAGCGCATTTTTCCCGCGATCGCCTTGAAGTCCAGCACGCGAAAAGACGAACTCCTCTACGATGAGGACACGTATAAGCAAGTAGTAAAGTTGCGACGCCTCCTGTATGGTCTGGATCCTCTTGAAGCCACGGAGCTCCTCAAAGATCGACTGCAGCACACAAAGTCAAACAAGGAATTTCTGAATATGGTGGACAAGACCATTAAAGGAGATGATTAGCGGGCCGAGCAAGAACGGAGGACGGTTGTGGGCAACGACTTCAAAGATCTGTTTGGAGACTGGCGGCCCGACGAGGAAGGAGGTGGACGTGGCGACGATTTCCGCGCGGAGCCCGAAAACCGGGTCAGGCATGCGTTAAACGAAAAGGAAGTCAAGATCGTCAATGTCTACGAGGCCGTCCCAGAGGGTGGAACCGGTCAGCCTACGCTAAACACAACCTTTGTGCTCCTGCGTGACAATCGTGGCCGTGAACTTCGCATCTACGTACTTCGTGATGTTGCACTGGCAATCTCACTCGCCCTCGAGAGCGAAACTCCAGACCGTCCATTCACGCACGACCTCATGAAGAATATCCTTGAGCGGCTTAGCGTGACCGTCGAACGGATCACGATCGATGACCTATGGCAGGAGACGTTCTACGCGAGAATCACATTGAATCATAATGGCGAGTCTCTCGACATAGACGCGCGCCCAAGCGACGCAATTGCGCTCGCATTGCGCTATAAAGCCCCTATTTACGTTGCGGAAGCAGTGTTGGAGGCCACAACGCAGGAGTAGGTCGTAATGGCCCATCTTCAGCGTCGGGAGTGAACCCAGGCACATTCCTGTGGACTAGTGGTAAGTTTCGACCCCCCCAATCTTGATTTAGGGTCCCCAATCATGTCCCCCACCGGTTTTAGCTGACATACCTACTATTATCGGACGTTTTTGTTGTCTACAACCAAAAAAACCACACACATCCTATTAGGGGCAGTCACGAATAAACGCCGTCGCGGGCTGGAACCAATAGGCTCTAGCCCGCGACGGCGGGTTACGAGTACGAGGAAAATCAGCGTGGATGTCTAAGAACCGTTTGAACTCGCCTGAGTAGAAATCACAGCCTGGCCGGGAAACTCTGGAACCATGTGCCGCTCGATCGCGCGGAGCTTTCGGTCGCAATCACTTAAGACATCCTGAATATCTCTAATGCGGGTTACGAGCGTACTGTCCTGATCTTGTCGCTCTTGCCACCGTGCGATGGCTGCGACAACCACAATACCAGTGGCCGCGGCCGCCAATCCGACGGCAACGATTACGCCCGCGATCTTGCCGGATTTCAAAGACTATCCTTCCGTACTGTACTAACCGTTCCCCAGGTCATAACGATTCCCATCGTCGCCGGACTCGAGCGACTTGAAAATGCGCTTCACAAACGATATCAGCTCCATGGGATTGAACGGCTTGGTCAGGTAACAGTCGACGCCACTCTGCCAGCCACGAAAGACGTCCGCATCCTGCGCCTTGGCGGTAAGCATGATCACCGGGAGCTCTCGTGTCTCAGGATTTTTGCGCAGATTTTGAAGAACTTCGAAGCCATCCATATACGGCATCATTACGTCAAGTACAACGAGGTCAGGCTGCTCGGACGCTACCTTTTCCAGCGCGTCTTTACCGTCGAACGCGGTAACGACCGCATACCCCGCGCGCTCCAAGTTCACTTGCACGAGCCGCACGATATGCCGTTCGTCATCCACGGCGAGAATCTTCTTTTGCATGTAGCTTATTCCTCTATATATCCCACGCGACCGCGGACGAGTGATCTGGCATCCTGACACACTTGCGGAACGACGAGTCGTAATACTGTGTTGCGTGGACAAAGTATAACACAACCCCGAATGTCTGTCAATTGCACGGCATGCTGCTTTGGCGGACTCGCCGCGCAGGACTCAATCGCCGTCATGGTTCGCAATTGCCGGGCTATATCGAAGATCCAGCTGCTTTACAGCCATCGTCTCGTCGAGCCGGGATACGACAGTGACATGGGGCGCGGAGCGAACGATTTCGGGGTCTCTCTCACACTCTTCGGCGATCCGTATCATGGCTTCGATGAACTCATCGAGGGTCTGTTTACTCTCGGTTTCCGTGGGTTCGATCATCAGTGCTTCCGGTACAATTAGCGGAAAATAGTTGGTCGGTGGATGAAAGCCGAAGTCCATGAGGCGCTTGGAGATATCGAGAGCGCGCACACCGTGCTTCTGCTTTTGTCGCTGCGCTGATAGTACTACCTCATGCATGCAGACCTGGTTCCCGTACGCGACATCGTAGTGCCCGGCGAGTTGGCTCCGCACGTAGTTCGCATTAAGGATGGCGTTTTCCGCGACTTCTCGGATTCCCTCAGGTCCTAGGCTGCGAATATAGGTGTAGGCGCGAACGGCCAGTAGAAAGGCGCCATAAAACGAATGTATCTTCCCTATACTTTGTGGGCGTTCGAAGTCGAAGGCGTACGATGTGTTCGGTCCGGAAACGGTCCTGGTTACCAGCGGTACGGGCAAGTAGGGGGCCAGTCCATCCTGTACGCTCACGGCGCCACAGCCCGGTCCCCCGCCCCCGTGCGGCGTGCTAAATGTCTTATGTAAGTTGAAGTGCATCACGTCGAAACCCATGTCGCCCGGCCTGGTAACTCCTAGCATGGCGTTCATATTTGCGCCGTCGCAATAGACGAGGCCGCCCGCCGCATGTACCCGCTCACAAATCTTGACGATATCAGTCTCAAAGAGTCCCACAGTATTGGGGTTTGTCAGCATGAACGCCGCGACATTCCCATCAAGCGCGCGATCGAGAGCGTCTAGATCGGTTAGTCCCCTCGCATTAGAAGGAACGCCCTTTACCTTGAAGTTGCATCGAGCGGCACTCGCGGGGTTCGTTCCATGGGCGGCGTCCGGTATGACAACTACGTTGCGATGCGCCTCGCCCCTGGCCCCGTGATACGACTTGACCATCATCATCGCAAGCAGCTCACCGTGCGCGCCTGCCGACGGCTGCAGAGTCGTCATCGACATGCCGCACATCTCGGACAACATTGCCTGAAGCTCATAAAGGACGGACAGGGCGCCCTGAACGCATTCGACGGGCTGGAGCGGATGGAGACTCGCAAAACCTGGGATCGCCGCCGTCTTCTCATTGACTTTCGGATTGTACTTCATCGTGCAGGAGCCAAGTGGGTAGAAGCCGCCGTCGATCGAGTAGTTGCGATGCGATAGATGTGTAAAGTGTCGCACGACGTCGAGTTCGGAAACTTCCGGTAGCGGGAGGTCAGTCCTGAGGTTCTTGGAGCCAAGCAGCACGGCCGCGTCCTGGACCGGCACATCACATTCGGGGAGATTGGCACCACGCCTGCCGATCCGGCTCTTCTCGAAAATCAATGGCTCACTCATATATGTTCTCGGTCCCTCATGCTGTCTTCAACGGCCACAACGAAGCGATCGATGTCCTGTCGGGTTTTTGTTTCCGTTACGCAGATCAACATTGAATCGTCCATTTTCGAATAGTAACTTCCAAGAGGCAGACCGCCGACGATTTGTTGTTTCAACAGAGCGCGATTTACATCCGCCGGAGGCTCATCCAGGCGGATCGTAAACTCTTTGAAGAACCTCGAAGGCGCATTGTCGATCCGGACACCTCGAACGTTGGCCAACGATTGTTGTGCGTAGTGCGACTTCTGCAGACAAAGCTCCGCTACTTGGCGCAGCCCGGACCTTCCCAGCTCACACAGGTAGATTGTAGCTGCAAGCGCGATCAATGCCTGGTTCGTACAGATGTTGGAGGTTGCCCGTTCGCGGCGAATGTCCTGTTCGCGGGTCCGAAGCGTCATCGTATATCCGCGTCTGCCCTGCTGATCCAACGTCGCCCCAACAATACGGCCTGGAAAGCTGCGAACGTACTTCTGCTTGCATGCGAAGAACCCCAAGAGTGGACCACCGAACCCCATCGGACTTCCGAGAGATTGACCTTCGCCCACGACGATATCGGCGTCGTATTCACCGGGCGGCGTCAGCAAGCCAAGAGAGATCGGATCGACCGATACAACCGAAAGCGCGCCGACGCTGTGGGCAATCTCAGTGATGGCCCGGACATCATCCAGGTAGCCGAGGAAGTTGGGCTGCTGCGAAATGACACAAGCGGTGTCATTTCCGATCACCAATTTCAGTGCGTCGACGTCTGTCTCATATCCAGACAGCGGCGCCGCGAGAACGCGGTACCCCGTGGACGCCGCGTACGTTTCAATAACGCTTCGGTAGTGCGGATGAACCGCACTCGAGCAGACGATCTCCCTCCGATCCGTCAGATTGGTTGCCATCAACGCGGCCTCGGCGAGACCTGTGGCGGCGTCATACATCGATGCATTCGACAGATCCATACCTGTCAGCCCGCAGATCAGCGTCTGATACTCGTAAATAGCCTGAAGCATCCCTTGACTGAGCTCGGGCTGGTAAGGCGTATACGCGGTAAGAAACTCCCCTCGGCTTTGAAGAGCTGCCACTACGGAAGGTCTAAAGTGATCGTAGATTCCGGCTCCGAGAAAACAGAGGTTTCGATCCAGATCCGCGTTCCTAGCTCCCAAGTCGTTAAGATGGCGAACCAGAGCGACTTCGTCTAAGGCAGGAGGAAGGGAAAGCGGCCGCTGCAGCCGCACGGATGTCGGGATGGGATCAAGCAGTTCGGAGAAGTCCTGAATACCGATCTTCTCCATCATCTCCGCGCGGTCGGTATCGGTGTTACTGACGTAGCTCACCTGCTAGTGGCCTCCGACTTCGGAGAACTCTGCGTAAGCAGCGGCATCCATGAGGCTGGACAGCTCCCCCGGATTCGAGAGCCTGACCTTGATCAACCAGCCATTTCCATAGGGGTCTTCATTTACGGCCTCAGTCATGTCCGAGATCCCCGTGTTCGTTTCAAGAACCTCGCCAGATACGGGAGCAAACAGTTCGGAAACCGCTTTGACGGACTCAACCTCTCCAAACTGAGTGTCCGCTTCGAGTATCCTGCCCAAGTGCGGAAGGTCAAGATAGGTAATGTCGCCCAATTCTGCCTGGGCATGGTCCGTGATGCCGATTACGGCAAGGTCTCCGGCCACTCGAATCCACTCATGAGTCTTACTGTATTTCAGGTCCGCCGGAATTGATGACATGCCGTTGATCCTCCCAATCTAATTAAGCGCATGGTTCGGCAGCTGAAACACCTACGAGGTCGTCACTCCCTTCAAGAGTGCCTTCTTTGGTGTAATCACAGCGGCTATGCGCTTATTGCGGACTTCGACCTCCACGTGCTTGCCGCTCCTCGCGAACGACGACGAGACAAAACCCATCGCGATACCCTGCATTCTCGTTGGAGAGAACGCTCCGCTCGTGATCGTGCCGATCGCGGTGTCGCCGCAGTAAATGACGCACCCTTGCCGTGGCTGCTGGCGATCGTCACATACCAGCCCCATCAGCTTGTGCCGGGGTCCGATTTCGTTCGTGGCCGCTATCCGATCGCGCCCTACAAATGCTCCTTTGT